>NZ_JAAFKF010000180.1 GCF_013299175.1 Sphaerotilus sp.
GCGGACTCGGCGCACAGCGTTGCAGCAAGGCCGCATCCACATCGGGCACCACGCTCAGGTCGGCGTACAGCGCGTGGCCGTGGCGGTCGGCGGCGATGGTGTTGACCCAGGGCAGGCCGAGGTTGCGCATCGCCTGCGTCAAGTCCTCCACCTGGGTGGCGCGGCTGAAACCCAGCCAGGTTTCGACGGCGCGGGCGTTGAGCGTGTTGGCGTCCTTCAGCGCGTAGGCTTTGGCGGCGGTCCAGTTCAGCCCCGCCCGCGGCACGACCACGACCGGACCCCAGCGCGTGCTCCACCAGGTCTGCGTCTTGTCGGCGAGCGTGCCGTCGGGCTGGCGGACCTGGATCTTCAAGGTGCGCGTCTGCATCTTCTCGGGCTGGCCGTCGATCAGGTAGGTGGTCGGCTCGCCCGGCTGCAGCGCCAGCTCGTGCAGCGTGAACCGCTTGCCCGTGGACACGGTGTGCGACCACGCCACGTCCTTGTTGAACCCGACCTGCACCACCGGGCTGTGGCCGACGCTGGCGCCCATCACGTCGAAGCCACCGGGGCCGGTGAGGGTCAGGTGCATCTGCCAGAAGCGGTTCACGCCTTGCCACGGGAAATGCGGATTGCCCAGCAGCACGCCGCTGCCGTTGGCGGTGGTGTCCTTGCCGAAGGCCCAGGCGTTCGACCCCATGCGCGGCTCGATCACGCCGGCTTCGCGCATTGCCCCGACGGCGTCGGCGAGGTCGATGGCCGGGGAGGGCAGCGCCGACGTGGTGGCGGCGGCTGGCTTGGGGGGCTGGGCGGCGAGCGCGCCGTCGGCCAATGCGGCAATCCCGGCTTGCACGGTGGTCAGCTCGTTGAGGCGGCGGAACTCGGCCAGCGTCATCGGCTGCACCCACGGCTGGCCCTTGCAGGCGGCCGGAAGCTCGGCTGCCCGGTCGCGCAGGTAGCGGTTGTAGCCCGCGACATAGCCGGCTTCCAGCGCGCGCGCTTCGGCACCCGTCGCCGCCGAGACGCGGGCGAGCGCGGCGTCGTCCATGTGCGCGGCGATGAAGAAATCGATCTGCTCGTTCGGCAGCACGCGCCGCCCCAGCAAGCCGCTCGCCTTGTCGCCGCCGAAGAAGCGCGCCCGCTGGCCGCGCACCGTGACAAGCTGGTTGGCGGTCTGGCAGACGTTGTCGCGGGCGTGGGCGTAGGCGGTGCCGTAGGCGAGGGATTCGGGGTCGGACGCGGTGATGTGCGGCACGCCGTGTTCGGTGTAGCGCAGGGTGGCGGTGCGGTCGCCGCCGGTCAGCGCGCCGCCGGGAGGCGTGGCGCAGGCGGTCAGCAGCGAGGCAACGGCCAGTGCGACGACCGTGGCGGCGGGGGCTGTGGCGGCGTGGGGCGGGGTGCGGAACATCAATGTCCTCGGAACTCTCGGGAAGATGGAACCATGATGGCCCACGCCCGCAGCCCGCGCAGCCGGGATCGCCCTTGGTTTGGCGCCTCAGTCCAGCGCCACCACGGTGTCCATGTCGCCCGCGTGACAACCCTCGGCGATCGGGGTCCAGCCGTGGTGGACGACGACGCGCTGGTCGGCGTGGCAGATTTCGATCCGCGTCGCGCCCGGCACCGTGGCACGCACGAATGCCTCAACCGACGCGGGCATGCTGACCCGGTAACGCGCTGCGTTCAGGTCTTCGGGCGGATGGTCGTCGTGGTGCAGCCAGGGACTGAGCGCAGCGAGCCAGAGCAGCGGGTGGAAGCCGAGGTCGATCACGCTGGGCGCGTAACCCTGTGCCTGGAGCCACTGCTGCGCGGCGGCGCGGTCGGCGTTCGGGCCGAGATCGCCTTGCGCCGCGGCGAACAGCTCGACCGTCCACTGGTTGCAGTTCTGGTAACGCTGGCTCCAGGCGTGGGCATTGGCGCTGTAGGTCGCCCCGAGCAGCGCCAGCGCCTGCCGTGTGTCGAGGACGGCGCGCTCCAGCCGCTCCGCCGCGTCCGGCGGCAAGAAGACCAGGGACAGCGCGCCGCGTTCCGGATCGTTGGTGCCGAAAAGGAAACCGGACAAGCCTTGGTCGAAGAGCCTGGACTGCCCGGCGTCGCAGGCGTAATACAACTGCCGCACCGACCACGGGCCGTTCGCGCTATCCCGCGCCGTGTAGCCGCTGTGCGAGTAACGCAGGCCCAACCGGTCCAGATCCAGCCCCGAGCGCGAGACCAGGGCCACGCGCTGCCCGGTGCGCTCCAGCACGTCCTTGACGACGGCACTGACCCGCAGCAGCCGGGCCTGTTGTGCAGCGGTCAGTGTGGTCGGCTGGTCGCACAGGCGCGGCAAGCCGGCCTGCGCGCCCAGCGGCACCGCAGCGGCCAGGGCGATCCACCCCCCGGCGGCGGCACGCCTCACAGCGTCACGGGATGCGAGGCCAGCTCGCGGTGCCACGCGTCGTGCAGGGCGAGGAAGAACGGTTCGCGGGCATCGGCGCGGGCGAACTCGATGCCGTAGGGACGCTGGCGGGTGCGGATCTGCTGGCCGGTGGTGAGTTGCGTCTGTTCCAGGGTGGCCCGGGGCAGGTACAGCTCGAACGTGGTCTCGGGCTTGCCCGCCGCCACGCCTTGCAGCGTCAGGCGCACCCGCCCCGGTCGATCGGTGGCCTCGGCCATGTCGATCACGCGGTAGTCGCCATCGGCCACGTCGTTGCCGGGCGAGGAGCTGTTGCTGGACTTGCCGATCGAATCGGACGCGCTGCTGGCGGCGCTCGATGCACTGTCGGAGGCGGAGGAAGCCGCCGTGCTCGCCGCCTGCACAGGCAACGTTGCAGCGGCGCACAGCAGGACCAGGGCGATCAGGTGGCGCGTGGGGCGTGGGCGGAAAGTCATCGAGAAGCTCCTCTGAACAAGCCGCCCATTGTGGGCCCGGTATGGCCCGGCGATCAGCCTGCCGCTTGCACGCTGCTGAGCACGGCTGCGCTGCCTTGCACGGCTGCACGCCGGTGGTAGAAATTCAGCGCCCGCAGTCCGCCGAGTTCTTCACCGCCACCCGCCCGGCCGGGGCCGCCGTGCAGCGACTGCGGCATCACGTTGCCGTGCCCGCTCTGCAGGGCGGCGACTTCCGGTGTGATGACGTGGACGCGGCCGTGGCTGGCGGCGAGGTCGAGCGCGGTGTCGGCCAGCGAGCGGGCGGATTCCGCGCCGTCTTCGCCGTACAGCGAGCAGACGAGCGAGCCTTCGCCGCGGGCCACGAGTTGCCGTGCGTGCGCCGCGTCGCGGTAGGGCAGCAGCGTGGCGACCGGGCCGAAGACTTCGGTGGTGTGGACAATAGCCGTGCCGTCAGCGTCCCGCGTTCCGAGCAGCACCGGGGCGATGCAGGCGGCGACCGCCGGATCGGCGTCGATCAGCGCGGCGCCGCGGCCGTCGAACAAGGTTTGTGCGTGCTGCTGCAGCGCGGCGATGCCGTCCTGCACGCTGCGGAGCTGAGCGCGGCTGACCAGCGAACCCATGCGCACCGCCTCGTTGCGCGGGTTGCCCACCGTGGTCTTCGCCAGCCGGGCGCCGATCGCTTCGGCAGCGGCGTCATAGAGCGCTTCGGGGACGAAGACGCGGCGGATGGCGGTGCATTTTTGGCCCGACTTGACCGTCATCTCGCGGGCGACTTCCTTGACCAGCAGGTCGAAGGCCGCACTGCCCGGCGCCGTGCCCGGCATCAGCACCGCCGAGTTCACGCTGTCCGCCTCAATGTTCACGCGCACCGAGCGTTCCGCCACGGCCGGATGCCGCCGCAGCAGCGCCGCCGTGTCCGCCGAGCCGGTGAACGACAGCACATCGAACGGCCGCAGTGCGTCGAGCAGCCCGGCCGAACTGCCGCAGACGATGTTCAGCGCACCCGCGGGCAGCACCCCCGCCTCGACCACATCGCGCACCATGCGCTGCGTCAGCCACGCGGTGGACGTGCCCGGTTTCACCACGACCGGCACGCCGGACAGCAGCGCGGGCGCCGCCTTTTCCCACAGGCCCCACGACGGGAAGTTGAACGCATTGATGAACAGCGCCAGCCCCTGCACCGGCACCTGCACATGCTGGCTGCC
>NZ_JAAFKF010000181.1 GCF_013299175.1 Sphaerotilus sp.
CCCCAAGGGCGAGGTGATCGGCTTCGGCGGGCGGGTGCTGGACCAGGGCGAGCCGAAGTACCTGAACTCGCCCGAGACGCCAGTGTTCAGCAAGGGCCGGGAGCTGTACGGCCTGTTCGAGGCGCGGGCCGCGATCCGCAAGCGCGGCTTCATCCTCGTCACCGAGGGCTACATGGATGTTGTGGCCCTGGCGCAGCTCGGTTTCGGCAACGCGGTGGCGACGCTGGGGACGGCCTGCACCGGCGACCACATCATCAAGCTGCTGCGGTTTTCCGAACAGGTGGTGTTCAGCTTCGACGGCGACGCGGCCGGGCGTCGGGCGGCGGCGCGGGCGCTGGAGGCCGTGTTGCCGCACGCGGGCGACACGCGCAGCTTCCGTTTCCTGTTCCTGCCGGCCGAGCACGACCCGGATTCCTTCATCCGCGAGCGCGGGCCGGAGGCGTTCGAAACCTGCATCCACGAGGCGTTCACGCTGTCGCGGCAGTTGCTGGCGGTGGCGGGCGATGGCTGCGACATGGCCACGCCCGAAGGCCGCGCACGGATGCTGGCGCAGGCACGGCCGTTGTACGAGCTGCTGCCCGAGGGCTTGCTCAAGGCGCAGTTGCTGGTCGAACTGGCGCGCGATGGTGGGTTGACTGCCGATGTGTTGCTGCACCACTGGGCCGCGGCAGGGTCACGCCGGGGCGAGCGGCGGCGGGCGGAACCGCAGCAGCCCGAGCCAGACTGGGACCGCGCGCCCCCGCCCGACGAGGCGCCACCCGCCGAAGCGGAGTCCGTTGGCCTCGGCTACGACCCGATGGACGACGGCACACCCGAACACGCCAAGGACTGGCGCAGCAAGCGCGGCAAGGGCCGCAGCTTCGGCAACGATCCCCCACCGTGGGCGCGCAAGGGGGGCAGCGCGGCGATGGCGTCCCCGCGCCGGCCACCACCACGCACGGCCTCACTGCTCGACCGAGCGGCGTGGTTGCTGGTGCAGAACGCGCAGCTCTGGCTCGACCTGCCCGGTGAGGTGCATGAACTGCTGGGGCAGCAGAGTGCGCCGCATGGGGGCTTCTTCGCCGCGCTGGAGCGGCTGCTGCATGACCAGGGCGTGCTGGGCGCCAGCGGCATCCTGGCCACGCTCGACGAACTGGCACAAGACCCGGCCGAAGCGGGGCTGGGCGCGCTGCTGGAGCGCATCCGCCGCCTGCACGAACTCGGCAGCGATGCGCCCCTGGCGGACGATCTGCGGGCCATCGTCAACCGGATCCGGCTGCAGGCGGTCGAGGACGAGATCGCGCTGCTGCTGGAGTCGGGCGAGTTGTCCGAGGCGGCCACCCAGCGCCGCAATGCGCTCTTCCAGCAGCGGTCCCAGCTCAAGTCCAGGCCGGCCGGGAACGCTCCTGTATAATTGAAGGTTGGTTTCGACGCGGCAAGAGTGACAGCAGTGCCTGCCGGCCCCGGCCACCCGCGACACGGGTTATTTCAGGCCAACTTCCCCGCCAGCACTGCACCTTGATGGATGTTCACGCCAGCTTGCCCGCCTGAAAAGCACCTCGTCCGCGAGCGCCTGCAGTGCGCCGCCCGAGACTTGTGATTCAGGCTCAAAGCCCCACCGTATCCGAGCACCCCAGCCGAGGAATCGCATGCCCGCGAAAAAGAGCGCCCCTGAGCAATCCCCCGAGACGAACACCGCTGCCGCTCCGGCCGCTCCGGTGGCGTCCAAGACCGTGCGCGTCGTGAAGGCAGTCAAGGCCGTCAAGCCCGAAGCCCCCGCCACCGCGACCGAGGTGGTCACAGCGACCGCCGTCCCGCTCACACCGACCGAGGCCACTGTGCCTGTCGTCGTGATCAAGCGTGGCCGCAAGGCCAAGGCGCCGGAGGCCGAGTCGGACACGAAGGTCGAGAAGGCTGAAAAAGCCGAGAAAGCCGAGAAAACCGTCAAGGTAGACAAGGCCGAGAAGACGGAGAAGGCCGACAAGAAGATCGAGAAAAAGGCCGAGAAGCCCACGCTGGACGCCGATGAAGACTTCACCGACCCCGACGCCGAGATCGACGTCGAAGCCGAGGTGGAAGCCGAGGTCGAGGTGGTCGTCGAAGGGGAAGTCGAGGTCGAAGCCGACAAGCCCAAGGCCAAACCGCTGCGCATGAAGGTCAGCCGCGCCAAGGAGCGCGCGCTGATGCGGGAATTCGGTCTGGACGAGACCACGCTCACCGAAGAGGAAGTCGCCAAGCGCCGCCAGGAGCTGAAGACCCTCATCAAGATGGGCAAGACCCGCGGCTTCCTGACGCACCAGGAGATCAACGACCACCTGCCCGAGAAGCTGGTCGAGAACGAGATCCTGGAAGCCATCATCTCGATGCTCAACGACATGGGCATCGCGGTCTACGAGCAGGCGCCCGACGCGGCCACGCTGCTGATCGCCGGTGGCGGCACGACGACCTCGACCGAGGAAGAAGCCGAGGAAGCCGCCGAAGCCGCGCTGTCCACGGTGGACTCCGAGTTCGGCCGCACCACCGACCCGGTCCGCATGTACATGCGCGAAATGGGCACGGTCGAGCTGCTGACCCGCGAAGGTGAAATCGAGATCGCCAAGCGGATCGAAGGCGGTCTGCAGGCGATGATGCTGGCGATTTCCGCCTCGCCCGCCACGATCGACGAGATCCTGGGCATGGCCGACCGGATCCGGGCCGGCGAGTCGCAGATCTCGGAAGTGGTCGATGGGTTCGTGTCGTCCGAAGAAGCCGATGACTACGTCGCCGAAGAAGACTTCGACGAGTTCGACGAGGACGAGGAAGAGGGCGGCACCTCCAAGGCGCTGACCAAGAAGCTCGAAGAACTGAAGAACCAGGCCCTGACGCGCTTCGACTCGATGCGCGCCGAGTTCGCCAAGATGCGCGCGGCCTACACCAGCCACGGCTACAAGTCGGCGCCCTACAACGCCGCCCAGACGGCCATCAGCAACCAGCTCATGACGATCCGCTTCACGGTCAAGACGATCGAGAAGCTGTGCGACCTGCTGCGTTCGCAGGTGGACGATGTGCGCCGCTACGAGCGCGAGCTGCGCAAGATCGTCGTGGACCGCTGTGGCATGGCGCAGGAGCAGTTCATCAAGGTGTTCCCGCCGAACATCCTGAACCTCGCCTGGGCCGAAGGCGAGATCGCCGCCGGCAAGCCCTACAGCGCCATCATGGGCCGCAACCTGCCCCCGATCCAGGAACTGCAACAGAAGCTGATCGACCTGCAGACCAAGGCCGTCGTGCCGATCGACGACCTGAAGGCGATCAACAAGCGCATGAACGAGGGCGAAGCCAACTCGCGTGAAGCCAAGCGCGAGATGATCGAGGCCAACCTGCGCCTCGTCATCTCCATCGCCAAGAAGTACACCAACCGCGGCCTGCAGTTCCTCGACCTGATCCAGGAAGGCAACATCGGCCTGATGAAGGCGGTGGACAAGTTCGAATACCGCCGGGGCTACAAGTTCTCGACCTACGCGACGTGGTGGATCCGCCAGGCCATCACGCGCTCGATCGCCGACCAAGCCCGCACCATCCGCATCCCGGTTCACATGATCGAGACGATCAACAAGATGAACCGGATCTCGCGCCAGCACCTGCAGGAGTTCGGTTTCGAGCCGGACGCGCCCTCGCTGGCCGAGAAGATGGAGATGCCCGAGGACAAGATCCGCAAGATCATGAAGATCGCGAAAGAGCCGATCTCCATGGAAACGCCGATCGGGGACGACGACGACAGCCACCTGGGCGACTTCATCGAGGACACCAACAACACCGCGCCGATCGAGGCCGCGATGCAGTCGGGTCTGCGCGATGTCGTGCGGGACATCCTCGACAGCCTGACGCCGCGCGAGGCCAAGGTGCTGCGCATGCGCTTCGGCATCGAGATGTCCACCGACCACACGCTGGAAGAAGTCGGCAAGCAGTTCGACGTGACGCGCGAGCGCATCCGCCAGATCGAGGCCAAGGCCATCCGCAAGCTCAAGCACCCGAGCCGCTCGGACAAGCTGCGGACCTATCTGG
>NZ_JAAFKF010000182.1 GCF_013299175.1 Sphaerotilus sp.
ATCAAAACCCGTCATGCCCGCGAAGGCGGGTCTTGGCGCTACCGGCGGGCCGCTTCCACCCCGCGGTTGGCCAGCGCATCCGCCTTTTCGTTGCCCGGATCCCCCGCATGCCCCTTGACCCAGCGCCACTCGACCTTGTGCAACTGCGACAGCGCGTCCATGCGCTGCCAGAGATCGGCGTTTTTCACGGGTTGCTTGGCGGCGGTTTTCCAGCCCCGCGATTTCCACCCGTGGATCCAGGTGGTGATGCCGTTCTTGACGTACTCGCTGTCGGTGTAGAGCACGATGTCACAGGTGCGTTTCAGGCTCGCCAACGCCTCGATCACCGCGGTCATCTCCATGCGGTTGTTGGTCGTGTTCGGCTCGCCACCGAAGAGTTCCTTGTCGTGGTCGCCGCTCTGCAACCAGGCGCCCCAGCCACCCAGGCCGGGATTGCCCTTGCAGGCGCCATCGGTGTAGATGACCACCTGCGGTCGGGTCACGGACAGCGCGGGCTTGGCCGCCGCGGAGGGGGAAACGGTGTCTTCGGTCATGCAGTGCGCTTGGCTATTCAGTCGTGTTCCGGGAGGTGCCAGGGGTCGTGTGCGGCTGGCGCTGGGCGACGGCGGCGGGCGCTGTCCCCACGCGGCGCTTGCGTTTCCATTCCGGGCCGAGCAGGCGCATCGCACGCACCCGCTTGACGGCGGTCAGCACGTAGACCGAGCCGAACACCGGCCACCACCGCTCGCCCGCCTGGTCCCACCACGCACTGCGGTCCAGCCACCCCTGCGAGGCAAAAGGCGGACGATAGCACCCGAAATGCCCCGATTCGATCTCGAATCCCAGCAACCGCAACCAGTCCCGCAGCCGCCGCGGGCCGATGAATTCGCCCGTTTCGGACATCACCGGGCTGGTCATGCCGACCCGGCGCCCGATGGTGTCGAGCTGGTGGCACAGGCCCCACAGACTGGTCGGATTGAAGCCGACGATGACCACGCGACCTTCCGGCATCAGCACGCGCTCGACCTCGCGCAGGGTGTGGTGGGCATCCGCCGTCATCTCCAGCGTGTGCGGCAACACGGCGAGATCGAGGCTGTTGCTGGGGAAAGGCAGCGTGTCGTAGTCGGTGAGTACACTGACCGGCAGCGCACCTTCCCCGCCGCCCAGATCGGCATCGAGCTGCCCGTCATTGAGCAGCCAGCGGTGGCTGATGCGGCTGCAGCGCAGCGCCTGCACCATCGGCCAGCCAACCTGCACGGCGTGGTAGCCGAAGATGTCGGCCACCACACGGTCGAGCTGCTGCTGCTCCCAGGCCAGCAGATAGCGGCCAGCAGGGGCTTTCAACCAAGGGGCTCTCTCTATAATCCGCGAATCCTGCGCCATGAATCTGCTATCCCTACCCGCCTTCGACGACAACTATCTCTGGATGCTCCACAACGGCCGCGAGGCGGTGGTGGTCGATCCGGGAGACGCGACGCCGGTCATTGCCGCACTGGACCGTGCCGACTTGCGGCTCTCGGGCATTCTAGTGACCCACAAGCATCCCGATCATGTCGGTGGTCTGCGGACGCTGCTCGACCATCCGCGCGCAGTGGCGGCGCAGGTCTGGGGTCCGGGCAACGAGCCGATGCCTGTGCCGGTGATTCCAGTCCATGACGGCGACCGCATTGACCTGCCGGGCCTGGGTCTGAACATCGACGTGATGGCGGTTCCGGGCCACACGCTCGGGCATCTGGCGTATTTCACCGGATCGGTCCTGTTCTGCGGCGATACGCTGTTCTCGGGCGGCTGTGGCCGTCTGTTCGAAGGCACGCCCGCGCAGATGCATGCGTCGTTGAGCCGCTTCGCCGCACTGCCAGCCGAGACGCTGGTCTGCTGCGCCCACGAATACACCTTGGCCAATCTGCGTTTCGCGCGCGCAGTCGAGCCGCACGGCCCCGCCCTGGCGGCGTACCAGGCCGAGTGCCAGTCCTTGCGTGAACGCGGTCTCCCCACCTTGCCCTCGACAATCGGGCGGGAGCGGCAGATCAACCCTTATTTGCGTTGCGACCAGCCGGACGTGATCGCTTCAGCGGTCGCACGAGGCGCCGATGGCCGGGATCCGGTGTCGGTGCTTGCGACGATACGACGATGGAAAGACCAGTTTCAATGACCCGTGATGCCCGCTCCCGCTCGACCACCTTCGCCCTGTCGGCGCTGGTGCTGGCCCTGACCGGCTGCGCCTCGGTGCCCGACAACGGCACCTACACCAGCGCGCTGCAGACCCAGACCGATGTCAAGCCGCCGCCGATGGTCACGACCGTTGGCGCCAAGGACCTGCCCGCTGCCCTCGCCCGTGCCGAAGGGCCGCTGTCGCCGGTGCCGGGCATTGATCCGGTGGCGGTGCGGCCTGCGGCGCAGGCACTTGGCGCCGAAGACCCCCGCGACGCCGTGGGTCCGCTGGAAGACCCGCTGAGCGGCCAGACGATGGTGCTGGGCGACGTGAACGCCCGCAAGGATCTGTGGGGCCGTGTGCGCGGCGGCTTCGGCATGCCCACGCTCGACAGCGATCTGGTGCGTGACCACGAACGCTGGTACGCCAGCCGCCCCGACTACGTCAAGCGCATGACCGAGCGTGGCTCGCGTTACCTCTTCCACGTCGTCGAGGAGCTGCAACGCCGCAAGATGCCGACCGAGCTGGCGCTGCTGCCCTTCATCGAAAGCGCGTTCAATCCGCAGGCCATGTCCTCCGCGCGCGCCTCCGGCATGTGGCAGTTCATGCCGCTGACCGGCAAGGACTACGCGCTCAAGCAGAACATGTTCCGCGACGACCGGCGCGACGTGCTGGCCTCGACCCGCGCCGCGCTGGACTACCTGGGTCGCCTGAACAAGATGTTCGGCGGCGACTGGCAGCTCTCGCTGGCGGCCTACAACTGGGGCGAAGGCAACGTCAAGCGTGCGATCGAGCGCAACCAGCGCGCAGGATTGCCGACCGACTACGAGAGCCTGACCATGCCGGCCGAGACGCGGCATTACGTGCCCAAGTTCCAGGCGGTCAAGAACATCGTGATGGCCCCGCAGGACTTCGGCCTGACGCTGCCTCCGCTGGAAAACCACCCCTACTTCGTCAGCGTGCCGATCCGCCGGGACATGGACGTGGCGGTGGCCGCGCGGCTGGCGGGCATGCCGCTGGACGAGTTCAAGGCGCTCAATCCGCAGATGAACAAGCCGGTCATCCTGGCCGCTGGCACGCCGCAGGTGCTGCTGCCCTACGACAACGCGGGGGGCTTCATCCGCCGCCTGGGCGAGTTCCGTGGGCCGCTGGCGAGCTGGACGGCGTGGGTCGTGCCCAGCACGATGCGCAGCGCCGAAGCCGCCCGCCAAGCCGGGATGAGCGAAGCCGCTTTGCGCGAGATGAACCACATCCCGCCGAAGATGCTGGTCAAGGCAGGTTCCACGCTCCTGGTGCAACGCAACGAACAGCGCGTCCAGGATGTGCCGGAACACGTCGCCGACAACGCCCACATGGCGCTGGCGCCGGATCTGCCGCCGCTGCGCAAGGTGGCGATCAAGGCGCGCAAGGGCGACACCGTGCTCGCGCTGGCCAAGCGTTACCGCGTGACGGCCACGCAGATCGCCCACTGGAACCACATCGACGACGAGACGCGCTTCAAGAAGGCGCAGTCGCTCGTGATCTGGCAGCCGGTCAAGGAAGCCGGCGCTTCGCGGCGTGAACTGGCGGCGGCAGGCAAGGCGGGCCGCAAGCTCGCACGGCAGCTCGCAGCGGCGGAATCGCGTGGCAACGCGGTCAAGGGCACCAAGATCCGCCCGACGCGTCTGGCACGCAAGTAAGCACTGCAGGAACTGGCACGGCTGCCGCACCCAGCGGCAGCAGCCTCAGCGGCGGTCGGAGAAGGCGTAGGCGATGGTGCCGAGATC
>NZ_JAAFKF010000183.1 GCF_013299175.1 Sphaerotilus sp.
CGGCTTCGTCACCGAGGCCGCCCTCCACAACATCCCCATGGCCGAAACCATGGCCCTCACCGGGCATCGCTCTCCTGCCTCCGTGCTCGGGTACTTCAGGAAGGGCGAGGTGCTCTCCATGCGCGGGGCCGCGCTGTTGGATGCCAGTGCGGACGGGGATGTCAAGGACCGCAAGAAGGGCAAGTGAACAAAGGCAGGCACAATGTCGGGTTCCTGCGCGCGACCATTACATGAACATCATCATCCTCGACGACTACCAGGACGCCGTGCGCAAGCTGCGGTGTGCCGAACGTCTGGAACTACAGAACGTCAAGGTCTTCACCAACACGGTCAAGGGCATCGGCCAGTTGTCCGTGCGGCTGAAAGACGCCGAAATCCTGGTGCTGATCCGGGAACGCACGCACTTTCCGCGCGCGTTGCTCGAAAAACTCCCACGCCTGAAGCTCATCGCCCAGACCGGCCGCGTCGGCTCGCACATCGATGTCGAGACCTGCACCCGCCTGGGCATCGCGGTGGCGGAAGGCGTCGGCTCGCCACTGGCGCCGGCCGAGCTGACCTGGTCGCTGATCATGACGGCCATGCGCCGGCTGCCGCAGTACATCGGGAATCTCAAGCACGGCGCCTGGCAGCATTCGGGCCTGAAAGCCGGTTCCATGCCGCCGAACTTCGGCCTGGGCATGCGGCTGAACGGCAAGACGCTCGGCATCTGGGGCTATGGCCGCATCGGCAAGCTGGTGGCGGGCTACGGCCGGGCCTTCGGCATGAAGGTGCAGGTCTGGGGCAGCGAGCTGTCGCGCTTGCAGGCGGTGGCCGACGGGTTCGAGGCCGCCGAGAGCCGCGAGGCGTTTTTCAGCGATGCGGACGTGCTCAGCCTGCACCTGCGCCTGAGCGAGGACAACCGCGGCCTGATCACCATGGACGATCTGGCGCGGATGAAGCCGACCTCGCTGTTCGTCAACACCTCGCGGGCGGAACTGGTCGGTGACACCTTGCTGGTGACGGCGCTCAACCGGGGCCGCCCCGGCATGGCGGCGGTCGATGTCTTCGAGAGCGAGCCGATCCTGCAAGGCCATCCGCTGCTGCGCCTCGAAAACGCGGTCTGCACGCCGCACATCGGCTATGTGGAACTCGACACCTACGAGAACTACTTCCGCGCAGCGTTCGACAACGTGTCTGCCTACCTGGCCGGTACCCCGACCAACATCGTCAACCCGGACGCCTTCAAGCTCCATCCAGGGTTGTGACGTGAAGGTGGCGGCGTCCTTGCCCGTGGTCGCCGCCGGCAGCGTGGACGGCCCGGCGCTGCTGGCCAGCCAGCGCGCCCTGCGGTTCGGCAACTTCACCATCGGCTGCGGCGTGATGGTGGTGCCCGGCTCGCTCAATGACCTGGTGCGCTCGCTGGAGATTTCGGTCGCACTCGGCGGGCAGCTCATCAGCGTGGGTGCCATTGGCATGTGCCTGGGCGCGCCACTGCTGGCGGCCTTGCTGGCGGGTTGGGATCGGCGGCGGCTGCTCACCCTGACGCTGCTCTGGTACGGACTCGGGCACCTGCTCTGCGCCTTCGCTCCCAGCTATGCGGCCTTGCTGCCGCTGCGGGCGCTTGCGGTGCTGGGTGCGGCGGTGTTCACGCCGCAAGCGGGGGCGGCGATGGGCTTCATGGCGCCGCCCGAGCAACGCGGCCGGGCCATTACCACGATTTTTCTCGGCTGGTCCTTCGCGTCGGTACTGGGCATGCCGCTGCACGCCTACATCGGCGAGGCGTTCGGATGGCGCTGGGCGTTCGGACTGGTGGCGGTGCTGGGGCTGGTGGGCGCGGGCTGGGTCTGGCGGGTGCTGCCGTCCGGGGTGAAGCCGCCGGTGTTGTCGATGCGGGCGTGGTCCGAGGTGTTCACGCACCCGGTGCTGATGGCGGTGGTCGTGGTCACGGCCTTGAGCGGCGCGGGCCAGTTCACGCTGTTCGCCTACATCGCGCCCTATTACCGCCAGGTGCTGGGCGCCACGCCGCTGGAGGTGAGCCTGCTGTTCATGTGGTTCGGCGCCTGGGGGCTGGCGGGCAACGTCGTGCTCAGTCGCCATGTGGACCGGATCGGCGCAGCACGGGCCGTCGGGCTGTACCTGTCCGGGATTGCGCTGAGCCTGCTGGTGCTGCCGGTGGCGTCGCGGCCGTGGATGGTGGCGCTGGTGATGGTTCCCTGGGGCTTCGGCACCTTCGCCTCGAACTCCGCGCAGCAGGCCCGGCTGGGCCACGCCGCACCGCTGCTGGCGCCGGCGCTGCTGGCCCTCAACACCTCCGCGATCTACCTCGGGCAGGCGATCGGCGCGATGTCGGGCGGCGCGATCATCAGCGCGGCGGGGTTCGGATCGCTCCACTGGGTCGGGCTGGGCTGGACGCTGCTGGCCTTGACGCTCAGCGGCTGGGCGGCACGCCGCATGCTGCGCGATCCGGACCATGTCTGACACTGATGCCTTGGACGCAGGGACAAGGCTGACGCGCCCTGCGTCGCCGATGGCGATGTTCTGGGTCTTCAGCCGGCTCGCGCTGCAGGGCTTCGGCGGGCTGATCGCGCTGACGGTCGGGGTGATGCTGTGGACGAAGTTGACATCCTCCCCGCCCTAAAGGACGGGGATTCCTCCTGCGAGACGCGCATGTCCGCGCGCGGCGATGTTCCTGGCGGCGTTCACGTCGCGGTGGTGTTCCGCGCCGCAATCGCAGCATGTCCATCGCCTCATTCGCAGACCTGTCCTACCTTTCGGACTGCTGGCGGGTATGCCCCCGCAGCGCGAGCAGGTCTGGGTTGTGTAGGCTTCATTTACCTCCTCGAACACGATGCCGGCCTGATGGCTCTTGTATTCCAGCATCGTTTTCAGCATTGACCATCCGGCGTCCAGCGTGGACTTCGCCATCTTGGTCTTCACCATCGCTTTCGCCTGCACGTTCCCGACGAAGATCGCCGCGTTGCGCTCGACCAGCCCGGTGCTGAACTTGTGCATCGCGTCCTTGCGCGTGTTGGCGATCTTCGCGTGGATCGCGCGCACCCGGTTCTTCTTCCCGGCGCGCTGGGCGATCCCCAGCGCGCCCTCATGCTTGCGGTACAGGCCGGACGCCAGCTCTTCGCCGTCCGAGCACGTCGCTGCAGTCTTCAGGCCGAGGTCGATACCGATCAGCCCAGTGCCAGCCGACTTCAGCACGTCCACCTTGACGCACACGTTCAGGTACCACCGGCCGCGCGCGTCCTGCGAGAACGATCCTGCGCGCAGATCGAACCGGCTCAGCCCGTAGCTGTCCCACAGACTGAACCTGTGCCCGAGAAAAGCGATCTGCCCGGCCTTGTACTTCGCGCCGCCCGCCTTGAACGGCACCCAGCCCAGCGAATGCTTCGCCGCCTTCGCGTTCGACACCCGCCAGTTCAGCCTCGACTTCTTGAACTGCTTGCGCCGGGTGGCGTACTCCTCGCACACCAGTTGCACCGTGGCGCTACCGATCCGCACGCCCTCGCACTTCGAGTACCCCGCCGTGAGCTTCTGCAGGTCGAACCCGCTCAGCCACTTTCCGCGCTCGCGGATCGCCCGCGAACTGGTCTCGTTACAGTAGTTCCACACCTGATTGACCTCGCGCGCCATCAAGGACAGCACGCCCGCGTGCTTGTCCTTGATGCGCAGCTTGAGGGTCTTCACGGCTTCCATCCGACAACTGTATTTCCATACATGTCGCTTGACAAGCCGTTCCGGCTTGAACGCTCGACCCCGGGCTGAACCTCGGGGCTTGTCGCTTCGTCCGGTCAGTCCGATGTGGCTGATCGGGCTGGGGGCGGTCGCGGGCATGCTGGGCTGGGTCTGAGTCGCCCAGCCCGTCCGCTCAGCGCGGACTCTCGTAGAACACGTAG
>NZ_JAAFKF010000184.1 GCF_013299175.1 Sphaerotilus sp.
GCCAGCAGCAGCGGGTGGCGCTGGCGCGGGCGCTGATGCTGCGGCCGAAGGTGCTGCTGCTGGACGAGCCGCTGTCGGCGCTCGACCCGTTCCTGCGCGTGAAGATGCGCGCCGAGCTGAAACGCTGGCACCGCGCACTCGGCATGAGCTTCATCCACGTCACGCACTCGCAGGAAGAGGCGATGGCGCTGGCCGACCTCGTCGTCGTGATGAACCAGGGCCGCATCGAGCAGGCCGGCAGCGCCCGCGACGTGTTCGAGCGCCCGCGCACCGAGTTCGTCGCGCGCTTCATCGGCGCCCACAACGTCATCGAGACGCCCGCCGGCAAGGTCGCCGTGCGCTGCGACCGGCTGCGGCTGGGCACGGTCGGCGCGGGGGCCGGGTCCGACAGCGACTACACGATGCAGGTCGCCGCCATCGAATACCAGGGCGCGCAGGTGCAGGTCCACCTGAGCGCCGACACCCTCGACGCGGCAGCAGCGGGCGCCGAGCCGGTCTGGATGGCCGCGCTGTCCGACGCCGATTTCCACGCCGCCCCCCTCGAACCCGGCCAGCGCGTCGCCCTGCACTGGCACCCCGACGACGCCCACACGCTGGCCGCCTGAACGCCCTCTTGCTCTTCCCCTCCCCCGTCCGTCAACCTCCCCAGGAGTGCTCGCCATGTCCGCTGATCTCGACCCGCAGAACACCGCCCCGGCCGCCCCGATCCCCACGGCCGACACCCCCGAACTGCAGCGCCGCGGCTTCCTGCGCTCCGCTGCGGGCGTGGGGGTCGCCGCCACCGGCATCACCGGCTTCCCCTTTGTCCACGCCCAGGAAAAGATCGTCCTGCGCTACCTCGGCACCGCCGTGAACCAGGACAAGGCGATCGCCGACAAGTTCGAGGCCGACACCGGCATCAAGATCCAGTACATCCCCGTCACCACCGACGACGTGACCAAGCGCGCCGTCACCGCCCCGAACAGCTTCGACCTGATCGACACCGAATACTTCTCGCTCAAGAAGATCGTGCCGACCGGCAACCTGCTGGGCATCGATGTCAAGCGCATCAAGCACGCCGACCAGATCACCTCGCTGTTCACCAAGGGCGAAGTCGCCGGCAAGAAGGTCGGCGACCAGGGCACCGCGCCGAAGAAGGTGATGTACCTCGACGGTCCCACCGGCAAGACCTTCTCCAAGTCGCCCACCGGCTTCATGACGCTGATCCCCACCGTCTACAACGCCGACACGCTGGGCATCCGCCCCGACCTGATCAAGCGCCCGATCACCTCCTGGGCCGAGCTGCTGAACCCCGAGTTCAAGGGCAAGGCGGCGATCCTGAACATCCCGTCGATCGGCATCATGGACGCGGCGATGGTCGTGGAAGCCATGGGCCTCTACAAGTACCCCGACAAGGGGAACATGACCAAGAAGGAAATCGACCTGACGATCAAGACGCTGATCGAGGCGAAGAAGGCCGGCCAGTTCCGTTCGCTGTGGAAGGACTTCAACGAGTCGGTGAACCTGATGGCCTCGGGCGAGGTGGTGATCCAGTCGATGTGGTCGCCGGCCGTGACCGCCGTGCGGACCAAGGGCATCGCCTGCACCTTCCAGCCGCTGAAGGAGGGGTACCGTGCCTGGGCGGCCGGCTTTGGCGTGCCGAAGACGGTGACGGGGCGCAAGGCCGATGGCGTCTACGAGTTCATCAACTGGTTCCTCGACGGCTGGGCCGGCGCCTACCTGAACCGCCAGGGCTACTACAGCGCCGTGCTCGACACCGCCAAGGCCAAGATGGAGCCTTACGAGTGGGCCTACTGGATGGAAGGCAAGCCGGCCTCGCAGGACATCAAGAGCCCCGGCGGCGACGTGCTGGCCAAGACCGGCTCGGTGCGCGACGGCGGCAGCTACGAGGAGCGCATGGGCGGCATCGCGTGCTGGAACGCCGTGATGGACGAGAACGCCTACATGGTCCAGAAGTGGAACGAGTTCGTCGCTGCCTGACTCCGCACCGGACCACGCCATGACCAGCGCCCGCACCGCCACCTTCGCCTGGTTGCAAGCCTCGCCGCTCGCGGCGGTGTTCGCGCTGTTCTTCGTCGTCCCGCTGGCCCTCGTGCTGATGGTCAGCGTCTGGCAGGCCACCGAGTACGAGCTGATCCCGGCCTTCACCGGGCAGAACTACCTCGATGTCTTCACCGGCTGCCCGGTCACGCCCGACGGCGACCTGTGCGTGACCTTCAAGACCTACCTGTCCACCCTGAAGTTCAGCGTGCTGACCTGGGCAATCACGGCGCTGCTCGGCTTCGCGATCGCCTACTTCCTGGCCTTCCACGTCGAGGGCACGCTGACGCAGACGGTGCTGTTCATCGTCTGCACGGTGCCGTTCTGGACCAGCAACGTCATCCGCATGGTGTCCTGGGTGCCGCTGCTCGGGCGCAACGGGCTGGTCAACCAGACGCTGCAGGGGCTGGGGCTGATCGACACGCCGATCGAGTGGCTGCTGTTCTCGGAGTTCTCGGTGGTGCTGGCGTTTGTCCACCTGTACACCATGTTCATGATCGTGCCGATCTTCAACTCGATGATGCGCATCGACCGCACGCTCATCGAAGCCGCCCGCGACAACGGCGCCAGCGCGTGGCAGACGGTGTGGCACGTCGTGCTGCCGCTGAGCCGTACCGGGCTGCTCATCGGCTCGATCTTCGTCATCGCGCTGGTGATGGGCGACTTCGTCACCGTCGGCGTGATGGGCGGCCAGCAGATCGCCTCGGTCGGCAAGGTGATCCAGGTGCAGACCAGCTACCTGCAGTTCCCGATCGCGGCGGCCAACGCGGTGATCCTGCTGGCGGTGGTGCTGCTGATGATCGCGGCGCTGCTGCGGTTGGTCGATCTGCGCAAGGAGCTTTGACATGGGGACGACCCGCCGTGTCATCCGCAAGAAACGCCCGCTGAGCTTCTGGCTGCTCGGCGCCGTGTTCGCCGCCTTCGTGCTCTTCCTGTACGGGCCGATGCTCGCCATCTTCGTGCTGAGCTTCCAGGGGCCGGAGGGCGGGCTGACCTTCCCGATGCGCGGCGTGTCGCTGCACTGGTTCCGCGTCCTGTGGGAGGGCATCGGCGTGATCGACATCGGCGCGGCCTTCCGGCGTTCGCTGGCGCTCGGTGCGGTGGTCATGGGGCTGACGGTCGGGCTGTCGCTGCTGGCGGGACTGGCCTACCGCAAGAAGCTGCCGGGGGGCACGGCGCTGTTCTACGTCGTCGTGGCCAGCCTGATCATGCCGTCGATCATCGTCTCGCTGGGGATCGGGCTGGGCTTCCGGCTGCTCGACACCGGGGTGAAGACGCTGCTGGAGGCGCACTGGCCCGCCGCGCTCGACACCTTCACGACCACGCTGGGCATGTTCAGCTCGGGCCTCGGTGCGCAGCTCACCTGGACGCTGCCGTTTGGCCTGCTGATCCTGTTCGCGGTGTTCAACCGCTTCAACCCGGCGTATGAGGAAGCCGCCCGCGACCTCGGGGCGACGCCGTGGCAGAGTTTTCTGCACGTCGTGCTGCCGCTGATCGGGCCGAGCCTGGTGGGCGTGGGCATGTTCGGCTTCACGCTGAGCTGGGACGAGATCGCCCGCAGCTCGCAGGCGATGGGCGACCTCAACACGCTGCCGCTGGAGCTGCAGGGGCTGACGACGACGGTGACGACCCCGGTGATCTACGCGCTGGGCACGGTGACGACGGTGGTGTCGTTCCTGGTGATGGGGGTGACGCTGGCGGTCGTCGGACGCTGGCAAAGTCGCCGCCGATGAACCCGG
>NZ_JAAFKF010000185.1 GCF_013299175.1 Sphaerotilus sp.
ACGACGACGGTGACGACCCCGGTGATCTACGCGCTGGGCACGGTGACGACGGTGGTGTCGTTCCTGGTGATGGGGGTGACGCTGGCGGTCGTCGGACGCTGGCAAAGTCGCCGCCGATGAACCCGGTGCGTCCGGTGCGCGACGTGTTCAAGGCGCACCGCGACACCACGCCCTGAGGCGGCCCGTTCTCATCAAAACGACGCCGACATCCCCAGCGACCACAGCACCGGCCGCACCGTGGGCAGCCCGTCGAAGCGGTGTTGCCCGACATCGACCGCCGCGACCACGCCCAGCCCCCGTGGCAGGCGCCATGCCAATCCGGCGCCCAGCAGCGTGCCGAGATGCGACTCGGAGGCGTCGAATGCATCGGCGCCGTTCACGGAAGTGGTCAGCGCCGTCTGCCAGCGCCCGAGTCCGATGCGTGCCTGCGCCTGCCAGCCCTCGGCCAGCGGAACGGCGGCTTGCAGGGCGGCGAACGGGCCGCTGGTGTGGCGGCGGTGGCGCTGCACCCACGGGCCGGTGCGGGTACCGCCGAACGACGCTGCGCCCACCACCACGCCAGCCGAGGCACCACCACCGCCCAGCGGCAGCATCACTCCGGCCGATAAGCGCCCGCCCACCGAGCGCCCGGACCCGGCATCCGAGACGATGCCCGGTGCAAGTTCCACCGTCCAGACCGACTGCGCGGCCACAGAGTCCGGCCACACGAAGCCCACGACAAAGGCCAGGGCAACCGTCAAGGCAGAGGCAGGAATCGTGGTGTCAAGGCGCGGCATGCGCAGGATTTTGCCTGCGCCGCCGGAGCCGCCGCCTATTTCGGCGACACGGGGCAGGTGTTCATGCCCAGCAGCGCATACAGCGGGCACATCCGGAACAGCCCGGTCGCCAGCGGCACGACGCCGATCCAGCCCCAGGCCCCGATCTGGCCGGACAGCGCCAGCAGGATCAGGGCCAGACCGACCACGATGCGGAGGATGCGGTCCGCGCCGCCAACATTGATGTTCATGCAAGTCTCCAGGTGAATCCAAACGCCAATCAGAACGCCAGCACACCGACCACCCGGCCGGTGGCGCAGAGAGATTGTGTCCCCCTGCGGATCATTATTCGTGATGTAGATCACGTTGAATCACCCAACAGGGTATGCACCGATGCCCAGACCCATCTCCCGACAGCGTGCCAGAGCACAGCGCCGCAGGCATCATCACGCCCGTACCCAAACCCAAACACAGCCAAAGACCGGAGACGCCCATGAACGCCCACCGCCCGATGCCCGACGCGATGCTGCAGGCCCTGCGCGACCGCTTCGGCGACCGCTGCTCGACCGCCCAGGCGGTGCGCGACCAGCACGGCCGCGACGAGTCCGCCTACGACGCTGCGCCGCCCGACGCCGTGGTGTTCTGCGAATCGAACGAGGACGTGATCGACGCGGTCAAGCTGGCCGACCGCTTCGAGGTGCCGGTGATCCCGTTCGGGGTCGGCTCCTCGCTGGAGGGGCATTTGCTGGCAGTGCAAGGGGGCATCAGCCTGGACCTGTCGCGCATGAACCGCGTGCTGCGCGTCAACGCCGAAGACCTGACCGTCACGGTGCAGGCCGGCGTCACCCGCACGCAGCTCAACCGCGAGATCCGCGACACGGGCCTGTTCTTCCCGATCGACCCCGGCGCGGATGCCTCGCTCGGCGGCATGGCAGCGACCCGCGCTTCAGGGACGAACGCGGTGCGCTACGGCACGATGCGCGAGAACGTGCTGGGCCTGGGCGTCGTCACCGCGTCCGGCGAGTGGATCCGCACCGGTACGCGGGCGCGCAAGTCCGCCGCCGGCTACGACCTGACGCGGCTGTTCGTCGGCAGCGAAGGCACGCTGGGCGTGATGACCGAGGTCACGCTCAAGCTCTACCCGCTGCCCGAGGCGGTGTCGGCGGCGATCTGCCACTTCCCCGACATCGACGCGGCGGTGCGGACCACGATCATGACCATCCAGATGGGCGTGCCGATCGCGCGCGTCGAGCTGGTGGACGCCAATACCGTCGGGCTGGTCAACCGGCACAGCGGGCTGCAGTTGGCGGAGCGGCCGATGCTGCTGATGGAGTTCCACGGCTCGCCCGCCAGCGTGGCCGAGCAGGCGCAGACGGTGCAGGACATCGCCGCCGAGCACGGCGGCGAGGCGTTCGAATGGGCCTCGACCCCGGAGGAGCGCACGCGGCTGTGGACGGCACGCCACCATGCCTACTTCGCCGCAATCCAGAGCCGGCCGGGCTGCCGGGCGATGTCCACCGATGCCTGCGTGCCGATCTCGCGGCTGGCCGAGCTGATCGCCGAATCGGTGGCCGATGTCGATGCCAGCGGCCTGCCCTACTTCCTCGTCGGCCACGTCGGCGACGGCAACTTCCACTTCGGCTACCTGATCGACCCCGACCAGCCCGCCGAGCGCGAACTCGCCGAGGCGCTCAACCACCGGCTGGTCGAACGCACGCTGCGCATGGAAGGCACCTGCAGCGGCGAGCACGGCGTGGGGCTGCACAAGATGGGCTTCCTGCTCGACGAGGCTGGCGCGGGCACGGTCGGGCTGATGCGGGCGATCAAGCGGGCGCTGGATCCGAAGGACATCCTGAATCCGGGGAAGATCTTCGTGGTGTGACCCACGCAAACCCCGCGATTGCGTCAGATCGTCCCGCGATATCGGCCACAGCCCGATCGACAGGCTTCCTAGAATGCGGCATGTCCGAAATCATCAGCCAGATCGCGCAAATCAACGTGCCGCAGGACGTTCTGCAGAACGCGGACTTCGACGGCATCGTCAACGACTTCCGGCGGCACTTCCGCCGGCTGGACGATTTCCAGCGCATCCACGGACCGGTCGGGATGCACGATTCGCTGCAGCCGCTGTGGCAGGCCGTCGCGTCCGGCGACCGGCCCGACACGTCGGATCTGGAGGTGTCGGCGCTGTCGAAGACGCTGGGGCAGTTGATCGTGCTGTCGGTGGTGCAGTCCCAGCAGATCCAGCAGCAGCAGGACGCGATCGGCTCGCAGCAGACGGCCACCCGCACCCTGCAGCAGAAGGTCAAGCAGGCGCACACCACGCTCGCCGAGCACCAGCAGGCCCAGGGCTTGCGCAGCACCGAGATGCAGCAGCTCACGCACCATCTGCTGGAGGTGCGCAACGGTCTGGCCGCCTCGACCCAGCGCGTCGCCGAGGTGGGTCAGGACACCCGCAAGACCCGCGAGGAGCTGCAGGCGCAGATCCAGCAGGCGCTGACGGAGGCCACGGCCCGCGTCGATACCGCCTGCGAGTGGGTGCAGACCATCGCCAGCGCACAGACCGCCAAGGTCGAGACCCTGCGCAGTGCCGTGCGCGCCGACACCGATGCGCGGGACCAGGCCGAGCGCCTGCTGGCCGATGACCTCTCGCTGCTGCAGCGCCAGCTTGACCACGAGCACCGCCGCGTCGAAGACCTCACCGACCAGCTCTCGCAGCACCGCATGGCGCAGGATGTGCTGCAGTCGCGCCTCAATGCGCTGACCGAGGACCGTGCCGCGGAACAAGCCCGGCTGCAGGAACGGCTGAAGAAGCTCACGCTGGGGATTGCCGGTGCATCCGGGCTGGCGCTGATGGGGCTGATGCTGGTAGTGACGCGCTTCGCGGGCTGACGCCGACACGCTCCCGACACCTAAATGCGACAAGCCGACCCTTGACATCCTCCCCGCCCTAAAGGACGGGGATTCCTCCTGCGAGACGCGCATGTCCGCGCGCGGCGATGTTCCTGGC
>NZ_JAAFKF010000186.1 GCF_013299175.1 Sphaerotilus sp.
ACGTAATTTAGACCTCACGGCTCTGCTGTCTAACTTGGCCGCTGAGGTCTAACTCGGCACCAAGATGGCATGCAAGTCGTTGTCGGCATTGATGTTTTTCTGTAGCGTGACGCATAACTTCTCCCTAAATGAACCGCGAAACCCTGCAAGCGCATCTTCGACTTGCTCAGGTGCCACGCAGAATAAAACACCACCCCGCCACCGTCCGCAGCGACCGCATGGCAGCCCCAGCAGAATTTCACACTTCCGCCTGATCCGTGAAAAAGTTACGCCTAACCCCCCGCAAGAACACCTCGATCCCCCCCCGATACCCCTCCACATCCCCCGCCCCCACCGGCCCCAGCGTCGCTCGCCTCAGCATCCCGTCGATCAGCGCCATGAACCCGATCGACACCGCCCGCGCCTGCACCCCCGCATCGAATACCCCCCGCGCCTGCCCCGCGACCACCAGCCGCTCGGCCCGCGCCCGGAATGCCTCCATCACCGCGGTGTGCCGCTCCAGCGCCGGGCGCATCTCGTCGCTGTACTCGGTACGGTGAATGGCGATGGTGAAGACACGCCGCGTGCGTTCGTCCTCCAGCATCCGGGCGATCGGCCCCCACGCAAACGCCCGCAGCGTCTCCACCGGGTCCGCCCCCCCCGGCTGGTCGCCGTGTTCCAGCGCATCCGTCGCCGCCTCGCAGGGCAGGCGCACCCGCTCCACCATCGCGTTGAACAGCTCCGCCTTGTCCCTGAAGTGCCAGTAGAGCGCCCCCCGCGTCAGCCCCGCCTCGGCGGCGATGCTCTGCAGCGACGTGCGCGCCACGCCCTCGCGCAGGAACACCACCTCGGCCATGTCCAGCAGGTGCTCCCGCGTGGCGGCTGCCTCTTCCTTCGTGCGTCGGACCACCGTGGTTTCCTCCCGGCAACAGAGCGACATACATACATTCACAAGTGTATGTAAACTGCGGCCCAACCCTCCCGGTTCAAGTGCTACCGCTGGAAAACACGACATGCATCACGACAGCCCCCTCTTTTCCTCGCTGCGGCGCCCTGCCGCCGGACTGGCCGCACTGACCGTCGCTGCCGCGCTGGTGGCGTGCGGCGGCGGCTCCGGCGGGAGCGGATCGCCGCCGGCCGCGGCCTCGGGCGCCGCTTCCGGTGCGGGGGCTGGCGGTGCGGGGGCTGGCGGCGCGGGCGGACCCGGCGCCGGCAAGGCACCGCCGCCCCCCGCCGTCGGCGTGGTCACCGTGCAGCCGCAGTCGGTGGCGATCCGCGCCGAGCTGCCCGGCCGGCTGGAGGCGTGGCGCACCGCGCAGGTCCGCGCCCGCGTCGCCGGCATCGTGCAGCAGCGGCTGTTCACCGAAGGCGCCGAGGTCAAGGCCGGCCAGTCGCTGTTCCAGCTCGACGCCGCCCCCTACCGCAACACCCTCGACAGCGCCGCTGCCGCCGTGGTCAAGGCCGACGCCAACCTCGCGCAGTCCCAGGCCACGCTGACCCGCAACGAGCCGCTCGCCGCCGCCAAGGCCATCAGCCAGACCGAATGGGTCGCCGCCCAGACGGCGGTGAAACAGGCCCAGGCCGACCTCGCCACCGCCAAGGCCGCCGTGCAGAGCGCCAAGCTGAACGTGGACTACGCGGCCGTGCGCGCCCCGATCGGCGGGCGCATCGGCCGCGCCCTCGTCACCGAAGGCGCGCTGGTCGGCCAGGGCGAGGCGACCCAGATGGCACTGATCCAGCAGGTGGACCGCCTGTACGTGAACTTCACGCAGCCGGCGTCCGAGGCGCTGCGCCTGCGCCGGGCGTTCGAGTCCGGCCAGTTCAAGCGGGCGGGCGGGGCGGGCGCCGAGGTGCGGCTGGTGCTGGACGACGGCACCGAATACCCGCATCCCGGCAAGCTGCTGTTCTCCGACCTGACCGTGGACGCGACCTCGGGCCAGGTCACGCTGCGCGCCGAGGTGCCGAACCCGGAGGGCACGCTGCTGCCGGGGCTGTACGTCAAGGTGCGCGTGGCACAGGCCCAGACCGACAGCGGCGTCCTGGTCCCGCAGCAGGCCGTCACCCGCGGCTCGGCCGGCGACACCGTGATGGTGGTCGGCGAGGGGAACATGCCCGCGCCGCGCCCGGTGAAGATCGGCGGGGCGAACGGCAGCGCGTGGGTCGTGCTCGACGGGTTGAAGGCGGGCGAGCAGGTCATCGTCGATGGTTTCCAGAAGATGCGCCCGAAGTCGCCGGTCACGCCGGTGCCGTGGACGCCGGGTGGCAAGCCGGCGCCAGCGTCCGCACCCGCGTCGGCCGCCAGCCGCTGAGCCGGAAGGAACCCGCATGTCCTCCCGATTCTTCATCGACCGCCCGATCTTCGCCTGGGTGATCGCGCTGTTCATCCTCGTGCTCGGCGCCGTCTCCATCACGCGGCTGCCGATCGCGCAGTACCCGACCGTCGCGCCGCCGTCCCTGGTCATCAACGCCGCCTATCCGGGCGCGTCGCCGCAGGTGCTGGAAAGCGCCGTGCTGGCCATCATCGAGCGCGAGATGAACGGCGCGCCCGGCATGATCTACATGGAATCCACCGCCCAGGCCAACGGCACGGGTGCCATCACCGTCACCTTCGAGCCGGGCACGAATGTCGAACTCGCGCAGGTCGAGGTGCAGAACCGCCTGAGCCGCGCCTCGCCCCGGCTGCCGGCGTCGGTGGTGCAGCAGGGCGTGCGGGTGGACAAGGCGCGCTCGAACTTCCTGATGTTCGTCTCGGTCACGTCCAAGAACCCGGCCTATGACCCGATCGCGCTCGGCGACTACGCGGCACGCAACATCGTGCCCGAGCTGCAGCGCGTGGCCGGTGTCGGTCAGGCGCAGCTCTTCGGCACCGAGCGGGCGATGCGCGTCTGGATCGACCCCGCCAAGCTCGCCGGGCTGGGCCTGTCGCCGAACGACGTGAACAACGCCATCCGCGCCCAGAACGCGCAGGTCTCGGCCGGCTCCATCGGCGAGCTGCCGCACGTCGCCGGCCAGACCATGAGCGCCACGGTCGTCGTCAACGGCCAACTGGAGAGCGTGGAAGCCTTCGGCGCCATCGTGCTGCGGGCGAACGCGGACGGCTCGACGGTGCGGCTGCGCGACGTGGCCCGCATCGAGCTGGGGGCGCAGAGCTACGCCACCTCGGCGCGGCTCAACGGCGTGCCCTCGACCGGCGTCGGTGTGCAGCTTTCACCCACCGGCAACGCGCTCGGCACCGCGACCGCCATCCGCGAGCGCATGGAAGAACTCAGCCGCAGCTTCCCCGAGGGCGTGGCCTTCGAGATCCCCTACGACACCTCGCGCTTTGTCCGCATCTCCATCGAGCAGGTGGTCCACACGCTGGCCGAGGCGATCCTGCTGGTGTTCCTGGTGATGCTGCTGTTCCTGCAGAACCTGCGCTACACGCTGATCCCGACCATCGTGGTGCCGGTGGCGCTGATGGGCACGTTTGGCGTGATGCTGCTGGCGGGGTTCTCGATCAACGTGCTGACGATGTTCGGCATGGTGCTGGCGATCGGCATCCTGGTGGACGACGCCATCGTCGTGGTCGAGAACGTCGAGCGGATCATGGCCGAGGAAGGACTCAGCCCGCGGGACGCCACCGTCAAGGCGATGGGCCAGATCACGGGCGCCGTCATCGGCATCACCGTGGTGCTGATGAGCGTGTTCGTGCCGATGGCGTTTTTCAGCGGC
Organism: Sphaerotilus sp.; assembly: GCF_013299175.1. GTDB lineage: Bacteria > Pseudomonadota > Gammaproteobacteria > Burkholderiales > Burkholderiaceae_C > Sphaerotilus. The sequence goes on from NZ_JAAFKF010000186.1 coordinate 3,691, forward strand.
TCGGTGGGCAACATCTACCGGCAGTTCTCGCTGTCGCTGGTGGCGTCGATGGCGTTTTCGGC
>NZ_JAAFKF010000187.1 GCF_013299175.1 Sphaerotilus sp.
CCGACGGCCGCCCGTATCACCCGGTCGTCACGCTGCACGGCTGGAGCCTGCCCTGGCGCCTGAACAACGGTGTCAAGGAGTTCCACCTCGTCGCCGAACCCGTCGTGCGCGAGATGACGCCCGGCTTCAACGCCCACCTGTGGGGCTACAACGGCCAGTCGCCGGGGCCGACCATCGAGGTGGTCGAGGGCGACCGCGTGCGCATCTTCGTCACCAACAAGCTGCCCGAGCACCACGCCGTCCACTGGCATGGTCAGCGCCTGCCCAACGGCATGGACGGCGTTTCGGGTCTGACACAGCCGTCGATCCCACCAGGGAAAACCTTCGTCTACGAGTTCGAGGCCCGCCGCCCCGGCACCTTCATGTACCACCCCCACGCCGACGAGATGACGCAGATGGCGATGGGCATGATGGGCCTGTGGATCACGCACCCGAAGCTCGACGCCAAGGGCCGGCACCCGCTGATCGAGAACGCCGACCGCGATTTCTGCTTCCTGCTCAACGCCTTCGACATCGATCCGGGCAGCGCGACGCCGAAGATCATGACCATGCTCGACTTCAACCTCTGGGCGTGGAACAGCAGGCTCTTCCCCGGCCTGGATTCGCTGAACGTCCGCCAGGGCGACCGGGTGCGCATCCGCGTCGGCAACCTGACGATGACCAACCACCCGATCCACCTGCACGGCCACGAGTTCGAGGTCACGGGCACGGATGGCGGGCCGGTGCCGAAGTCGGCGCGCTGGCCCGAGGTGACGACCGACGTGGCGGTGGGCCAGATGCGGCAGATCGAGTTCGTCGCCAGCGAAGAGGGCGACTGGGCCTTCCACTGCCACAAGAGCCACCACACGATGAACGCGATGGGCCACAACGTGCCGACGATGATCGGCGTCGATCACAGTGGGTTGGCGAAGAAGATCAACAAGCTCATCCCCGACTACATGGTCATGGGCGAGCGCGGCATGGCCGACATGGGCGAGATGGAGATGCCGCTGCCCGACAACACCGCGCCGATGATGACCGGCGAAGGGCCGTTCGGCGGCGTGGAGATGGGCGGAATGTTCAGCATGCTGAAGGTACGGCGCGACCAGAAACCGGGTGACTACAGCGACCCCGGCTGGTTCAAGCACCCCAAGGGCACCGTCGCCCATGAATGGACCGGCGAGCCGCTGCCCGAACCCGTCAAGGCTGCCTCGGCAGAACCAGCCCCCACCGACACGACCGTGCGCGTGCGCAAGCCGGTCGATCACAAGCACCACTGAACAACACGGCAACACGCCAACACGAGACCCACCACCATGCGATTCACTGCAACCACCACCTTCCTCGCCGCCTGCTGCGCCCTGTGCATCGGCCTGACCGCGCCGGATACCGTGCAAGCCCACGGCGCCCAGCCCCACCACGCCGGCCCCGTCCGCAAGGAACAGAAAGACTGGGGCATCGCCGCCGAACCCCGCGCCGCCCGCCGCACCATCAAGGTCACGATGGGCGACGACATGCGCTTCCACCCCGGCAACATCGAGGTGAAGGAAGGCGACACGGTGCGGCTGTCGATCCGCAACACCGGCAAGCTGATGCACGAGATGGTGATCGGCACGCCGCCCGTGCTGGAGGAGCACGCCGCGCTGATGGTCAAGTTCCCGGACATGGAACACGACGAGCCGTACATGGCGCATGTGCCGCCGGGCAAGTCGGGCGAAATCGTCTGGACCTTCAACCGGGCAGGGGATTTCCGCTTCGCCTGCCTGATGGCGGGGCACTACCAGGCGGGCATGGTTGGCGACATCCGTGTCAGCCAGCGTGTCCCCTCGAAAGCCCGCTGATCCGTTGATGCACAGCAAGGAGAAATTGCCATGACCCGTACCCGCTGGACCGCCGCGCTCGCCCTCACCGCCACCGCCCTGTTCGCCGCGCTGCCCGCGCACGCCCAGAGCACCGACGCCGAGGTGATGAAGATCGACAAGCCACAGCAGAAGATCACGCTCAAGCACGGCGAGATCAAGAACCTCGACATGCCTCCGATGACGATGGTGTTCCGCGTGCAGGACGCCGGGATGCTGGACGCCGTGAAGGTGGGCGACAAGGTGAAGTTCGACGCCGACAAGGTGGGGGGGCAGTACACCGTCACCAAGCTGGCTGCGTCGAAGTAAACGGTCTCCCGCGGTGGGGTGGTCAGCCCAGGTACCGCCCCTCCAGATGCGCCCGGAAATGCGCCGGGTTCAGCGCCTCGCCACTGGCCCGCCGCGTCAGCTCCGGCGTCTCCCACCGGGAACCCTGCCGCCAGACGTGGTCCTTGAGCCAATCGAACACCGGGTTCAGATCCCCCGCCGCGATGCGCTCGTCGAGGTTCGGCATCTGCCGGCGCATCGTCGCAAACCACTGCGCCGCGTACATCGCCCCGAGCGTGTAGCAAGGGAAATAACCGAACGAGCCGGACGGCCAATGCACGTCCTGCATCGGGCCGTTGCGGTAGTCGCCCCGCGTGTCACGCCCGAGGTAGGCCATCATCTTCTCGTCCCACAGCGCGGGGATGTCGTCCACGTCGATCACGCCTTCGATCAGCGCCCGCTCGATCTCGAAACGCAGGATGACATGCGCCGGGTAGGTCACCTCGTCGGCATCGACGCGGATCAACCCCGGTTCGACCCGCGTGGCCAGGCGCGTCAGGTTCTCGACCGTGAACGCCGGCTGCGGGCCGAAGTGCTCGACCATCAGCGGCACCAGTTGCGCCACGAAACCGGGGTGCGCGCCGAGCTGCATCTCGAACGACAGGCTCTGGCTCTCGTGCAGACCGTAGGAGCGCGCACGGGCGATCGGCTGGCCCAGCCACTCGCGCGGCAAGCCTTGTTCATAGCGGGCGTGGCCGGTTTCATGCACCGTGCCCATCAGGCTCGACATCAGGTTGTCCAGCGCATAGCGGGTCGTCAGCCGCACGTCCTCGGGCACGCCGCCGGAGAAGGGGTGCGTGCTCTCGTCGAGGCGGCCACCGTCGAAGTCGAAGTCGAGCCGCTGCATCACCGCCAGACTCAGCGCCTTCTGCTGCGGCAGCGGGAACGGCCCGACCGGCTGCAGCACGGGCGGCGCGGCCTGCTGGCGCGCCTGCACGTCCCGGATCAGGCCGGGCAGCCAGGTCTTCAGGTCGCCGAAAACGCGCTCCACCTCGGCGCTGGTCATGCCCGGCTCGAAGCGGTCCATCAGTGCGTCGTAGGGCATCAGGCCAGTCGCCTCGGCCAGGTGCATCGCCTCCTCGCGGGCAATCTGCACGACCGGCCGGAAGTTCTCGGCGAAGCCAGCCCAGTCGTTGGCGGGCCGCTGCTGGCGCCAGGCGTGCTCGCAGCGGGCGGTGGCCAGCGTGCGGCGCTCGACCAGCGCGGCCGGCAGCGCGTTGGCGGCGAGCCAGTCGCGGCGCATCTCGCGCAGGTTGGCGCGCTGCCAGTCGGACAGCGTCTCGTCCTCGGCCTGGCGCAGCAGGGCGGCCAGCGCGGGGTCGGTGCGCTGGGCATGCAGCAGGCCGTCGAGTTCGGCCATCGCCGCGGCACGGGCATCAACGCCGCCGGAGGGCATGTTGGCGGCCTGGTCCCAGCCGACGATCGAGCCGAGGTGCTCGAAGCGGTAGAGGCGCAGGAAACGGATTTCGAGGTCGGAATAAGCAGACACGGTGTCCCCCTTCAG
>NZ_JAAFKF010000188.1 GCF_013299175.1 Sphaerotilus sp.
TGCTGGCCAAGACCGACCTGCTGACCGACATGGTGGGCGAATTCCCGGAGCTGCAGGGGATCATGGGCGGCTACTACGCGCGCCATGAAGGGCTGCGCGACGGCGTGGCGATCGCCATCGAGGACCACTACAAGCCGCGCTTCGCCGGCGACGCGCTGCCGCGCAACCACACCGGCACGGTCGTGGCGCTGGCCGACAAGCTGGAGACGCTGGTCGGGCTGTTCGGCATCGGACAACTGCCCACCGGCGACAAGGATCCGTTCGCGCTGCGCCGGCACGCGCTGGGCGTGATCCGCATCCTGGTCGAGAACAACCTGCCGCTGGACCTGGACGAGCTGATCCACGCCGCGCTGCCCGCCTTCGGTGAACGCATCGCCGACCCGAGCACCCCGCTGCGCGCCTTCTTCGCCGACCGCCTGTCGGTGTCGCTGCGCGAACAGGGCTACAGCGCACAGGAAGTGGACGCCGTGCTCGCCCTGGCACCGAGCCGGCTGGGCAACATCCCGCGCCGGCTCGCCGCAGTGCGGGCGTTCTCGGCGCTGCCGGAAGCCGCTTCGCTGGCCGCCGCCAACAAGCGCATCGGCAACATCCTGAAGAAGGCGACAGGCACGGTCGAGGCGAAGGTCGATCCCGCGCTGTTGCAAGACGCTGCCGAGCAGGCACTCGCCGCCGCGCTGCAGTCGGTGCAACCGCAGGCCGACACGCTGTTCGAGCAAGGCGAATACGCCGCCAGCCTCCAGGCCCTCGCCGCACTGAAGGCCCCGGTGGACGCCTTCTTCGACGACGTGATGGTCAACGCAGACGACCCCGCCCTGCGCACGAACCGCCTCGGCCTGCTCAAGACCCTGCACGGGGCGATGAACCGCGTGGCCGACCTGTCGCGCCTGGCGAGCTGACATGGGCGACCGCAGCGCCCTCCGGCTGGTCGTCCTCGACCGCGACGGCATCCTCAACGAGAACCGCGACGACTACGTCAAGTCGGCGGACGAGTGGGTGCCGATTCCGGGGGCGCTGGAAGCGGTGGCCAAGCTGCACCAGGCCGGCTGGCACGTCGTGGTCGCGACCAACCAGTCGGGCCTGGGGCGCGGGCTGTTCGACATGTACACGCTCAACGAGATGCACCTGAAGATGAATGCGCTGCTGGCGCCGCTGGGCGGCAAGGTAGACGCGGTGTTCTTCTGTCCGCACGCGCCGGAAGACAACTGCCGCTGCCGCAAACCGCTGCCGGGGCTGTTCGAGGACATCCGGGTGCGCTTCGGCCTGGATGACATGGCCGCGGTACCGGCGGTCGGCAACACGCTGCGCGATCTGCAGGCCGCCACCGCCGTCGGCTGCGCGCCGCACCTGGTGCGTACAGGCAAGGCCGCCACGCTCGACGACATGGGTGTGCAAGCCCTGCGTGACCAGATGCCGGGTCTGGTGGTCCATGCCAGCCTCACCGCATTCGCCGATGCCCTGCTCGGTGCCGAACGCAAGAAGCACAGGGCCACCCGCGCCGAAGGCAAGCGTCTGGCCAGCGGCGGCGCGCCCGCAGCCACGTCCACACCGACCTCCACCTGATCCGCTGCCCCCATCCCATGCTCCTCTACCTGCGCTCCGCCATCTTCATCCTCTGGCTCATCGTCACGGTGATCCCCTGGAGCCTGGCCGCCGTGGTCGGCTCGGTGTTCACGCGGGGCGCGCCGCTGTACTGGCTGTGCGCGGGGTGGCTGAAGCTGTCGGTGCTGGGGGCGAAGTGGATCTGCGGGGTCCACTGGCGCGTGCAGGGCATGGAGAACGTGCCCACGGCGGCGGACGGCCAAGCCTCGGTGATCCTGGTCCCGAAGCACCAGTCCACCTGGGAGACCTTCGCCATCCCGGCGATCATGCCGCACCCGCTGGCCTACGTCTTCAAGCGTGAACTGCTGTGGATTCCGTTCTTCGGCTGGGCGATCGGGCGGCTGGACATGGTCCACATCGACCGTGGCCGCCGCTCCGACGCCTGGCGCAAGGTGGTCGAGCAAGGCACCCGCATCATGGGCCTGGGCACCTGGATGATCATGTTCCCCGAAGGCACGCGCACTCCGCGCGGCAGCCAGGGCGAGTACAAGACCGGTGCCTCGCGGCTGGCGGTGACGACGAACACGCCGCTGGTGCCGATCGCCGTGACCTCGGCACGCTGCTGGCCGCGCAAGAGTTTCCTGCTGCGGCCGGGCACGATCGACATTTCCATCGGAAAACCGATTGCGCCGCAAGGCCGCCGCCCGGACGAGCTGATGAAGGAAATCGAAGCGTGGATCGAGTCCGAGATGCGCCGCCTCGACCCTGACGCCTACACCACCCCGGCCAGCCCGGCCACCTGACTCCACGCGCCCCGTGTCCCCACGCTGCGCCGCCGACACCGGGCTGGCCCACTCCGAGGCCCTGCTGCGCCCGGTCGAGGCCAACCGCGAGCTGGTGCTCGGTGGGCTGCGGCTGGGCTACCTGCTCAAGCGCGCGACCCGGCGCACCATCGGCTTCGTCGTCGGCCCGCGCGGACTGGCGGTGAGTGCGCCGCGCTGGGTCAGCCAGCCGCAGATCGACAGCGCCGTGCAGATCAAGGCCGACTGGATCCTGCGCAAGCTCGCCGAACAAGGCCAGCGGCTGGTGCAGCTCGACGCCGCACGCATCGACTGGCGCGACGGCGTGCGGCTGCCTTACCTCGGTGAAGACCTGCTGATCCGCACCACCACCGCCCTGACCCGCACGGTGCTGCAGGAGCCGCAGCCGCTGCACGACCAACCCCGCACGCTGCACCTGCGCCTGCCCGCTGGCGCAACCTCCATGCAGCTCCGCGACGCCGTGCAACGCTGGCTGCAGCAGCAAGCGCGCAGCGTCTTCGAAGCCCGCATTGCCCACCACGCCACCGCCATGGGCGTGCAGGTCACGCGGCTGCGGCTGAGTTCGGCACGCACGCGGTGGGGCAGCGCCAGCAGCGACGGCAGCGTGCGGCTGAACTGGCGCCTCGTCCATTTCCCGCTGGCCACGCTCGACTACGTGGTGGTGCATGAACTCGCCCACCTGCACGAGATGAACCACAGCCCGGCGTTCTGGGCCATCGTGCGCGGCGTGATGCCCGATTACGAGCAGCGGCGGCGCACGTTGAAGGATGGGGTGGTGCCGGTCTTCGACTGAGCAGCGACCGCCCTACCCAGCCGCCGGTCAGCGCGGCATCACCACCGTGTCGATGACGTGGATCACGCCATTGCTCGCCACCACATCGGCGGCGGTGACACGGGCACTGTCCACGGTGACGCCGCCCGCCGTGCCCAGCGTCAGCTCCTGGCCCTGCACCGTGCGGACCTTGCCGGCCTTCACGTCCGCGGCCATCACCTTGCCCGACACGACGTGGTAGGTCAGCACCTTGGTCAGTGCCGCCTTGTCCTTGAGCAGTGCGTCCAGCGCCTCCTTGGGCACCTTGGCGAAGGCTTCGTCCGTGGGGGCGAACACGGTGAACGGGCCCGGGCCCTTGAGCGTGTCCACCAACCCGGCCGCCTGGACTGCAGCCACCAGGGTCTTGA
>NZ_JAAFKF010000189.1 GCF_013299175.1 Sphaerotilus sp.
AGCCGAAGATGATGCCGTCGTGCTCGATGACGGTGTAGGTGGTGATGTCGCGCTCGATCTCGGTGCGGCTGCGCTTGACCAGCGTGCCGTCGCGCTCGAACGGCTCGATCAGTTGCAGGATGCCGCCCACGTCGTCGGCGGTGGCCTCGTGCAGGCTTTCCAGCTTCTCGTCCACCACCATCGTGCCGACGCCATCGTGGGTGAAGATCTCCATCAGCACCGCGCCATCGCCGGCAAAGGGCAGGATGTGCGAACGCTCGACGCCGCCTTCGCACGCCTTGACGCAGTGCTGCAGGTAGAACGCCGGATCGCTGGGCTGGGTCGGCTCGGGCAGGCGGGCCAGCAGGCGGCGGGCGTCGGCCAGCGCCAGTTCGGTGTCGATGGCGCTGTCCGGGTCGCTCAGGTCTTCGCGGATGCCGGCGATCTCGGTCATGAACATCAGCTTGTCGGCCTGCAGCGCGATGGCCGTGGCGGTGGCGACTTCTTCCATCGTCAGGTTGAACGCCTCGCCCGTGGGAGAGAAACCGAACGGCGACAGCAGCACCAGCGCGCCGATGTCGATGGCGCGGCGGATGGTGGCCGAATCGACCTTGCGCACCACGCCGCTGTGCATGAAGTCCACGCCGTCCACGATGCCCACCGGGCGGGCGGTGAGGAAGTTGCCCGACACGACGCGCACGGTCGCATTGGCCATCGGCGTGTTCGGCAGCCCTTGCGAAAACGCCGCCTCGATCTCGAAGCGCAACTGGCCGGCCGCTTCCTGCGCGCAGTCGAGCGCCACGGGGTCGGTGATGCGCTTGCCGTGGCTGAAACGCGAGGCGTGGCCCTTGGCGCGGAGCTGCTCGTTGACCTGGGGTCGGAAGCCGTGGACCAGCACGAGCTTGATGCCCATCGCGTGCAGCAGCGACAGATCCTGCACGAACGCGTTGAGCTTGCCGGCGGCGATCAGCTCGCCGGCCATGGCGATCACGAAGGTCTTGCCGTGGTACGCATGGATGTGCGGCGCGACCGAGCGGAACCAGGGGACGAAGGTGTGCGGGAAGACGAGGCTCATGGGGTCGGGATTGTGCCTGAGCACCTGCCGCAGACGCCCGGTGGTCAGGGCCATGGACAATGTGGTGGCGCAAGACAAGCAAGAGGGGCACGCCGTGCAAACACTGTTGAGGTCACTGGCCTTGAACCAGCAAGGGCTGGGCGCGTCGCCTGTCTTTGGTCATGGGGCGGTCGGGGCGCTGCAGGCCATCGAGCACCTCGGGTATGTCCAGATCGACACGCTGGCCGTGATCGAGCGGGCGCACCACCATGTTCTGTGGAGCCGGGTACCGGGCTATGAACCCGCGCACCTGAACCAGCTCCTGCGCGAGCGGCGGGTGTTCGAGCACTGGTTCCATGCGGCGTCCTGCCTGCCGATGCGCGACTACCGGTTTTGTCTGCCGCTGATGGCCGCGGTACGCGAGGGGCGCAGCCGCCTCGTCACCCCGGCCGATGCGGCGGTGATGCGCCAGCTCCTGGACCGGGTGCGCCTGGACGGGCCGCTGACGCTGCGCAGCCTGGACCAGCCATCGACCGTGAAGGGCGGGTGGTGGCAGGCGGGGCCGGCCAAGCACGCGCTCACCCGGCTTTTCATGCAGGGCGACCTGATGGTGTGCGAGCGCCAGGGGATGGAGAAGGTCTACGACTTGGCCGAGCGGGTGCTGCCCGGCGGGCTGGACTTGCGCGTGCCGACGGTGGACGAGTCTGCGCGCTACCTGCTGGACACGGCGGTGCGCGCGCATGGGATCGTGACTTGGGCGCAATTGCTGCATCTCAAGACAGGTCAGGCCATCCGGGACGCGATGCGCCGCGCACTGGACGAACGGCTCGCGGCTCGGTCGCTGGTACCGCTGGAGGATGCAGCGTTGCCGGATGCCTATGTGGACCCCGCGGCGCTGGCCGCCCTCGGTCACCCGCCGCCCACCACCCGCCGCGTGGTGCGCCTGCTCTCGCCGTTCGACAACGTGGTGATCCACCGGGACCGGTTGAGTGGCTTGTTCGGGCTGGACTATCGGCTGGAGTGCTACACGGCGGCGCCGAAGCGGGTGTACGGGTATTTCTGCCTGCCGATCCTGTTCGGGGACCGGTTCGTGGGGCGGGTGGATTGCAAGGCCCATCGGCGCGAGCGGCGCTTCGAGCTGCTGAGCGTGCATGTCGAGGATCCGCTGCCCGATCGGGACGAATTCCTGCCGGCGTTCAACGAGGCGTTGCAGGCGCTGGCCGGGTTTTGCGGGTGTGACCGCGTGGACGCTGGATCGGCGGCGGGGGCTGGTTTCCTCAACTTGACGACGTGAATCCCTCGTCGCACGATGCGGGGCATCCCCACCCAGGAGACCCGCATGGACGCTTTCAAGACCCACGGCGCAATCAGTTGGAACGAGCTGATGACGACCGACCCGGTACATTCGGCCGATTTCTACCACCAGCTTTTCGGCTGGACGGTGGAGACGATGCCGATGCCGCAAGGCACATACCGCATCCTCAAGGTCGAGGGCCAGCCCATCGGCGGCATCATGGGCATCCCGCCCACCGCTCCGCCGGGGATGCCGCCCAACTGGTGCCCTTACGTGACGGTGGACAGCGCCGACGAGACGGCGGGCGAGTGCGCGGCATTGGGCGGGCGGGTGCTCATCGAGCCGACTGACATTCCCGGCATCGGGCGCTTCGCGGTGCTGCAGGATCCGCAGGGTGCGGTGCTCAACATCATGGAATACGGCATGCCGGGCGACGCGCCGACCTGAGTGCAGCGGGCTGCGGGGCAGGACGGCGATAATCCGCCCCCTGTGAACCCGACGCTCCCCACCCCTCCCGCCGCACCGCCGAAGCGGACGGCCGCCGCCGCGCCCACGCGCCGCCCCGCCAACCCCGTTCCGCCGATCACCTACCCGGACGCGCTGCCCGTCTCGGCCCGGCGCGACGAGATCGCCCAGGCGATGCGCGACCACCAGGTCATCATCGTCTGCGGCGAGACCGGCTCCGGCAAGACCACGCAGATCCCCAAGATCGCGCTCGAACTCGGCCGCGGCCTGGGCGCAGGCGGCTCGGGCCTGATCGGCCACACCCAGCCGCGCCGCATCGCCGCCAGCTCCGTCGCCAAGCGCATCGCCGACGAGCTGAAATCGCCGCTGGGCGAGGTGGTCGGCTACAAGGTGCGCTTCCAGGACCGCCTGCAGGCCGGCGCCTCGGTCAAGCTGATGACCGACGGCATCCTGCTCGCCGAGACGCAGTCCGACCCGCTGCTGCGCAATTACGACACCCTGATCATCGACGAGGCCCACGAGCGCAGCCTCAACATCGATTTCCTGCTCGGCTACCTGCGCCAGATCCTGCCCCGGCGGCCCGACCTGAAGATCGTCGTCACCTCGGCCACCATCGACGCCGACCGCTTCGCCCAGCACTTCGCCTCCGCCAAGGGGCCGGCGCCGGTGATCCTCGTCAGCGGGCGCACCTTCCCGGTCGAGCAACGCTGGAAACC
>NZ_JAAFKF010000019.1 GCF_013299175.1 Sphaerotilus sp.
GTCCTGCCGAGCAAGGATTTCGCGGCCGAGTCGCCAATACAGGCGAATCAGCTCGCTGTTGACCGCCAGGCTCGCCTTGATGCGGGCCGTGCGGATCTGCTCCTTGAGGGTCTGGAGCCACTGGGCATAGTCTGTCTGCGCGAGCGTCATGGCCGCACGAACTCAGTACGTCTCCAGGTGCAACCGCCCCTGCGCCTTGAGCGCCGCCCCCACCGTGTCCCAGTGCAACCCCGCCTGCTGCGCCACATCGCGCAGCGCCAGCACGACGCCCTCCTCCATCGCCTTCAGCCCGCAGACGTAGAAATACGCATTCGGATCGGCCAGCAACAGCGCCAGATCCGCCGCCCGCTCGCGCAGCGCGTCCTGCACGTACCGCTTCGGCTTGCCCGCTTCCCGCGAGAAGGTGAAGCTGGTGTCGATGAAGTCCTTGGGCAGCGTCTGCAGCGGGCCGAAGTACGGCAGCTCTTCCTTGGTGCGGGCGCCGAAGAACAGCATCAGCTTGCCGCCCTCGAACTTGCCGCTCGCCCGCAGCCGGCGCCGCCACTCGGTCATCGCCCGCATCGGCGCCGAACCCGTGCCAGTGCAGATCATCACGAGGTGCGACTTCGGGTGGTTCGGCATCAGGAAGCTGGTGCCGAACGGGCCGATCACCTGCACCTTGTCGCCGACCTGCAGGTCGCACATGTAGTTGCTGCCCACGCCGCGCACCGGCCGGCCCTGGTGGTCCTCCAGCACGCGCTTGATGGTCAGCGAGACGTTGTTGTAACCGGGACGCTCGCCGTTGCGCGGGCTGGCGATCGAATACTGGCGGGCGTGGTGGGCGCGGCCCTTGTCATCGACACCGGGCGGGACGATGCCGATCGACTGCCCTTCCAGCACCGGGAACGGCATCGCGCCGAAGTCGAGCACGACGTGGTGCGTGTCGTAATCGCTGCCGGCGTGCTGGCCGACCTCGGTGACGCGCACGTTGCCGGTCACGGTGGCCGTCACCGTCTTCTCCGCCGCCTTCGGGCCGTAGAGGTTGGTGTAGGCGTGCGCGGCGGACCACGGCGGCAGCGAGGCGCCGTACTGCGCGCTGTTGAACGCAGTCGCGCCATCGGCCGCGGCCGGCAGCGACACGGCCGCCGGTTCGATGTCCGGCGCCGCGCCATCGGCGACACCGGCTTCGGCCAACTGCTCCGGCGTCAGCTCGGCGGGGAGTTCCTCCCATTCGAGCTGCGCCTCGGGCGTGTAGGCCATCACCCGCGGCATCACCCGCCAGTTGTCGATCGAACCCGTCGGACACGGCGAGATGCAGGCCATGCACAGGTTGCATTTGCCCGCATCGACCACGTAGTTGCGGTCATCGTGCGTGATCGCTCCCACCGGGCAGATCGCCTCGCAGGTGTTGCAGCGGATGCAGATCTCGGGGTCGATGAGGTGCTGGCGGATGACTGCCGTGTCGGCCATGTCCATGGGGGTCTCCAAGTCGTGAAGAAGGGGCCGTCAGGCCCCTTGAGCGTTCGTCCGTCGAGTATGCGGCACTCAACCCGTTCAGTTGAAGCGCACGTACTCGTAGTCCACCGGCTGGCGGTTGATGCCCATGACCGGCGGCGCGATCCAGTTGGCGAACTTGCCCTGGTCCACGACACGGCCCATCAGGCTGGCGACAAACGCCCGGTCACCGCCCGAGGGCAGCCACTGGTCCACCTTGGCGGCCCACTCGGCGTCCGACACCACGCGGCCATCAGGCGCCACCTTCACGCCCGACAGCGCGCCGATGTTGCGGTGGAACGCCTTGTGCGGCACGGTCAGCTTCACCGGGATGCCCGCCTTCTCCAGCACCTTGTTCCAGCGGTTCACGCCGGCCACCGAGTCCTTGATGTAGTCGTCGCGCAGCACTTCGTTCAGCGCGTTGAGCATCGGCACGTCCTTCTCGACCAACTGGCCGCCGCGCACTTCCAGCACCTTGTAGGTCTGGCCGCGCAACTGGTGGTCATCGACGCGCTTGCCTTCTTCGTAGCGGCCCTTCAGACCCGAGCTGTAGAAGGTCGCGGCGTTGCTGGACTCGTCGGCGCCGAACAGGTCGATGGTGACGCTGTAGTGGAAGTTGATGTAACGCTGGATCGTCGGCAGGTCGATCACGCCAGCGGCGCGCAGCTTGCCCACGTCGTCGGTCTTCAGCTCGTTCATCACCTGCGCGGTGCGGCTGATGACGCGGCTGATGCCGGACTCGCCCACGAACATGTGGTGCGCTTCCTCGGTCAGCATGAACTTGGACGTGCGCGCCAGCGGGTCGAAGGCGGACTCGGCCAGGGCGCAGAGCTGGAACTTGCCGTCGCGGTCGGTGAAGTACGTGAACATGAAGAACGCCAGCCAGTCCGGCGTCGCTTCATTGAACGCGCCCAGGATGCGCGGGTTGTTCTCGTCGCCCGAACGCCGCTCCAGCAGCGCCTCGGCTTCTTCGCGGCCGTCGCGGCCGAAGTGCTTGTGCAGCAGGTAGACCATCGCCCACAGGTGGCGGCCTTCCTCGACGTTGATCTGGTACAGGTTGCGCAGGTCGTACATGCTCGGCGCGGTCAGGCCGAGGTGGCGCTGCTGCTCGACCGAGGCCGGCTCGGTGTCGCCCTGCGTGACGATGATGCGGCGCAGGTTGGCGCGGTACTCGCCGGGCACGTCCTGCCACGCCTTCTCGCCCTTGTGGTCGCCGAAGTGGATGGTGCGGTCGGTCTCGCCGGGGTTCAGGAAGATGCCCCAGCGGTAGTCGCGCATCTTGACGTGGCCGAACTGCGCCCAGCCCTGCGGATCGACGCTGACGGCGGTGCGCAGGTACACGTCGCTGTTGGTCGAGCCTTCGGGGCCGATGTCGTCCCACCAGTTGATGAAGTTGGGCTGCCACTGCTCCAGCGCGCGCTGCAGGGTGCGGTCTTCGCTGAGGTTGACGTTGTTGGGGATCTTCTGGCTGTAGTCGATGCTGCTCATGTGTGTGCTCCTTGAACTCGATGCGGATTCAGATCAGACCCGGTTCCAGTCGAACGCGGCCTTGTCGCCCTTGCCGTAGACCTTCAGCGCGCCCTTTTCGCCAACGGCGTTGGGACGCTGGAAGATCCAGTTCTGCCACGCGGTCAGGCGGCCGAAGACGCGCGTGAACATGTTCTCGGGGCCGTTGAAGCGCAGGTTGGCTTCCAGGCCGGTCAGCGCGTCCGGGGACATCGCCACGCGCTCCTCGATGGCGATGCGCACTTCGTCGGCCCAGTCGATGTCGTCCGGGTTCGACGTGACGAGGCCCAGCGCGAAGGCGGCGTCGGCGTCCAGCGCCTGACCGATCGCGGCGCGCACGGCGTCCATCGCCGGCTGTTCGTCGTAGAAGCGGCGGCCCATCCGGCTCTGGCCGGTGACCATCGGGTAGCGGCCGAAGTTGGCCTCGCCGACGGTGAGCTTCGGCGCAGCGGACTCGTCGTCCGGCAGCGCGAGGTGGTAGCTGCGGTCACAGGCGAGCGCCAGTTCGAGGAAGGTGCCCGCGAAGCACGAACCCGGCTCGATCAGCGCGAACAGGCTGCGCGACGAGACATCGAAGCGGCTGAACGTGCGGCGCAGCAGGCCGATCGTTTCGCGCACCAGCCAGTGGTTCTGGTGGGCGGCGAGCGTGGCGTCCATCGCCAGCACGTCGGCAGCGTCGCCCGAGGTCTTGATCAGCCAGGTGCCGATCTCCAGCTCGTTGGTGCGCATCGTCAGGATCGCGTCTTCCAGCTCGCGGGCCATCACCAGCGGATACCAGGCGGCGCCGGCGGCTTCGATGCCGGCGATGTCGGTCGGCTGCACGCCGGTGGGGGCCTTGACGGTCCAGGTCGCCGTGCGCTTGGCGCGGTCGATCTCGACGGTGACGTTGGCGTAACGCAGCGCGTCGGCTTCGACCGTGCGCTCGACCTGCACCAGCTCGACGCCCTTGCCATCGGCGGGGCGGTCGCTCTTTGCGGCGAGTTGCAGGGCGCGTTCCTGCACCTTGGCAGCGAACTGGGCCGGCTTGACGATGTCGTCCACGAGGCGCCAGTCCTTGGCCTTCTGACCACGCACGCCTTCGACGCTGGTGCAGAACAGGTCGGCGAGGTCGTGCCGCACCTTGCGCTTGTCGGTCACGCGGGTCAGGCCGCCCGTGCCCGGCAGCACGCCCAGCAGCGGCACTTCCGGCAGCGACACGGCGGACGAGCGGTCATCGACCAGGATGATCTCGTCGCAGGCCAGCGCCAGCTCGTAGCCGCCGCCAGCGCAGGCGCCGTTCACGGCCGCCAGGAACTTCAGGCCCGAGTGCGTCGAGGAATCTTCCAGCCCGTTGCGCGTCTCGTTGGTGAACTTGCAGAAGTTGACCTTCCAGCCGTGGCTCGACACGCCCAGCATGAAGATGTTGGCGCCCGAGCAGAACACCTTCTCCTTCGCGCTGGTCACGACGACCGTGCGCACTTCCGGGTGCTCGAAGCGGACGCGGTTGATGGCGTCGTTCAGCTCGATGTCCACGCCCAGGTCGTAGCTGTTGAGCTTGAGCTTGTAGCCGGGACGCAGGCCGGCGTTTTCGTCGAAGTCGGCGGCCAGCGTGGCGACGGCGCCTTCGAACGACAGCTTCCAGTGGCGGTAGCGCGACGGGTGGGTGCGGTAATCGACGGCGGCGGGGACGGTGGCGGTGGCAACAGCGGCATCACTCATGGGACAGCTCCAGAGGCGAGACGCACGGTGGTGCATCTGGTGGGAATGGGGTGGGGGTCGGGTGACTCAGTGAATGCATGATATTGCATGTACTGACGCGACGCAATGCATTCCAGTGCGTGTTGTCTTGAATTCGGGTAACTACGGGGCCTTGCAGTGTCGATTTGCTTGATTTATAGTTGATATATCAAATACAAAGAAAGCATTTGCATGTCCACGACCAGTACCTCACTCGAACTCTGCCTGCGCCTGACCCGCGCCTACGCCGTGCTGACCCGCCGGCTCGACAGCAAGCTCTCCAGCGTCCACGGCCTGAGCTTCAGCGATTTCATGGTGCTGCACAGCCTCTCCCGCGCCGAAGGCAGCCGGCTGCGGCGCATCGATCTGGCCGAGCGCATGGGGCTGACCGCTTCAGGGGTGACGCGCACGCTGCTGCCGCTGGAGAAGATCGGGCTGGTGGGGCGCGAGTCCGATCCGCGGGACGCTCGGGTCGGCTATGCGACGCTGACCCCGGCAGGCGAGGAGCTGCACGGCTACGCGCTGGCGTCGGCCGAGGTGATCTGCCAGGACGCCACGCAAGCGGTGTCGGGCGAGCAGTTGGCGGCGGTGGTGGAGCTGCTGGGGGGGCTGGCGGGGATCAACGCGGCGAATGCCTGAGTCCCTGCCACGGTCACGTCACCGCCGCTCGATCACCGGCAGATCCTTCGCATGGCCGATCAGGTACTCCGCCCCGAAACGCGCCTTCTGCCCCGGCGCCAGCGTCTGCGTCCAGGCGACGACACCCGGCTGGTCTTGCCAGTCGCCGGGCTGCGGCGCGGGCGTGAACTGGCGGGTAACGGTGATCTTCTCGTCGGTGCTGACCGGCGTCGATTCGAGCACCTCCAGCGTCACCGCGGTGCGGCGGCGGTTCTCGACCTCGTAGAGGCGGCCGACGCGGCGCTCGGTGCGGGTGCCGATGAAGCCGGCGCTGGCGGTCTGCTGCGTCACGGGCAGGTTCTGCACGCGCACCTGCTCGTCACGACCGAAGGACAGCGCCAGCGTCTCGCGCTCGCCCAGGCGCCAGGTGGTGCGGCCAACCACCTGCGTGCCGCGCAGCAGTTGCAGGCTGCCGTCGGGCCAGACGCCGTCCGGGCGCGCCACCTCGGCGATGAGCCACGCGCTCGGGTCGGCCTGCGGGACGGTCTGCACCTTGACGCGGGCGGGCCAGCGTTGTGTCCCGAGCGAGAAGGCCACACGCTGCCCGCCCTGCGCGACATCGACCTGGCCCGGCACCTCGAATTCGGTGGCGAACTCCCCTTGGCGCACCTGCACGGCGAAATCCATCGACTCGGCGGACTCCATGGCCGAACCCTTGCGCGCCATCAGCGCAGGCGCGGGAGCGGCCATCGCCATGGCGACGGGTGCCACGGGCATCGGCGGGCGCGGTGAAATTTCCCAGCGCCGCGGCGCCGACCCGCTGGTGGCCGACTGCGGCGAGCCGGTCGAGAGCCGCAGCGCCACGCCGGCCCAGTCCTCGCCCGTGTTCTGGCTGACCTGCGCCTGGCGCTCCATCTCGACCGTGGCGGCGGCTGGGTCCAGCGTGGCGCGGTAGGCGGGCGCCCAGGTCGGGCCGGTGGTCTGGTACTGCAGGCGCAGCTCCCCTTCGGCCCCCGCCTGGAGCTGCACGCGCAACTGGCGCACCTCGCCGCCGCCGGGCTGCTGGCGGTCGCGCTCGGCTTTCAGCGGAGCGAGTTCACGCTCAAGCTTCTCGCGCTCGCGCTGGAGGCGGTGCTGCTGCTGGTAGGCGTCCTGGCTGGTGCGCTGGACGAGGGTGAGGGTCGCGGCCAGCGGGGGGGTCGCGGTCGCACCCTTCAGCAGCCCGAGCACCAGCTCCTGCGACGCATGTTCGGCCGTCAGCGCGGCGAGGCGGTCCTCCAGCGCGGTGATGCGGCCGTCCAGCGGGCTGGTGCTGCAGGCGGGCAGTTCGCTGCGCGGGCGCGTGGTGGCGGTGACCGGGCCGAGGCGGATCGGGGCATCGGCTTCGAAGCGCAGCGAGGCCATGTCGAACTGCGGACTCAGGCAGTTCAGCACCACCTCGCGGGCACCGGCCGGCACGCGGGCGGTGCGTTCGACGACAGCGGTGCCGGGGTAGACGGTGACGCGGGCGATGCGCGAGGCCAGGTCAGCCGCCGAAGCCGCGAGCGGCATGTTCAGCAGGACAGCGGCAGCGGCGAGAACCAGAGGTGGTGTGTTCATGGCGGTCGATTCTGAATCGAAGATTGACACTGGATCCGGAGTGAATCCGAGAGAAACCTGCGGGCAACAGTCCCGCGGCACGATGCACCTTCTTCAACGCGCCACAAGGACATCCGCATGACCCGCCACCACCACCCCATCCGCCAAGCCCTCGCCTCGCTCGCCCTCGTGCTGTGCGCACTCCCGGCTGCCCACGCCACCGGCCTGGCCACCTGCGACTCCGGCGCCAAGTCCGGCTGGCAGAGCACCGACGTGCTGACCAAGCAGCTCACCGACAAGGGCTGGCAGGTGCGCCGCATCAAGGAAGACGGCGGCTGCTACGAGGTCTACGCGCTCGACGACAAGGGGCAGCGGGTCGAGGCGTATTTCCATCCGGTGACGCTGGCGCCGGTGCCGACCAAGGCGCGCTGATCGCTGGTCGCGGCCCGCCGGCCGCTCAGGCCGGCAAGCCCAGTGCGACCCGCAGTTGCTGCCGCAGCGCCGTGAAGCTCTCCGGCAAATCCTGCGCACTGGTGTCGAACACCAGATCCGCCTTCTCGTAGAACGACGACCGCCCCGCCAGGATGCGCCGCAGATCCTCCATCGCCTCGTGGCTGCCCGCCATCGGGCGCAGGTCGCCTTGCGCGGCCACACGCTGCATGTGGTCCTCGGGCGTGGCCTGCAACCACACCGTGGTGCAGTGGCCGAGCAGCAGGTTGAAGTTCGCCGCGTCCGACACCAGCCCGCCCGGCGTGGCGATCACCACCTCGGGGTAGATCTGGATCGCCTCCTCCAGCGCGCGCCGTTCATAGCGGCGGTAGGCGTTGGTGCCGTAGAGGTTGTGGATCTCGCTGATGCTGCAGCCAGCGAACTGCTCGATCTGCCGGCTCAGTTCGATGAACGGATAGCCCAGGTCGTCCGCCAGCATCTGCCCCAGCGTGGACTTGCCCGCCCCGCGCAGGCCGATCAGCGCGATGCAGTGGCCACGCCCACCCCCCTGCGCCGACGTGCCCGCCGCGAACAGCCCGGCCAGCGCCTCGCGGGCGCGGCGCAGTTCGGCATCGCTGCGGCCCTCCAGCAGCTCGCGGATCATCAGCCACTCGGGCGACGAGGTGGTCACGTCGCCGATCAGCTCGGCCAGCGAGCACTGCAGCGCCCCCGCCACCTGCTGCAGCACCAGGATGGACGCATTGCCCGTGCCGTATTCCAGGTTCGCCAGATGCCGCTCCGACACCTCCGACGCCTGCGCCACGGCCTTGCGCGTCAGGCCGCGCCGGGCGCGCAGATCCCGCACGCGCTCGCCCAGGGTCACCAGCAGCGGGTTCTTGGCTTCGTCAGCCGAGGAGGGGACAGCGGCCAGCGCCGACGCTTCGAGGGAGTTGACCTGCATGGGGGAAAACACTATGTATGCACTATATTGCTTGACACTGAACGGACCGAGAACTATCGTTCATCGAAAGCACAATAGTGCATGTTCATGCGGGCTGCAAGCCCCACCAGATCAAACTAGATCAAACCCGGACCCCACCACCATGTCGCAAGCCACTTTCCGCGCCGCGCTGGCCGAACTCGGTACACAGATCGCCGGTCGGCCCCTCGACGCCGACCTCGACGCCTGGCTGAACCTGCACCATGGTGCAGACAGCGAGACGTACCGGCAGCTGGCCGCCGAGATCCACACCGGCGTGGCCGAAGGCTGGCTGTGCAACCGCGAAGGCGGCGGCCTGCGCTACGGGCGCATCTTCAAGTCGGCCGACGACCTGGCGCGCTGCTCGGTCGATGTCGTGGACATGGACAACGTGGTCGGCCCGCACCACCGCCACCCCCACGGCGAGATCGACCTGATCGTGCCGATCGACCCGGACGCCCGTTTCGACGGCCGCGGCGCCGGCTGGCTGGTCTACGGGCCGGGCAGCGCGCACCGCCCTACCGTGTCGGGCGGTCGGGCGCAGGTGCTGTACCTGCTGCCCGAAGGCGCGATCGAATTCACCGGCCTGTGACCGCCCCCGGCACGCCAAAGGACACCCCATGACCGCTCTGATCTCCGGCCAACCCTTCAACTTCGCGCAGCACCTGCTGGCACTGAACACCGGCCGCGCCGACAAGGCCGCCTTCCTCGACGACCTCGGCGCACTCACCTATGGCGCACTCGACGAGCGCGTGCGCCGGCTGGCCAGCGGGCTGCGGGCGCTGGGGCTGAAGCGGGAAGAGCGCGTGCTGCTGCTGATGCAGGACGGCAACGACTGGCCGGTGAGCTTCCTCGGCGCGATGCACGCCGGCATCGTGCCGGTGGCGGTCAACACGCTGCTGACCGCCGACGACTACGCCTACATGCTGGAGCACTCGCGGGCGCAGGCCGTGCTGGTCTCCGGCGCCCTGCTGCCGACGCTGACCGCCGCGCTGGTCAAGTCGGACCACGAGGTGCAGAAGGTCATCGTCTCGCGCCCAGCCGCGCCGCTGCACCCGGCCGAGGTCGAGTTCGAGGCATTCCTCAGCGCCCACGCCCCCGCACAGAAAGCCGCCACCACCAGCGGCGACGACCCCGGCTTCTGGCTCTACTCGTCCGGATCGACGGGCCGCCCCAAGGGCACGGTGCATTCCCACGCCAACCCCTACTGGACCGCCGAGCTGTATGGCAAGGGCGTGCTGGCGCTGACCGAGGACGACGTGTGCTTCTCGGCGGCCAAGCTGTTCTTCGCCTACGGGCTGGGCAACGGGCTGACCTTCCCGATGACGGTGGGCGCCACCACGGTCCTGATGGGCGAGCGCCCCACGCCGGATGCCACGTTCAAACGCTGGCTCGGCGCGACCGCCTCGCAAGCCGGGGTGAAACCGACGGTGTTCTTCGGTGCCCCGACCGGCTTCGCGGGCATGCTGGTCCACCCGAACCTGCCGGCGCGCGACGCGGTGACGCTGCGGCTGGTGTCATCAGCAGGCGAGGCGCTGCCGAGCGAGCTGGGCGAGCGGTTCCAGCGCCACTTCGGCGTGGACATCGTGGACGGCATCGGCTCGACCGAGATGCTGCACATCTTCCTGAGCAACCGCCCCGACGCGGTGCGCTACGGCACGACCGGCTGGCCGGTGCCGGGCTACACGGTGGAGCTGCGTGGCGAGAACGGCGGCACGGTACCGGATGGCGAGCCGGGCGACCTCTACATCCAGGGGCCAAGCGCCGCGATGATGTACTGGGGCAACCGCGACAAGACCCGCGACACCTTCCAGGGCGGCTGGACCAAGAGCGGCGACAAGTACGTGAAGAACGCCGACGGCACCTACACCTACAGCGGCCGCAGCGACGACATGCTCAAGGTCAGCGGCATCTACGTCTCGCCGTTCGAGGTCGAGGCGACGCTGGTGCAGCACCCGGCGGTGCTCGAAGCGGCGGTGATCGGCGTGATCGACGCGGACGGCCTGACCAAGACCAAGGCGTTTGTCGTGCTGAAACCCGGCGCCGAGGCCGACGAGGCGACGCTCAAGGCGTTCGTGAAGGACAAGCTCGCGCCGTACAAGTACCCGCGCCAGATCGAGTTCGTCGCCGACCTGCCCAAGACCGCCACCGGCAAGATCCAGCGGTTCAAGCTGCGGGACCAGGAAAAAGCACAGGGCTGAGATGGCGCACGACACCGCCTTCGCCGACATCGACTGGGCCGACCGCCCGGTGCGCATCGAGTACCGCCGCATCGCCGCCCCGGCGGAGGCGCTGACGGGTGCTGCGCCGCTGCCGCTGCTGGTGTTCCTGCACGAGGGCCTCGGCTCGCTGTCGATGTGGCGCGACTTTCCGGATCGGCTGTGCGCGCGGCTCGGCTGCGCGGGGCTGGTGTATTCGCGCCCGGCGTATGGGCAGTCCACGCCGAAACCCGCCGACGAACGCTGGCGGCCCGACTTCATGCACCGGCAGGCGCGCGAGGTGCTGCCGCCGCTGCTGGACACGCTGGGCGTGACGCAGCCGTATGCGCTGTTCGGCCACAGCGACGGCGGCTCGATCGCGCTGCTGCACGCGGCGATGTTCCCCGAGCGCGTGACATCGCTCGTCGTCGCCGCGCCGCACCTGTTCGTCGAAGACCTGACCATCGCCAGCATCGAGGACGCCCGCACCGCCTACGCGACGACCGATCTGCGCACGAAGCTGGGTAAGCACCACGCTGACCCCGACTCCGCCTTCCGCGGCTGGAACGACATCTGGCTCGACCCGGCCTTCCGCGACTGGAACATCGAGCGCGAAGTGGCGCAGGTCCGCTGCCCGGTGCTCGCCGTGCAGGGCCACGACGACCAGTACGGCACGATGGCCCAGATCGAGCGCATCGCCGACCGCTGCCCCGACCGCACCACGCTGCTGAAGCTCGACGCCTGCGGCCACAGCCCCCACCGTGACCAGCCGGAAGCCCTGATCGACGCCGCGGCCGATTTCCTGCATCGTCACACCCGTTGAGACACACTCACACCCCCTTCAGGACTCATCAGGAGACATGACATGACCCCCTTCTTCACCCGCACCCTCGTCGCCACCGCCCTGCTGTCGCTGGCCGGCGGCGCCTTCGCCCAGGACAAGATCAAGGTCGGCTTCATGCTGCCCTACACCGGCACCTTCGCGGCCCTCGGCGTGGCGATCGAGAACGGCTTCAAGCAGTACGTCGATGAACAAGGCGGGAAGCTCGGTGGCAAGACCATCGAGTTCGTCAAGGTCGATGACGAGTCCGACCCGTCCAAGGCGTCCGACAACGCCAACAAGCTCGTCAAGCGCGACAACGTGGACGTGATGGTCGGCACGGTCCACTCGGGCGTGGCGATGGCGATGGCCAAGGTCGCCAAGGACAACAACACGCTGCTGATCGTCCCCAACGCGGGCGCCGACGCCATCACCGGACCCTTGTGCGCGCCGAACATTTTCCGCTCGTCGTTCTCGAACTGGCAGCCGGGCTTTGCCATGGGCAAGGTCGCCGCCGACAAGAAGATCAAGACCGCCGTGACGCTGAGCTGGAAGTACGCGGCCGGTGACGAGTCGGTCAAGGGCTTCAAGGAAGGCTTCGAGGCGGGTGGCGGCAAGGTGGTCAAGGAGCTGAACCTGCCCTTCCCCGGCGTCGAGTTCCAGGCACTGCTGACCGAAGTGGCCGCCCTCAAGCCGGACGCGGTGTACGTGTTCTTCGCGGGCGGCGGCGCGGTCAAGTTCGTCAAGGACTGGGCGGCTGCCGGCCTGGGCGCCAACATCAAGCTGATCGGCGCGGGCTTCCTGACCGACGGCACGCTCGAAGCACAGGGCGACGCCGCCAAGGGCCTGCTGACCACGCTGCACTACGCCGACGACCTGACCAACGCCAAGGACAAGGCCTTCCGTCTGCAATACGCCAAGACCTACAAGCTGCAGCCGGACGTGTACGCCGTGCAGGGCTACGACGCGGCGCAACTGCTCGGCGCGGGGCTGGTGGCGGTCAAGGGCGACGTGGCCAACCGCGACGGGCTGGTCAAGGCGATGGAGGCTGCCAAGATCGACAGCCCGCGC
This sequence comes from Sphaerotilus sp., assembly GCF_013299175.1. Lineage (GTDB taxonomy): Bacteria > Pseudomonadota > Gammaproteobacteria > Burkholderiales > Burkholderiaceae_C > Sphaerotilus. The sequence continues at coordinate 12,389 of NZ_JAAFKF010000019.1, forward strand.
GGCCCGTTCACGCTGAGCAAGGCGCACAACCCGGTGCAGGACTTCTACCTGCGCGAAGTCACCGGCAAGGTGAACAAGAACGTCGCCATCGCCGTCAAGGGTCTGACCGACCCGGCCCGCGGCTGCAAGCTCTGACCCCTTCCTGACCACTGACCAGCGCACGCCCCGATGGACCTCACCACCTTCCTCATCCAGTGCCTGAACAGCGTGCAGTACGGCCTGCTGCTGTTCCTGGTGGCCTCGGGGCTGACGCTGATCTTCGGGATCATGGGCGTGATCAACCTCGCCCACGGCAGCTTCTACATGATCGGCGCCTACCTGGCGTTCAGCTTGAGTTCGCTGTTCGGCAGCCTGCCGCTGGCGCTGGCCGTCGGGGTCGTGCTGGCGGTGGCCTTCGGCTACGTGCTGGAGTGGGTGTTCTTCAGCTACCTCTATGACCGGGAACACCTGCAGCAGGTGCTGATGACCTACGGGCTGATCCTGGTGTTCGAGGAGCTGCGCAGCATCCTGGTGGGTGACGACGTGCATGGCGTGGACATCCCCGGCTGGCTGGCGGGTTCCATCGCCATCGGCAACGGCATGACCTACCCGGTCTACCGGCTGGCGGTGTCGGCGGTGTGCCTGGCGATGGCGCTCGGGATGTACCTGCTCATCAGCAAGACGCGGCTCGGGATGATGGTGCGCGCCGGGGCGACCAACCGCGAGATGGTGCAGTCGCTGGGCATCAACATCACGCTGCTGTACCGGGTGGTGTTCGCGGTGGGCGTGGCGCTCGCCGTGTTCGCCGGGATGATCGCGGCGCCCGTGTCGTCGGTCTATCCGGGCATGGGCGGGCAGGTGCTGATCATCTGCTTCGTCGTCGTCGTGATCGGCGGCATCGGTTCGATCAAGGGGGCGCTGGTCGCGGCGCTGCTGATCGGTTTCGTGGACACCTTCGGCAAGGTGCTCTGGCAGGAAGGGGCCGGTGCGCTGGTCTACGTGCTGATGGCGGCCATCCTGCTGTGGCGCCCGGCCGGTCTGTTCAAGGCAGGGTGATCGGCGATGACTTCTCTCAATTCCACCACCAACACCAGCAAATCCTTTTCGTCGCTGTCCGTGGCCGCCTGGGTGATCGCCTTCGCGCTGCTGGCGGTGTTCCCGCTGCTGCCCGAGCCGATCGGCGGCAAGTTCCACACCGAGCTGCTCGCCAAGGTGATGATCATGGCGATCTTCGCGGCGAGCCTGCAACTGCTGGTGGGCTACACCGGGCTGGTGAGCCTCGGCCACGCGGCGTTCTTCGGTTTCGGCGCCTACGCGGTCGCCATGCTCGCGCCGATGTCGGAAGCCGGCAATGGCTGGCTGATGCTGCTGGCGGCGATGGCGGGCGCGGCGCTGCTGGCCCTGGTCATCGGTGCGCTGGTGATGCGCACGCAGGGCATCTACTTCATCATGGTCACGCTGGCCTTCGGGCAACTGGTGTTCTTCGTCTTCCACGACACCAAGCTCGCCGGGGGCAGCGACGGCGCCTACGTCTACTTCAAGCCGGACTTCGCGATCGCGGGCTGGCAGTGGATCGACCTGGAGAAGGCGAACAGCTTCTACTGGTTCGTGCTGGGCGCGCTGGTGCTGGCGCTGGGCAGTCTGGCCTTGCTGCTGCGCTCGCGCTTCGGGCACGCGCTGGTCGGCATCAAGCACAACGAGCAGCGCATGCGGGCCGCGGGTTATTCGACGCTGCTCTACAAGCTCGCGGCCTTTGTCGTCGCCGGGATGCTGGCGGGGCTGGGCGGCTTCCTGTATGCGGCGCAGTACGGTTTCGTGACGCCCGAGATCCTGTCCTGGCACTACAGCGGCAACGCGCTGGTGATGATCATCCTCGGCGGGCTGGGCAGCCTGGGCGGGGCGGTGACGGGGGCGTTCGCGTTCGTGCTGCTGTCGGAGTGGTTCTCGGCGCTGACCAAGCACTGGCAGTTGCTGTTCGGCGGTTTCATCATCATCGCGGTCGCCCTGCTGCCGCAGGGACTGGCCGGGCTGTGGGCACGGCTGCAGCAGCGCAAGGAGGCGGCATGAGCACCACCAGCACCGCATTGTTCGAGGCCCGCAACCTCACCCGCCGCTTCGGCGCGCTGGTGGCTGTGAGCGACGTGTCGGTGGCGCTGCACGAGGGCGAGATCCACGCCGTCATCGGCACCAACGGCGCGGGCAAATCGACGCTGATCAACCTGCTGTCGGGCGAACTGCCCCCCAGCAGCGGCGCCGTCCTGCTCGGCGGAGCGGACGTGACGCGCTGGCCGCAGCCCAAGCTCGCCCACGCCGGCATCGGCCGCAGCTACCAGCGCAACAACATCTTCCTGCCGCTGGCGGTGATGGAGAACTGCCGCCTCGCCGCACAGGCCCGCGTGCAGCGGCCGTGGGCGTGGTGGGAGTCGGCGCAAGCCTGCCGCACCAGCACCGGGCGGGCCAAGGCGGCGATCGAACGCGCAGGACTCGCGGCAGTGGCGCAGCGCACGGCGGCGAGCCTGTCGCACGGCCAGAAGCGCCAGCTCGAAATCGCGATGTGTCTGGCGACCGAACCGCGTGTGCTGCTGCTCGACGAGCCGCTGGCCGGCATGGGGCCGGAGGAGTCGCACCGGATGCTGGACCTGCTGCGCTCGCTGAAGAAGGGCCACGCCATCCTGCTGGTCGAGCACGACATGGACGCCGTGTTCGCCGTGGCCGACCGCATCACCGTGATGGTCAACGGCGCCGTGATCGCCACGGGCACGCCCGACGAGGTCCGCACCAACCGCGACGTGCAAGCCGCCTACCTGGGAGGCCACTGAGATGTCGGCACCATCCACTCCACTGATCATCGACGCGCAGGGCGTGCAAGCCTGGTATGGCAGCAGCCACATCCTGCACGGACTCGATTTCAAGCTCGCCAAGGGCGAAACCGTCGGCCTGCTCGGCCGCAACGGCATGGGCAAATCGACGCTGATCCGCACCCTGCTCGGCCACGTCCGCCAGCGCCAGGGCCGCATCCACGTCGCTGGCAAGGATCTCTCCAAGGGCCTGCCGCACCAGGCCGCACAGCTTGGTGTCGCCTACGTGCCGGAAGGGCGCGGCATCTTCCCGACGCTGACCGTGCGCGAAAACCTCGTCATGGCCGCCCGCGCCGGCACGTCGGGGCAGAAGGACTGGAACTTCGACCGCGTGATGACGACCTTCCCGCGCCTGTCCGAGCGGCTGACCAACCTGGGCAGCCAGCTCTCCGGCGGCGAGCAGCAGATGCTCTCGATCGGCCGGGCGCTGATGACCAACCCCGACGCGGTGATCCTCGACGAAGCCACCGAGGGGCTGGCGCCGCTGATCGTCCAGGAGATCTGGCGCGTCATCGCCGACATCCGCCGCACCGGCATCGCCACGCTGATCGTGGACCGCGACTACCGCAAGGTGTGCGCCGAGTCGGATCGGCTGGTGGTGCTGCAGAAGGGGCGGCTGGTGCTGGAAGGTGCCTCAGAGTCGTTGAGGAACAGCGCGGAGCTGGCCGGGTATCTGGGCGTGTGACCCGGACGGACATTCAAGGAGACAAGACGATGGACCTGACCCTGTTCGGCGACGCGGCCGCGCTCGCCCCGCCGCGTGTCGTGCGCGAAGACCTGCCCGGTGGCGGCTTCATCCTGCGCTCGCCCGAGGCGCTGCAGCCGTTTGCGCGCTGCATCGGTGACTGGCTGGAGCACTGGGCCGCGACGACGCCGGACGCGCTGTTCCTCGCCGAACGCGACCCCGGTGCGGCCGGCGGCTGGCGCCAGCTCACCTACCGCCAGACCCGCGATGCGGTCGGGCGCATCGCGCAGGCGCAGCTTGACCTGAACCTGCCCGCCGACAAGCCGGTGGTGATCCTGTCGGACAACAGCGTGGACCACGCGCTGCTGATCCTGGCGACGATGCACCTCGGCCGCGTCGTCTGCACCGTCTCCAGCGCCTACTGCCGGATGACGAAGGACTTCGCGAAGATCCACGCCATTCTCGACGCGCTTGATCCGGCGCTGGTCTATGCATCCGAACCGGGTGTCTACGGCCCGCACGTGCGCGCCTGGGAACAAGGGCGCAGCGTGCCGGTGGTGTTCAGCCAGAACGCGGCGGCCTTCGACGGCGCGCAATCCTTCGCCGAGCTGCTGGACCGGAATGAATCACCCGCCGTCGTGGCCGCCTTCGCCGCGATCCGCCCGGAGTGGCCGGCCAAGTACCTGCTGACCTCCGGCTCGACCGGCGTGCCCAAGGTCGTCGTCAACAGCCACCGCATGCTCTGCGCCAACCAGCAGCAGATCGCGCAGGCGTGGCCCTTCCTGACGCGCCAGCCGCTGCGCCTGCTCGACTGGCTGCCGTGGAGCCACACCTTCGGCGGCAACCACAACTTCCACATGGTGCTGTCGCATGGGGGCAGCCTGTTCGTCGATGAAGGCCGCCCGGCGCCGGGGCTGATCGAGAAGACGGTGGCGAACCTGCGCGAGGTGCGGCCGAATTTCCACTTCAACGTGCCGCGTGGCTTCGACATGCTGCTGCCCTACCTGGAGGCGGACGAGGCGCTGGCGCGGGACGTGCTCGGCGGGCTGGAAGGCGTGTTCTACGCGGGTGCCGCATTGCCACAGAGTCTGTGGTCGCGGCTCGAAGCGGTGGTGGCCCAGGTGCGTGACCGGCCGCTGTGGTTCACGTCGTCGTGGGGCGCAACCGAGACGGCGCCGGCCGTGACGAGCGTGCATTGGCGCATCGACCGCGCCGGCTGCATCGGGCTGCCCTTGCCGGGCATCGACCTGAAGCTGATCCCGAACGGCGGCAAGCTGGAGATCCGCGTGCGCGGGCCAAGCGTGTTTTCCGAATACCGCCACGCACCCGAGGTCACGGCCAAGGCGTTCGACGAGGACGGCTATTACTGCATCGGCGACGCCGCCAAGCTGGTGGATGACACCCGCCCCGAGCGCGGCGTCGTCTTCGACGGGCGCGTGGCCGAGGACTTCAAGCTGCTCAGCGGCACCTGGGTCAGCGTCGGCACGCTGCGCATCCGCGCCGTCACCGCGCTGGCGCCGCACGCGGCCGATGTCGTCATCACCGGCCACGAGCGCGAGGAGATCGGCCTGCTGGTCTTCCCGACGCCGCAGGCCAAGGCGCTGCCCCGTGCAGAACTGGAAGTACACCTGCGCGCCGGCCTGAAGGCGATGAAGGCAGAGGGCGGTGGTTCATCCCAGACACCGGTGTGTGCCTTGGTGCTTGACGAGCCGCCCAGCGTGGACGCGGGCGAGATCACCGACAAAGGCTATCTGAACCAGCGGGCGGTGCTGACACGACGGGCAGACGCCGTCGCCGCATTGCATGGTCCGCAGGGGTTGCGCGCCTGAAACGCCTGAAACGCCAAAAGCCGCAACCTGCCCGATTTCACCCCCGCGCTTGCAGGGCGCGCACAGCGGGTGATAGGTACCAACAAGAACCAAACGTGTCTAGCATGGATCCATGCAACACTTTCTGGTCATCTTGTTGGGTCTGCACATCGGCATCGGACTGCTGCTGCTGCAGATCGGCCCGCTCAGTCGCCTGATGGAGGAAACCCGGCACGATGGGTGGCAATCGCGGCTGATCCTGGCGATCTTGCTGCTGCTGCTGTGGCCCTGCCTGTGGCCCACCGCGGTCTACCGCCCGCAGTTCAGCAGCAGCGCGCTGACTTTCGGACTGAACAGCCAACTGGATCAGAGCGACACGGACATCTGGTCGCCGTCGAGCGATGTCTTGGCCAGTGCTGGCTGGCCAGCCGGCACTGGCACTGGCACTGGCGCGGGCACTGGCGCCGTCGGCCGGCTGCGGTAGTCGCGCCACTGCCGACGCAGCTCGGTGCTCAGGAACAGCGCCCGCGCGGCCAGTGTGGGCGCATACAGGCGCAGCGACTCGTGCGGGCGGCACTGCCGGCTCCACTGCAGCTTGTAATCCTCGTCCAGCCCGATGAAATCGAACTCGCGCACCCCTTGCGCGAAGTAGCGTTCCAGCCGCGCCACCAGCAGCATCACGCCCGGACGGCGCACCGTGTAAGCCGGGTCGAAGCTGGTCTTGAGTCCGTAGACGCGATCGCCTTGCAGCAGGTCCATGCTGTGGGCGGTCGGCACACCGTCGATGAAGAGCACGGCAGCCAGCACCCGGCCGAGTTCGGCATAACGGGTCAGCAGCGTGTCGTACAGCCGGGTTTCCCACTCCCGCGCGGCCAGCGAGGAGCCGGTGCGCCCCTTCCAGCTCTTGCTTTCGACGGTGAGCGCCTGTTCCAGATACGCCGCCACCTCGTGCGGTCGGGTGTAGTAGCGCACCTCGATGCCCGGATCGTTCAGCACATCCCGGCGCCGTGCGCGCATGTTGCTGCGGAAATTGCGGGTCTTGGTGGCGAGGAAATCGTCCAGGGTGCCGGGGCTGACGATGTAGGGCGAGCGGCCCTTGGTGATGCGCTCCAGACGGCAGTCGGAGTGTTGCGCGGCGCGCAGCCAGGCGGTGTGCAAGGGGGTGCCGACTTCCAGCAGATCCACGTCCAGCCAGCTCCACGCGCCCTGCCTCTTTTGCAGCGCCTGCAGCGTCTGGCGCACCGCCACACCCGTGTCCATCGCCGTCAGCAGCCCGCCATGCAAACAGAAAATGTTCGACAGCGCACCGACCTTCTGCCAGGTCATGCCCATGCGGCGGTGCGTGGCGAAGCGCAGCGGCCAGACCAGCGACAGCTCGCCACCGTCGGTCGTGGCAAACGCCACCTGCAGCTCGGCCGTGTCGATCTGGTGGCCATGCAGCAGGCTGAGCGCCCAGATCGGACTCAGATCCGGTGCAGCGTCCATGGCCGTCCACAGCCGCAGCCAACCCGCCTCATGCCGGTGCATGAAAGTCGCCCAAGGCAGGAAGCCCACTTCTGCTGACATCGCCATACCACGCGCACCCTTGAATAAAAATGCTGATTCGAGGGGGAGTCTAGGGCACTGATTTGCAAATCGCAGACTAGAAATGCACCTTTTGTGTCTGGTGATACAAAAATGTACCAACAAGTACCGCTCTGACAGTGCTGGTGTCAGGACCGTACGGTGACGGCATCCAGTCGTGGGCGGTGGGCCAGCCAGGTACCAAGCACGCCGCACGCAGTGATGACCGTGACACCGCCGAGCGTGGCTGCGTCCGGTGCGTGGCCGAACCAGAGCCAGCCGACCAGCGTGGCGAAGACGATCTGGAAGTACAGGAACGGCGTCAGCGTGGCGGCCCCGGCGCGCATGTAGCCGAGGATCAGCAGGAAGTGGCCCGAGGTGCTCAGCGCGCCCAGCAGCACGAGCAACGCCCAGCCGGCCGGCGTCAGCGTCTGCCAGCTCCACGGCAACAGCACGCTGGTGAGCACGGCGCCGGTCAGGCCGGTGTAGAACTGGGTTGTCGCGGGGTCTTCGGTGCGCGCCAGGCGGCTGGTGATGAGCTGGAACACGGCGTTCGACAGCACCAGCCCGACCGGCAGCAATGCCGCCCAGCCGAGGTCATGCGCCTCGCCCTTGGGCCGGATCACGACCAGCGCGCCGACCATCCCGCCCGCCAGCAGCAGCCAGCGTACCAGCGGCACGCGCTCGCCCAGCGTCAAGGTGGCCAGCAGCGTGATCAGCAGCGGGGTGAGCATCACGATGGCGGTGAACTCGCCGACCGGCATCACCTGCAGGCTGAAGAAGGCCAGCACGCTCAGCGACAGCAGGCTCAGGCCGCGCAGCAGTTGCAGGCCCGGCCGACGGGTCTTCAGCAGTGCGGTGCCCCGACGCGGCAGCATGGTCAGCGCGGTGAACCCGACCTGGAACAGGTAGCGCGTCCAGACCACCAGCCCGACCGAAGCGATCGCGCTGGCGGTCTTCACACCCGCGTCGAAGCAGGCGAACAGGGCGACGGCGGCGATGACGAACAGGATGCCGTGGAGAGGACGGGGAGCAGCGGTGGACATGGCAGGAGACAGCAGCGGGCGACGGCGCGACTGTACTTCAACTCATGGAAAACCCTAGGTCAAATCACCACACCGGGATCATCGGTCTGGCATTCCCGGAACACCCGCACCGCACACCGCGCGCACACCGCCCGGTCCAACCGCGAATAGATCGCCGCGATCGCCTGCTGCTTGTCGGGAAACACATGGTCCCGCCCCAGCCGATCGAGAAAGCCGGTGCGGGTCCAGATCTGGATCACCTGCGGGCGGGGGCGGTGGAAATACAGGTCGCCGCCCATGGCGCGGCGCTCGCGCAGTTCGGTGTCCCAGACCTCGACGCCCGCCAGGTCGAGGAAATTCATGCTCTTGTTGACATCCTCCCCGCCCTAAAGGACGGGGATTCCTCCTGCGAGACGCGCATGTCCGCGCGCGGCGATGTTCCTGGCTGCATTCACGTCGCGGTGGTGTTCCGCGCCGCAATCGCAGCATGTCCATCGCCTCATTCGCAGACCTGTCCTGCCTTTCGGACTGCTGGCGGGTATGCCCCCGCAGCGCGAACAGGTCTGGGTTGTATAGGCTTCATTCACCTCCTCGAACACGATGCCGGCCTGATGGCTCTTGTATTCCAGCATCGTCTTCATCATCGACCACCCGGCGTCCAGCGTGGATTTCGCCATCCGAGTCTTCACCATCGCGCCGGCCTGCACGTTCCCGACGAAGATCGCCGCGTTGCGCTCGACCAGCCCGGTGCTGAACTTGTGCATCGCGTCCTTGCGCGTGTTGGCGATCTTCGCGTGGATCGCACGCACCCGGTCCTTCTTCCCGGCTCGCTGGGCGATCCCCAGCGCGCCCTCATGCTTGCGGTACAGGCCGGACGCCAGCTCTTCGCCGTCCGAGCACGTCGCTGCAGTCTTCAGGCCGAGGTCGATACCGATCAGCCCAGTGCCAGCCGACTTCAGCACGTCCACCTTGACGCACACGTTCAGGTACCACCGGCCGCGCGCGTCCTGCGAGAACGAGCCAGCGCGCAGATCGAACCGGCTCAGCCCGTAGCTGTCCCACAGACTGAACCTGTGCCCGAGAAAAGCGATCTGCCCGGCCTTGTACTTCGCGCCGCCCGCCTTGAACGGCACCCAGCCCAGCGAATGCTTCGCCGCCTTCGCGTTCGACACGCGCCAATTGAGCCGGGCTTTCTTGAACTGCTTGCGCCGGGTGGCGTATTCCTCGCACACCAGTTGCACCGTGGCGCTACCGATCCGCACGCCCTCGCACTTCGAGTACCCCGCCGTGAGCTTCTGCAGGTCGAACCCGCTCAGCCACTTTCCGCGCTCGCGGATCGCCCGCGAACTGGTCTCGTTACAGTAGTTCCACACCTGATTGACCTCGCGCGCCATCAAGGACAGCACGCCCGCGTGCTTGTCCTTGATGCGCAGCTTGAGGGTCTTCACGGCTTCCATCCGACAACTGTATTTCCATACATGTCGGTTGACAAGCCGGAACGGCTTGAACGCTCGACCCCGGGCTGAACTCCGGGGCTTGTCGCTTCGTCCGGGTCAACAATGCCACAGAAAACTCAACCACCAAGCCAATGGCTCGCTGCGCAAGCCTGCGCTCTGCCTCCCCGCCCTGAAGGACGGGGCTTCTCGCGCCTTCTGATAACGGAACGACAAGTTCAAGCGAAATCAGCTCACCCGACAGAACGCCCGTCAATTCGAGGCCGTCACATAGCACGCGAGGTCTTTGATGAGCAAGAACAGGTGCAGCGGGTCCGTGGGCGAGGGGATGAAGTCAAAACGGCGATAAAACGCAGCAGCGGTTTCGTCCTTCGCATGCACCGCCAAGGCACGAATGCCGGCAATGTCCGCCGCGTGGACCGTGCGGCGCATGGCGTCTTTCAACAGCCCGGCACCCAGACCTTGCCCCTGCCACGCACGATGAATGGCCAACCGCGCAATCAGCAGCAAGGGAATGGGATGGCGCGCAAGGCCCTTGGCCAATCGCTCGTGGGCGTCCTCGTAGGCGACCTGCCCGACCACCAAGGTGAAGAATCCCACCACGACGTCATCCGCCAGCGCCACATAGGTTTGCGAAGCGTTGGCCTGCTGGCTGCCCCACGCAAAGCGGGCCAGAAAGCGATCGAGGGCCGGTTCTCCACAGTCAAAGGTATCCACCGCGTGGTACCGCGACAGCTTCTCGATGCGAAAGGTGGTCACTTCTGCAGCGGCACTTCAAACGGGCTGGGCTTGGCGAACAGGGCTTGCACCGCAGGCAGTTCTCGCGGTCCAGACTCCAGCGCGCCGAGAAACTCCGCCCACTTCACAGCGTCCAGCCCGAAGTGCTGGCGCTGCGCCAGCATCTCCTGCGCGCGTGACAGCGCACTGTCCAGCACGAATTCGCTGACGGAGCGGTGGTCCGCCAGCGCCGCGGCCACCAAGGCTTGCTTGGCGGCCGGTGTGAGCCGGAGGTCCAGCTTTTCGGTTCGGTTGGTTCGGTTCACCGTGGTCATGGCGTGGACTCCTGCTTCCTGACTATGCCACCAGACGGTAGCACAGCCGCCAGACAATGTCATGACAAAATCCCGTGCCCTGTTCAAGCCTCCACCGCCGCGATCACCCCACCCCCCAGGCAAATCTCCCCGTCATAGACCACCGCCGACTGCCCCGGCGTGACGGCCCACTGCGCATCGTGGAAGTGCAACCCGAACTCCCCCGCCACCGCCCCTGGCCCGGTCAGCAGACACGCCGCGTCCGCCTGCCGATACCGCGTCTTCGCGGCCAGCGCCCCGCCCGCTGGCGGCTCACCCGCCACCCAGCTCGCATCCGCCGCCAGCAGGTGCCGCGACTTGAGCCACGGGTGCTCATGCCCCTGCACGATGTAGAGCGTGTTGCATTCGATGTCCTTGCGGGCGACGAACCATGGCTCGTGCTCGCCGCCGCCCCGCGCCGCGCCCTTCTCCTTCACGCCGCCGACGCCGATGCCCTTGCGCTGCCCCAGCGTGTAGAAGCTCAGCCCCACATGCTCGCCGAGCAGGCGCCCCCGGTCGTCGCGGATCGACCCTGGCTCCTTGCTCAGATACCGGTTCAGAAAATCGCGGAACGGCCGCTCGCCGATGAAGCAGATCCCGGTCGAATCCTTCTTCTTCGCGTTCGGCAGGTGGATCTCCGCGGCGATCCGGCGCACCTCGGTCTTGTGGATCTCGCCGACCGGGAACATCGTCTTCGAGAGCTGCGCCTGGTTCAGCCGGTGCAGGAAGTAGCTCTGGTCCTTGCTCGGATCGAGTCCCTTGAGCAGCTCGAAGCGGCCGGTCGTGCCGTTCTGGCGCACACGGGTGTAATGGCCCGTGGCGATCTTGTCGGCCCCCAGGCGCATCGCGTGGTCCAGGAACGCCTTGAACTTGATCTCGGCGTTGCAGAGCACGTCCGGATTCGGCGTGCGGCCGGCCGCGTATTCGCGCAGGAACTCGGCGAAGACGCGGTCCTTGTAGTCAGCAGCGAAGTTGACGTGCTCGATCTCGATGCCGAGCACGTCGGCCACCGAGGCGGCGTCGAGGAAGTCCTGCCGCGTGGAGCAGAACTCGCTGTCGTCGTCGTCCTCCCAGTTCTTCATGAAGATGCCGATGACCTCGTGCCCCTGCTCTTTCAGCAACCACGCGCTGACGGCCGAATCCACGCCGCCGCTGAGGCCGACGACGATGCGTTGCTTCTTTGCTGACTTCGCGGACGCCGTCATGGCTGCGGCCCGATGCGGTCCTCGCACCAGATGGTGTCGAGTGGCTGGCGACGGCCGGCGAGGTGGTCTTCCATGCAGCGCAGCACCATCGGCGAGCGGTGGCGGGCAACGCTGGCACGGATCTCGTCCGGCGTCATCCACACGGTGCGGACGATGCCGGCGTCGAGCGTGGCGCCAGGGATCGGCTCGCCGACCTGCCCGCGGTAGGCGAAGCGCAGGTAGGTGATGTCCTCGGCCGGATCGGCTTCGCGGTGCATCCGCGCGAGGTAGACGCCCAGCAACGCATCGGGCGTGAAGTGGCGGCCGGTCTCCTCCAGCGCCTCGCGCACGACGCCTTGCAGCATCGACTCGCCCGGCTCCAGGTGGCCGGCGGGGTTGTTCAGGCGCAGGCCGTCGGGCGTTTCTTCCTCGACCAGCAGGAAGCGGCCCTCCTGCTCGATGAGGGCCGCGACCGTGACACTGGGTTTCCAACGGTGTGTACTCATGTCGCGATCGTACCGGCTTGGAGATGTCCGATGACCGAGCAGTGAGGGATGTCACGGGGGTGGGCGAATCGCGCAATCTGTATAAGCTCATTCACCCACAACGAGGAGGGTCCGATGCTGGTTGGAGTGCCCAAAGAAACGGCCACCGGGGAAACCCGTGTCGCCGTGACGCCCGAGACGGCGAAGAAGCTCAAGGCGCAGGGTCACACCGTGCGCCTCGAATCCGGCGCGGGCCTGCGCGCCAGCGCGACCGACGAAGCCTATGTCGCAGCAGGCGCCGAGATCACCGACGCGGCGGGCGCGCTGGGCTGCGATCTGGTGCTGAAGGTGCGCTCGCCCTCCACGGACGAACTGACGCACATGAAACCCGGCACTGCGCTGGTCGGCATGCTCGACCCGTTCCACCGCGACGGCCTGCAGCAGCTCGCCGGCGCCGGTCTGACCAGCTTCGCGCTGGAAGCCGCGCCGCGCACCACGCGGGCACAGAGCATGGACGTGCTCAGCAGCCAAGCCAACATCGCCGGCTACAAGGCGGTGATCATGGCCGCCGACCGCTACCAGAAGTTCTTCCCGATGCTGATGACGGCGGCCGGCACGGTGAAGGCCGCCCGTGTCGTGGTCCTGGGCGTCGGCGTGGCCGGCCTGCAGGCGATCGCGACAGCCAAGCGGCTCGGCGCGGTGATCGAGGCGTCGGACGTGCGGCCCTCGGTGAAGGAGCAAATCGAGTCGCTGGGCGGCAAGTTCATCGACGTGCCGTATGAAACCGCCGAGGAGAAGGAAGCGGCGGAAGGCGTCGGCGGCTACGCCCGGCCGATGCCGCCGAGCTGGCTGGCGCGGCAGCAGGTCGAGGTCGCCAAGCGTGTGGCACAGGCCGACATCGTCATCTCCACGGCGCTGATCCCCGGCCGCGCCGCGCCGACGCTGATCACCGCCGAGATGGTCAAGGCGATGAAACCCGGCTCGGTGATCGTGGACATCGCCGCTGGCCGCGGCCCGAACGGCGGCGGCAACTGCCCGCTGACCGTCGCCGGCGAGACGGTGCAGGTCCACGGCGTGTCGATCATCGGCGAGACGAATCTGCCCGCGCTGCTGGCGGCGGATGCGTCGGCGCTGTATGCGCGCAACGTGCTCGACTTCCTCAAGCTGGTGCTGCCCAAGGATGCCACCGCCATCAACGTGCCGATGGACGACGACATCGTCGCGGCCTGCCTCATGACCCGTGACGGTCAAGTCACCCGGAGCTGAAACACCATGGATGCGGTTTCCCCCACGATCATCAACCTGATCATCTTCGTGCTGGCGATCTACGTCGGCTACCACGTCGTCTGGACCGTCACGCCCGCGCTGCACACGCCGCTGATGGCGGTGACCAACGCGATCTCGGCCATCGTCATCGTTGGCGCGATGCTGGCGGCGGCGCTGACTGAAACCGGGCTGGGCAAGACCATGGGCACGCTGGCGGTGGCCCTCGCTGCGGTGAACGTCTTCGGCGGCTTCCTGGTCACGCGCCGGATGCTGGAGATGTTCCGCAAGAAGGACAAGAAGCCCGCAGCCGGTGCGGCGGCCAAGGGAGAGCACGCATGAGCCTCAACCTCGTCACCCTGCTCTACCTCGTCGCGAGCATCTGCTTCATCCAGGCGCTCAAGGGCCTGAGCCACCCGACCACGTCCATCCGCGGCAACCTGTTCGGCATGGTCGGCATGGCGATCGCCGTGCTGACCACCGCGGCGCTGATCGTCAAGCTGTCCTCCGGCTCGGCGCAAGGCATGGTCTACGTGTTCGGTGCGCTGGTCGTCGGCGGCGGCGCGGGCGCCTACATGGCCAACAAGGTCGAGATGACCAAGATGCCGGAGCTGGTCGCGTTCATGCACAGCATGATCGGCCTGGCGGCGGTGTTCATCGCCATCGCGGCGGTCGCGGAACCCCACGCCTTCGGCATCGCCGCCAAGGGCGTGGAGATCCCCGGCGGCAACCGGATCGAACTCGCGCTCGGCGCCTTCATCGGCGCGGTCACGTTCAGCGGCTCGGTCATCGCCTTCGGCAAGCTCAGCGGCAAGTACAAGTTCCGGCTGTTCCAGGGCGCCCCGGTCTCCTTCCCCGGCCAGCACAAGCTGAACGCGGCGCTTGGTCTCGCGTCACTGTTCTTCATGTTCGGCTTCTGGCACTCGCAAAGCGCGTTCGACTTCGCGATGATCTGCGCCCTCGGTTTCGTCATGGGCGTGCTGATCATCATCCCGATCGGCGGCGCGGACATGCCGGTGGTCGTGTCGATGCTCAACAGCTACTCGGGCTGGGCGGCGGCCGGCATCGGCTTTTCGCTGAACAACGCAATGCTGATCATCGCCGGCTCGCTGGTGGGGAGTTCGGGCGCGATCCTGAGCTACATCATGTGCAAGGCGATGAACCGCTCGTTCTTCAACGTGATCGGTGGTGGCTTCGGCGGTGACGCGGCGGCAGCAACGGCGGGCGGCAAGGCGGAAGCCCGGCCGGTCAAGAGCGGCTCGGCCGACGACGCCGCCTTCATCCTCGGCAACGCGGAAACCGTGGTCATCGTGCCCGGCTACGGTCTGGCCGTGGCACGCGCCCAGCACGCGGTGAAGGAACTCGCCCACAAGCTCACCGCCAAGGGCATCACCGTCAAGTACGCCATCCACCCGGTCGCCGGCCGGATGCCGGGCCACATGAACGTGCTGCTGGCCGAGGCCGAGGTGCCTTACGACCAGGTGTTCGAGATGGAGGACATCAACGGCGAGTTCGGGCAGGTGGACGTGGCGATCATCCTCGGCGCCAACGACGTGGTGAACCCGGCCGCGCTGCAGAAAGGCTCGTCGATCTACGGCATGCCGATCCTGGAGGCGTACAAGGCCAAGACGGTCATCGTCAACAAGCGGTCGATGGCGGCGGGGTATGCCGGCCTCGACAACGAGTTGTTCTACATGGACAAGACGATGATGGTGTTCGGGGACGCCAAGAAGGTCGTCGAGGACATGGTGAAGGCAATCGAATGATCATGTTCGATTGAGATCACCCGCCCTCGGAGAGTGCGCGGGGTATATCCCCTGATGACCGCTCCGAGGGTGTCCGCCAGAATAGTCTCCGGATATTGGAGACCCTGAATGGAGAAAATCTGGCTGAAGCACTACCCCGCTGGCGTGCCGGCGGAGGTCGATGTGGCCGGCTACCCCTCGCTGGTGGCCTTGCTGCAGGAGAGCTTCACGCGCTACCGCGAGCGGTCGGCGTACCGCTACATGGGGCAATCGATCCGCTATGGGCAGGTCGATGCCCTGTCGCAAGCCTTCGCGGCGTGGCTGCAAGGCCAAGGGCTGGAGCGCGGCGATCGGGTGGCGGTCATGCTGCCGAACGTGCCGCAGTACCCCGTGGCAGTCGCGGCGATCCTGCGTGCCGGGTTTGTCGTGGTGAACGTCAACCCGCTCTACACCCCGCGTGAACTCGAACACCAGCTCAAGGACTCCGGCGCCAAAGTGCTGATCATCCTGGAGAACTTCGCCCACACGCTGCAGCAGGTGCGGGCGAACGTGCCGGTGAAGTCTGTCGTGCTGGCCTCGATGGGCGAGCTGCTGAGTTTCCCGAAGAGCACGCTCGTCGATTTCGTCGTGCGCAAGGTGAAGAAGCTGGTGCCGGCCTACGAACTGCCCGGTGCTGTGCGCTTCAAGGATGCTGTGGCGCGTGGCCGTTCGATGACGCTCAAGCCCGCCACCGTCGGCCCGGACGACATCGCCGTGCTGCAGTACACCGGCGGCACGACGGGGGTGAGCAAGGGCGCCGTGCTGCTGCACCGCAACCTCGTCGCCAACGTGCTGCAGTGCGATGCGTGGTACCAGCCCGCGCTCAAGAAGCTGGCCGCGGGCGAGCAACTGGTGCAGGTTTGTGCGCTGCCGATTTACCACATCTTCGGCTTCAACTCGAACATGATGCTGGGCATGCGGGTGGGCGCCTGCAACGTGCTGATCCCCAATCCGCGTGACCTGCCAGGAATGCTCAAGGAGCTGTCCGGGATCAAGTTCCACACCTTCCCGGCCGTCAACACGCTGTTCAATGGGCTGGCGAACCACCCGGATTTCAACCTCGTGGACTGGCGCCACCTGCTGATCTCGGTCGGCGGCGGCATGGCGGTACAGCAGGCCACTGCCAAACTCTGGCTGGAGAAGACCGGCTGCGGCATCTGCGAGGGCTACGGGCTGTCGGAGACCTCGCCGACCGTGACCTGCAACCCGACCGACAGCAACGCCTTCACCGGCACCATCGGGCTGCCGGTGCCGAACACCGAGATGCGCCTGCTCGACGACGACGGCCGCGAAGTCCCGTCGGGCACACCGGGCGAGATCGCGGTGCGTGGTCCGCAGGTGATGGCCGGCTACTGGCAGCGCCCGGACGAAACCGCCAAGGTGATGACCGCGGACGGTTTCTTCCGCACTGGCGACATCGGCACGGTGGACGAGCGCGGCTACTTCCGCATCGTGGACCGCAAGAAGGACATGATCCTGGTGTCGGGCTTCAACGTGTACCCGAACGAGATCGAGGATGTGCTGACGCAGATGCCGGGCGTGCTCGAATGTGCGTCAGTGGGGGTGCCGGACGCGAAGACGGGCGAGGCGGTCAAGGTGGTGATCGTGCGCAAGAACCCGGCGCTGACCGAGCTGGACGTGCGCGCCTACTGCGAGCAGAACCTGACCGGCTACAAGCGGCCCAAGGTGATCGAGTTCCGCACCGAGCTGCCCAAGACGCCGGTCGGCAAGGTGCTGCGGCGCGAGCTGCGCGGCAAGGCGTGAGCGCAGCGGAGAAGACGGTCGTTGTGCGCCCGGTCGCCATCGTCAGCGCGATGGCCGAGGAGCTGGCCGCCCTGCTCGCCGAAGCGCGGGAGGTCACGGTGCAGACCCACGCCGGCCGGCGTTTCCACGTCGGCACGCTGCACGGGGTGCCGGTCGTGCTCGTGCTCTGCGGCATCGGCAAGGTGGCGGCGGCGATGACCACGACGCTGCTGGCCGAGCGGTTCGCGCCGCAGTGCCTGGTGTTCACGGGCGTGGCGGGCGGGCTGGGCGACGGGGTGCGGGTGGGCGACGTGGTGGTGGCGGCGTCGCTGCTGCAGCACGACATGGACGCCTCGCCGCTGTTCCCGCGCTTCGAGGTGCCGCTGACCGGGCGGTCACGCTTCGAGGCTGATCCAGGACTCGCCACCGCGCTGGTGGACGCAGCGCAGGCGCTCGGCGCCACCGCCCCCACGCTGCACCGCGGCCTCGTCATCAGCGGCGACCGCTTCGTCAGCGCGGCGGCGGAGTGTGCCGCGCTGCGCCAGGTGCTGCCGGACGCGCTGGCGGTGGAGATGGAAGGCGCGGCGGTGGCGCAGGTCTGCCACGACCTCGGCCTGCCGTTTGCCGTGCTGCGCACCATCTCCGACCGCGCCGACGACAGCGCGCACGTCGATTTCACGCAGTTCATCCAGGTGGCGGCGCAGGCCAGCGCGGCGATCGTCGGGCGCTGGCTGCAGACCGCCACAGCGGTCGATCACGGGTGATCAGGGGTGATCGGCGATGACCTGCGCCACCGCCGCGGTGAGGCGGCGGGCATAGGGCACGTCGAGGAACTCGTTCGGCCCGTGGGCGTTGCTCTTCGGGCCGAGCACGCCGCAGACCATCATCTGTGCTTGCGGAAAACCGGCCTGCAGGAGGTTCATCAGCGGGATCGTGCCGCCCTGGCCGATGTAGCCGACCGGGGCGCCGAACTGCGCCTGTGACGCCGCGTTCAGCGACGTTTCCAGCCACGGCGCGAGCGTCGGCGCATCCCAGCCGCTCGCGCCCCACGCCCCGGCGCGGCCGTCCGGGTGAAAGGTGACGCGGGCGTTGTAGGGCGCGTCGAGTTCGAGCAGGCGCTGGAGATCCTCGGCCGCCTGGTTCGCGTCCACCGTGGGCGGCAGGCGCAGGCTGAGCTTGAACGCGGTGTGCGGGCGCAGCACGTTGCCGGCGTTGCCCAGCGGCTGCATCCCGTCCACGCCCGTCACCGACAGCATCGGCCGCCACGTCCGGTTGAGCAGCGCCTCGGTCGGGTCGGCGCTCATCGGCAGCACGGGCGTGCCATCCGCGCCGCAGGCCCAGGGCTGGCGCTTCCACACCTCGTCGCCGAGCACGGCGGCGGTGGCCCGCGCCTGCGCCAGTCGGTTGGCGGGCACCTCGACGTGGAACTGCCGCGGCAGCAGCCGGCCGGTGGCGCTGTCCTCCAGCCGGTCGAGCACATGCCGCAGGATGCGAAAACTCGACGGCACCACGCCGCTGGCATCACCCGAATGCACGCCTTCGTCGAGCACCTCGACCTTGAGCGCGCCGCTGACCAGCCCGCGCAGCGAAGTCGTCAGCCAGAGCTGTTCGTAGTTGCCGGCGCCCGAGTCCAGACACACCACCAGGCTCACCGCGCCGAGCCGCTCGCGCAGCGCGTCCAGGTACGCCGGCAGGTCGCCCGAGCCGCTTTCCTCGTCGGTCTCGATCAGGCCGACGATGCGCGGGTGCGGGATGTTATGGGCCTTCAGCGCCTCGATGGCGGCGATGGCGGCGTAGACCGCGTAACCGTCGTCCGCACCGCCGCGCCCGTACAGGCGGCCATCGACCAGCTTCGGCGTCCACGGCCCGAGGTCGCCGCGCCAGCCGGTGAACTCGGGCTGCTTGTCGAGGTGGCCGTACATCAGCACGGTCGGCGTCTGCGCCACGCCCACCGCGGATTCGGGTCGGGTCGCGGCGACCTCGAACAGCAGCACCGGCGTGCGCGGCCGGCCCGCCTCGTCGGTGAGCCGCACGATCTCCAGCGCCAGCCCCGGCACGCGCCGCCCCGCCACCCAGTCCGCCGCCCGGCGCACCACCGTGTCGAGGTGGCCGTGCGCGACCCAGTCGGCGTCGAACATCGGGCTCTTGGCCGGAATCGCGATGTAGTCGTGCAGCTCGCGCACGATCTCGCGGTTCCAGGTGGCATCGACATGGCGGCCGAGGGCGGCAGCGTCCGGGCGGGGGAGGCGGTCGGGTGCGTTCATGGACCGAGTGTAGGGAGGCTGGCCACTGGTACCGCACAGTGTGAAACAATAAGTAAACAAGCGGTCCCCCAGGAAGCCATGAAGATCAAGACGCGGATCAATCTGGTGCTCAGCGGTGCGGCGCTGGTGGCGATGGCGGCCATTGGAGGGGCGTCGTACTTCGGGTTGAAGGGCGAGGCCATCGCCACCGCCCGACGTGAAGCCGAGTTGCACCTGCAGGCCGTGGATGCCACCCGTGCCTACGCCGCCGAGGCGCTGCTGCCCGGTGCCTGGGAGGGCGACGCGGTCCAGCAGCGCCTGAGCGATGCGCGCCTCCTGGCCCAGGTGAACCGCCACTACGCCGGCCACGACTACAGCGAAGTGCGCTGGACCGGCGAGGCCCCACACGAGCCAGCCCTGCTCCCCCTCATCGAGCGGCTGCGCACCCACCCGGACGAGACGCTGCTGCAGGTGGACGAAGACACCCCCGCCGCCCGGCTGACCTTCGTGCGGGCGCTGCGCGACACGGCGCCCAGCGCCTCCACCACGCCGGTGCTGACTGGGCTGCAGCGGGTGTCGATGCCGCTGGAGTTGCCGATGCAACGGGCGGTGGACGCCTTCTGGCGGCAAATGGGCGGCATGGCGCTGCTGGTGGTGGTGCTGTTCATGGCGCTGAACCTGATGCTGCGCCGGCTGGTGGTGAATCCGGTGGACGTACACCAGCGCGCCCTGCGCCGGCTCGCCACGCAAGACAGCCTGACCGGCGCCACCAACCGGCGCGGCTTCATGGACCGGCTGCTGCGCGCGCAGTCCGAAGCGGAGGCGCAGGCCGAGCCGCTGTCGCTGGTGATGGTCGATCTGGACCACTTCAAGCGCATCAACGACGAGCACGGCCATGGGGTCGGCGACGCGGTGCTGCGCGAGGTGGCGCACCGGATGCGGCGCCAGATCCGGCGGGCCGACCTGCTGGGGCGGCTCGGCGGCGAGGAGTTCGCGATCCTGCTGCCCGACACGGATCTGGTGGGCGCCCGCACGCAGGCCGAGCACCTGATGACCGCCCTGCGCAGCCAGCCCTTCCCGGCGGTGGGCACGGTGACGGCCAGTCTGGGGGTAGCGCAGTGGAACGGGCGCGAGGCCGCGTCGTCGTGGCTGCACCGGGCGGACCTGGCGCTCTACGAGGCCAAGCACCTCGGGCGCAACCGACTGGTCGTGGCCGAAGACCTGGACACCGACTTGCTCGCGACCCGGCCCGCTCGGCTGGATTGACCGTGGTACGCTGGCTCAGCGCCGCTCGAACTTGAACACCGCCGTGCTGGCGCGCAGATTGGGCCAGTGGCGCACCACCTCGCCCTCGTGCAACCCGAAGGCGTCGAGGATGCGCAGGCCGTTCTTCTCGGCCAGGATGCGGAAATCGGCGAAGGTACCGACGCGGATGTTGGGCGTGTCGTACCACTGATACGGCAGCACCTTCGTCACCGGCATCCGTCCGCGCAGCACCTGCAGTCGGTTCGGCCAGTGCGCGAAGTTGGGGAAACTGACGATGCCAATGCGGCCGACGCGGGCGGTTTCCTGCAGCATGGCCTCGGTGTTGCGCAGGTTCTGCAGCGTGTCGAGCTGCAACACCACGTCGAAGCTGTTGTCCTCGAACAGGCTCAAGCCCTCTTCGAGGTTGCGCTGCAGCACGTTGACGCCACGCTGCACGCCCGCCAGCACCTTCGCATCGTCCAGCTCGACCCCGTAGCCGCGGCAGCTCCGCCGGTCACGCAGCAGCGCCAGCAGCGCGCCGTCGCCGCAACCGAGGTCCAGCACGCGGCTGCCCTCGGGCACCAGAGCGGCGATGATTTCCATGGCTTGGCGGTTGCTCATGCGTGCAGCTCCCCCGTGGTGTCCGCGTGGATATTGTCGAAATAGCTGCGCACCACGCCGTGGTAACGCGCATCGTCGAGCAGGAAGGCGTCGTGGCCGTGCGGTGCGTCGATCTCGGCGTAGCTCACGTCACGGCGGTTGTCGAGCAGCGCCTTGACGATCTCGCGCGAGCGCAGCGGGCTGAAGCGCCAGTCGGTCGTGAAGCTCACCACCAGGAACTTCGCCTGCGCCCGCGCCAGTGCCGCCGACAGGTTGCCGCCGAAGTCGCGCGCCGGGTCGAAGTAGTCGAGCGCCCGGGTGATCAACAAGTAGGTGTTGGCGTCGAAATACTCGCTGAACTTGTCGCCCTGGTAGCGCAGGTAGCTCTCGATCTGGAACTCGATGTCCTGGGTCGAATACGACAGCTCGGCCGAGCGCAGCGTGCGACCGAACTTGGCTTCCATCGAGTCGTCGGAAAGGTAGGTGATGTGGCCGATCATGCGGGCCACGGTCAGGCCGCGTTTCGGGACGACGCCGTGCGCGTAGAAATGGCCGCCGTGGAACTCCGGGTCGGTGACGATGGCGCGGCGGGCGACCTCGTTGAAGGCGATGTTCTGCGCCGAGAGGTTCGGGGCCGAGGCGATGACCAGGGCATGGCGGACCCGCTCGGGGTATTGGAGCGTCCAGCCCAGCGCCTGCATCCCGCCGAGGCTGCCACCCACCACGGCGGCGAGCTGCGCGATGCCCAGCCGGTCGAGCACGCGGGCCTGCGCGTCCACCCAGTCCTCCACCGTCACGACGGGGAAGTCGCTGCCGTAGGGGCGGCCGGTGTCCGGGTTGACGTGCATCGGGCCGGTCGAGCCGAAGCAGGAGCCGGGGTTGTTGACGCAGAGGACAAAGAAACGGTCGGTGTCCAGCGGCTTGCCGGGGCCGATGAGGTTGTCCCACCAGCCGACATTTTTCGGCTGGTCGGCATAGGCGCCAGCGACGTGGTGGCTGGCGTTGAGGGCGTGGCAGACGAGCACGGCGTTGCTGCGCGCAGCGTTGAGCGTGCCGTAGGTCTCGTACAGGAGCGTGTAGTCCCGCAGTGCGGCACCGCTGCGCAGCGGCAGTGGCTCGGCAAAGTGCATCTGCTGCGCGGTGACTGGACCCGGCATCGACATGGAGAGGCTCCCGACAACGACTAGAAAGCAAACAACCCGGCGCCGCCATCGAGGCAGTCACCGAGTCGTCGGGTGCCCCTCTTTAGCGGCATTTGTAGAGCGCCCGCAATCCGGACCAAATCGGCGCTGTGGAGGGCGAGTGTAGCGCGGCAGGTGCCACGCCCGCCGGCGCGGCCGCTCTGCGCGATCGGGCGCCCCGTGGTCCCCGAGACGGGTGGCACCGCGGCTGCAGAGGCCCGCGAGTTCGGGATGGGTGGCCGCCAGACGATCCGATCACAATTGTTACACCGTGGTTCTATTCGTCACCACCCCTTCACCGACCTGCCCCGTGACCCTGCCGCAACTCTCTGACCTGCCGAACGACCCCTGGCTGCTGGCCCTGTGTACGGTGGCGGCCCTGGCCGTGGCGGGGTTGGTGTGGGGGCGCTGGATGCCGGGCCGCCTGCGCCGGCCATTCGAGCCTAGCAGCGGCTGGCCGGGCACCCACGGCACGACCGGCCACGCCTCGCTCGGAGAGGTGCAGGACCGGCTCGGCATGCAGTTGCTCACCGCGCGCACCCTGGCACAGGTCGGCAACGGTGTACCACCCGGCGCACCGCGGCTGCAGCAGCTCGACCACCAGCTCGCCCAGGCCCTGCTGTCACTGCGCCTGATGCGGGACGCGATGCGCGCAGAGCCGGCTTCGCTCGCCGATGGACTCACGGGGCTGCAGGCGCATTTCCAGCCCGTGCTGACCGAGCGGGGCGTCCGGCTGGAGTGGGAGCTGACGCCGCAAGCCGAACAGGTGGCCTTGTCGGCGCGGGAGCGGCTGCACCTGCTGCGGGTGGTGCAGGAGGCCCTGGACAACGCTGTGGCACACGCACGCCACGCGACGCTGGTCTCGGTGTCCTGCCGCCTGCTGGCGCCGCGAGGGCAGCGCCAGCACCTGGCGCTGGTGGTCCAGGACGACGGACGCAGCCACGGCGGCGCCATCCACGTCCAGCGGCCGGATTTTGTCTACACCGGCACCGGCCTGGCGCGGCTGGAGCACCAGGCCGCCGAGATTGGTGCCAGGCTCGCCATGGGGCCAGGACCGAGCGGGTGGGTCGTCGAGGTGACGCTGCCGCTGCCGCTGGCGTGACGTCAGGGCGTGGGGGGCAGCGTGTTGGCGAAGCTCGGACGCAGTGAGAGCTTCTGCATCAGGCGCGCCAGATTGGGATGTTCTTCGCGCCAGGCAATGTGCGGGAAGCGGAAGTCCAGATAGCCCAGCGCGCACCCGACGGAGATGTCCGCCAGCGAAGGATGCAGGCCCGCGAACCAGGGCCGATCCTCCAGACCGCGGCCCAGGGCGAGCACGCTGGCGTGGACCTTGCCCATCTGGCGGTCGATCCAGGCGGCGCTGCGCTCGTGTTCGGCGCGGCCGGGCCAGGTGGTTTCCAGACGCGCCAGCACAGCCGCATCGAGCAGACCGTCGGCCAACGCCTCCCAGGTACGCACCTCCGCACGCTCGCGGCCCTTCTCGGGGATGAGGCGGCCGACCGGGGACAGCGTGTCCACGTATTCGACAATCACACGCGAATCGAACAGCGTGTCGCCCCCTTCGAGCATCAGACAGGGAACTTGGCCCAGTGGATTGGCTTCATTCAGACTCGACGGGTCGGACCAGGGGTCTTCCAGCACGAGCTTGTAATCGAGTTTCTTCTCCGCCAGCACGATACGCACTTTGCGAACGTAGGGGCTGGTGAGCGAGCCGATGAGTTTCATGAGCAGGCGTGGAATTTGTATTTTTGCGGGGGAAGTCCCTGGCCCATTCTAGCCGGCTGCTCCCGCAGACGTGCAAACGCCGCACCTCACGCCGCGATCTGCTGGTGCTGGAGCCGGCCAGCGCGCATTTCCTCGTCACAGCGGCGCATGAGCGTCTCGATGGTGTCGCCGGGACGCGCTTGCGCATGGCTGATGCTGACCTGCACCACCAGCCCGCCGGTCAGGGCCGACCAGTCGTGCGCGAGCACCGCCTCGGCGATGCGCTGGCAGACACGCGCCGTGTCGTCGGCCGACGAGCGGTGCAGGAGCACGGCGAATTCGTCGTGGGTCCAGCGGGCCGGCAGATCGCCCGCCCGCAAGGTCTCGCGCAGCAGCCGAGCCACCGCGCACAGCACGCGGTCGCGGATCAGCGGTGCATGGCGCTCGGCCAGCGTCTGCAGCCCCGTGACCCCGATCTGCAGCACCGAACAGCGCGCCCGCGACAAGTCCATCGTGCGCAGCATCTCCTGGGCCAACTGCAGAAAATAGCCTCGGGCGTGCAAGCCGGTCAGGCTATCGTCTGGTGGCAGGCTGAGCCGCGTGCGCTGTTGCAGTTCCCGCGCACGGGTCTGGGTGAAAAACTGCGCCAGCCGGGCATGGCCGGGCAAGGCGCGGGCGTGGCCGCCATGGCGGCGCTGTGCGCTCTCCCGCGCCACGTCCAGGGCCTGGGCGTGCTTGCCCTGGCCGAGCAGCAGGTGGACCAGCATCTGGGCGCCCTGCTCGGCCAGGGCTTCGTGGGACAGGCGGTGGGCCTCGTCGAAGACACGGCGGGCCGATGCCTCGGCAGCCGGCCACGCCCGCTGTTTCAGCGCAATCTCGGCCGCAGCCCAGACCGCGAGCAGGTCCAGCCAGGGCCGCTCGTCCTGCGTCAGCGGGCGAATGGAGGCCAGTTGAACCCGCGCGCGCTCGGTCTCGCCGCGCCAGCAGGTCAACAGCACCTGGACCCAGCCAAGCTGGAAGCGACCAGCGCGGGGCACCAGCGCATGCAGCCCGCCCGGCGTGGCATCGCAGCACTGCAGCACCTCGGCCACCGTGGCCTGTACCGCCAGACACGCGGGCGCATCCGCACCGCGCTCGTCCTGCCGGATGCAGTGCCACACCTGGGCGCAGGCGCGCTCGATGAGCCATTGCACCAGCCGCCCGGCGGACCCCGACTGCCGCACGGACTCCAGCGCACGGTCGAAGCAGTCCTGCGCCGCAGCGTTCTGCCCCGCCCAGACGAAGGCCAGTGCCAAGGCTTCTGCGGCCAGGAGGCGGTCGTCGGTGTCCTGCATGTCGTCGGCGAGGTGCTGGGCCAGCAAACCCGCCTCGATCGCCTCGTCGGTGCGGTTCAGCACGGCAGCCGCCGTGCAGGCCAGCGCCTGCGCCTGCACCAGGTCGCGGTCGGCGTCGCCCACCCGCAGCAATGCCATGGCCCGGCGCGCCGCTTCCAGCATGTCGAGGTAGGCGGACTGGTGCTGGTCGCACTGCGCGCGGTGGAGCCAGCCGCGGGCCTGTGCCAGCACGTCGTCGCAGGCAACGGCGCGTTCAATCAACTGCGCAGCGCGCAGACGGCAGTCGCCGACAGCGCCGGAGCGCCACAGGACGCGGCAAGTCGAGTCGAGTTCGTCCAAGCGCAGCAGGTTGGTCATGTGTTCCCCATCAAGTGGCGGAAAGTATGAGACGCCCCGCCACGCCGACCTGCGAAAAAATCGACGATTGCCACAAATTTCACTTCGCTAACCCCGCAAACGAGGGATATAGCCGGAAATGGAATACCTTGCCAAGGTCCGCCAAAGGGCGCTGGCGCCCCCCACACCAGGCAGGGAGCGTGGAAGGAGCGGGATTTCTTGCGTCCGCATGAACAGCCAGTCGTCTGCATGGGAATATGGCCCACGTTTCATGAGAATCTGTGAACCTTGACACGTCTGCAAGACAACAACACGGTTTTGAACGGTTCTGACTGGATGCCCACCATGATGCCTGCCCTGGCTGCCTCCGCCTCCGTGCGTACACGCCCACCTGTCGAGGTCTCGGGTCGCTCGGCGATCCGCTTTGACGAGGTGCTGCTGGCCACCGAGCGGCTCGCGCGCTGGCGCATCGGCGCCACAGTGACTTACCGCCCGCTGAGCGACGAATCCCCACGCCGCGTGGCCCAGCGCCTGCTCGCCAGCCTGGCGCCGTTGTCCGGGCTGCGCGCCAATGCGCAGTTGCTGGTGCAGGTGGCCGCACTGGGCCACGACCGTGGACTGCTGAACGAGGTACTGCACGCTGCCGGAGCCGCTTCGGTGGCGGTGACGCTGGACATGGCCGCGCCGGAGCAGTCGGACGCGCTGCTGGCATGCGCCACCGAGCTGCACCCGATCCACGGCGATCTGGGCCTGACCCTGTCCTGCGACCGGGCGCGCAGCCCGGTCGATGCCGACACGGCCTGCGACATGGGCCTGCGGCTGCGCCTCGTGCAGGAGCGGCGCCACGAGACGGGGGCGGCACGCAAGGCATCGGCGCTGGCGTTTGCGCACATGGTCGAGCGGGTGGCCGGCCGTGCCTGCCATGTCACCCTCGTCTGCCACGATCCGCAGATCGTCACCGACAGCCTGGAGCGGCTGCGCGCCGCCGGCACGCCGGTGGCGCTGGAGCTGCTGCCCGAGCTGCCGCACCAGGGCGTGCTGTGGGTGGCACGCACGCACCACCTGCCGATCCGCAGTTGTGTCAGCTATGGCCGCCCGCTGCCTGCCGAGGGTGCCACCGCGCACAGCCCGCGGGTGCTGTGGTGGTCCACGCTGAGCAACAGCCTGGGCACGCTGCTGCCGATGGCCGGCCACGCCTGAGTGACGCGCGGCGGCTACCCGCCATCCGTGTCGGGACGCTCGACAATCTCGTGGCTGTCGGGGCTGTCGGGGTTCTCGGCGTTCTCTGACAGACCGGCCTCCCCCAATCGGCGCTGCTCGCTCTCGGGCCGGGGCACCGGCGTGGCCCGTGCCAGCGCCATCCACACGGCAAACGGCAAGCCCGCCTCGTGCGCCAGCGCCCGCACCGGCGCCGGCCGCAGCGTCTGCAGCACCCCGGCGCGCATCTCCATGACGCCGCACTCGGGCGGCACGTCCTCCACCCGCCCGATCCCCTCGGCCAGCACGTAGTACAGCGCCCCGGCCATGTCGAGGTAAGCGGCCCGCTTGGCTGGGCGGCGCAGATCGGCCAGCAGGTCGGCGCGGCGCACCTTGATCTCGTGGACCACCGGCTGCAGGTAAGCGGCCACGGACGTGTGGCGCACCGAAAAGACATCCGGCATCGCCATTTGCCAGCCCTCGTCCTCCTGTGTCACCACCTTGGCGCGCAGCGACAGCCCGCGCCAGGCGATGCGGCCCTCGCGGAGCTGGGCCTGCGCCACCTGCTCGACCAGCGCCTCGTGGTCGCTGCGCACGGCGCGGTTGAGGGCGGCGGACTCGGCCAGCGTCTGGATGCCGGCGTCGGTGACGCGCAGGGTGCAGCGGCCGGCGGCGTCGTGCTGGCGCTCCAGCAGGCCCATCGCCAGCAACTCGGCCTCGACGATGTCCTGGGCGGGCCAGCCAGCAGAACGCCAGACTTCACGCAGGCGGCGGCGGTGCAAGCTGGTGAGACGGGGAGCGGTCATGGGCATGGAAACGGCTGCAGTGGGCCGATCATGCCGCAGGCACCATGGTCCTGTACCGTCCCTGCGGATGGTGCGATCACGCACCGATCAGGTGCCGTGCAGCGCAGGCGGTTCAGCGTGATGCGTCGAGCATGGCCCGGTAGTCGGCCGCGCTGGCCAGCCGCGGGTTGGTCTTGTGGCAATGGTCGGCCACCGCGCCGGCAATCACCCGGTCGTACAGCGTCTCGTCCACGCCCATCGCCACCAGCCCGGACGGCAGCCCCAGCCGCGCATTCAACGCGCGGATCGCCGGCCCGATGTCCTGCGCCGACGCCAGCCCCATCGCCTGCGCCATGCGCTCCAGCCGGCGCTCGCGCTGCACGGACTCGGCTTCGGCGTTGAAGGCGATCACGGCGGGGAGGAAGACCGCGTTGAGCGTGCCGTGGTGCAGCCG
Organism: Sphaerotilus sp.; assembly: GCF_013299175.1. Classification (GTDB taxonomy): domain Bacteria; phylum Pseudomonadota; class Gammaproteobacteria; order Burkholderiales; family Burkholderiaceae_C; genus Sphaerotilus. Next base: position 40,369 of record NZ_JAAFKF010000019.1, read on the forward strand.
CGGATTGACGCCGCCCAGGCTGTGGCTGAGCGAATGCACGCAGCCGAGGCCCTTCTGGAAGGCCATCGCGCCCTGCATCGAGGCACTCATCATGTGCAGCCGCGCTTCGCGGTCCTGGCCATTGCGGGTAGCGCGCTCGATGTGCGCCCAGCCGCGGGTGAGGCCGTCCAGCGCGATGCCGTCGGCGGGCGGGTTGAACGGCGCGGCCATGAAGGTTTCCATGCAGTGCGCGATCGCGTCCATGCCGGTGGCGGCGGTGAGCAACGGGGGCAGGCCAAGGGTCAGATCCGGGTCGCAGATCGCGGCCTTGGGCATCAGGTGCCACGAGTGGAACCCGAGCTTGCGGCCGTCGTCCACGATCAGGATCGCGCCGCGGGCGACCTCGCTGCCGGTGCCCGCGGTGGTCGGCACGGCGATCAGCGGGGCGACGGCGGCGGTGATCTTCGGCGAGCCGCCCTCGATCGTTGCGTAGGTGGTCAGCGGGCCGGGGTGGGTCGCGGCGATCGCCACGCCCTTGGCGAGGTCGATGCTGGAGCCGCCGCCCACCGCGACCAGCCCGTCGCAGCCCTCCCGCCGGTAGACCCCGACCGCGGCGCGCACGGCGGCCTCGGTCGGGTTGGACGGCGTCTGGTCGAACACGGCCACGGGCAGGTCACGCAGCGCATCGAGCGCCGGCTGCAGCACCCCCGCGGCGCGCACGCCAGCATCGGTGACGACCAGCGGCCGGGTGATGCCGGTGCGGGCGCATTCGTCGGCGAGCAGGCGCACGGCGCCGGACGCAATCTGGCTCTGGGTGAGGTAGAGGATGAGCGACATCCCTGCATCCTAGGCAGCCACCGCACCGGCCGCAGCACAGGATTACCCGAGCGTCACCCGCGGATCAAGCGAGTGCGCGCTCCAGCAGGTGCAGGCCCAGCCCGATCAGGCCCCCCACCACCGTGCCGTTGAGCCGGATGAACTGCAGGTCGCGCCCGACGCCCAGCTCCAGCTCCCGCACCAGCACCTCGTCCGGCCAGTCACGCACCGTGCGGGCGATGTGCGCACCCGCCCCTTCGCGCAGTGCGGGCGCCAGGTGCTCGACGGCCGATTCCAGGTGCTCCTGCAGCGCCGTGCGCAGGGCACCGTCCGAGACCAGCGTCTCGCCCAATCGCTGCGCCACCACGCCCATCTGCGTGCTCAGACGCGAGCCGGGCGTGTTCAGGTCGGCCAGCAGCCAACCACGCAACTCGTCCCACAGCCCCTGCACCTGCGCCTGCAGCTCGGGCGCGTGCAGCCAGCGGTTCTTGGCCTCGTTGACGCGGGCGGCGAAGTCGGGATCGGTGCGCAGTCGCTCGATCCACTCGGCCACCACCGTGTCGAAGGCCAGCCGGCGCGGGTGCTGCGGGTCGTCATGCACCTCGCGCAACCAGCCCGCCAGCCCGCGCGCCGTGGCCGCTCCAAGCTTGAGCCCGAAGTCCTCCGGCTTGCCCATCATCGCCAGCCCGCGCAGCAGCATCGGGTACTCGCGCCCGGCGATCTCCAGCAGCATCGACGACAGCGTGTGCTGCACCGGCTCGGTCTCGACGTGGTCGGCGGCTTCCTGCAGCGCCTGACCGAACAGCGCCTGGTGCCGCCCCTGCGCCGTCAGCGTCTCCAGCAGGTCACCGGCCGAGCGCGACAGGTCCAGCCCTTCCAGCCGCGTCATCACGGCGCGTTGCACGGTGTCGCGCACGCGGGGGTCGTCCAGGGCGTTCACCACCTCGGACAGCACGCCCTGCAAATGCCCGCCCAGGCGCTGGGCATGGTCCGGCTGGCGCAACCATTCGCCCAGCCGGCGGATCGGGTCGAAGCCGCGCAGCCGGGCGATCAGCATCGGCGTGTCGAGGAAGCGGTCGCGGATGAAGCCGCCGAGCTGGTCGGCGAGCTGCGCCTTCTTGCGCGGGATGATGGCGGTGTGCGGAAACGGCAGGCCCAGCGGCCGGCGGAACAGCGCGACGACGGCGAACCAGTCCGCCAGCGCGCCCACCATCGCCGCCCCCGCAAAGGCGGCGACCCAGTCCCAGGCGCCGACGCGGTGCTGCACCAGCGCAAGGGTCAGCAGCGCGGCACAGGCCAGCAGCAGCCCGAGGGCGATCATCTTCATCTGGCGCAGGCGGGCCGCGCGGTCAGCAGGCAGGGCATTCAGCATCGGTCAAGGGGAACAGCAGTGGCAACCGCGCGATTGTGCGCGAAGGCATGGCGGCGTTGACCATGTACGCATGGCGCACAGACTGCGATTCAATGGGCGCATAGCGCACAGATGGAGGCCCCCCATCCATCCGCCACTACCCTTGATCCAGAGCCGATCCCATGACCCTTCCGCCCGACCGCCCCACCCCCGCCCCCGCCATCGCTGACCGTGACCTGATCGGCGGCCTGGAAAAAGGCTTGCGCGTCATCGAGGCGTTCGACCAGGACCGCGCCCGGCTCACGATCAGCGAGGTCGCCGCGCGCACCGGGTGGACGCGGGCGGCCGTGCGGCGCTGCCTGCTGACGCTGGTGCATCTGGGCTATGCGCGGCAGGACGAGCGGCATTTTTCGCTCAGCCCCAAGGTGATGCGGCTCGGCCAGTCCTACATGCACTCGGCGAAGTTGCCGCGGGCGATACAGCCGCAACTGCAGCGGATCGCGATGGCGATGCAGGAAGCGAGTTCGGCGGGCGTGCTGGAGGGGGACGACGTGATCGCCGTGGCCGCGGTGACGGCCGGGCGGGTGGTGTCCTCGACGCTGCAGCCGGGTACGCGCGTGCCGGCCTACTGCACCGCGAACGGCCGTGTGCTGACCGCCTGGCTGCCAACCGCCGAACTCGACGCCTGGATCGCCCGGCAGGACATGCCCGCGCGCACGGTCCACACGCTGACCGACCGCCAGCGCCTGCGCGAGGAACTGGCCCGCGTGCGTGCCCAGGGCTATGCGCTGGTGGACCAGGAACTGGAGCCGGGGCTGCGCACGGTGGCGGTGCCGCTGCGCAACCGGCGCGGCGAGGTCGTCGCGGCCATGAACGTCAGTGTCCACGCCGCCCGTGTGCGCATCGAAGACCTGCTCGACCGCTGCCTGCCCATGCTGCTGCAGGCGCAGGAACAACTCAAACCGCTCTTGTAGCGACCTCCCGCAGCGATCTCCCTGGAGACTCTTCCCATGTCCACGCCCACGTCCATGCCCAACCCCATTCCACGCCGCACCCAGGTGGCCATCATCGGCGCAGGTCCGGCCGGGCTGCTGCTCGGCCAGTTGCTGCACAACGCCGGCATCGACAACGTGGTCCTCGAAGCGCGCAGTGCAGAGTACGTGCTCGGCCGGATCAGGGCGGGCGTGCTGGAGCAGGTGACGACCGACTTGCTCGACGAGGCCGGCGTCGGTGCGCGCATGCACCGCGAAGGGCTGGTCCACGGCGGCATCGAGCTGGCCTTTGCCGGCGAACGCCACCGCATCGACCTGCAGACGCTCACCGGCGGCAAGACCGTGATGGTCTACGGCCAGACGGAAGTCACCCGTGACCTCATGGACGCGCGCACAGCGTCCGGTGCCCCCATCGTCTACGAAGCCGCGGACGTGCAGTTGCATGACATCGAGAGCGCAGCGCCCCGCGTGCGCTACACGCACGCGGGGGTGCGCCATGAACTCATGTGCGATTTCATGGCCGGCTGCGACGGTTTCCACGGGGTGAGCCGGGCCAGCATCCCGAAGGAGCGCATCCAGCACTTCGAGCGGGTCTACCCGTTCGGCTGGCTGGGCATCCTGGCGGATGTGCCACCGGTGGCGGACGAGTTGATCTACTCCAACCACGCACGGGGTTTCGCGCTGTGCAGCATGCGCAGCAAGACGCGCGTGCGCCACTACGTGCAGTGTTCGCTGCAGGACAAGGTGGAGGACTGGAGCGACGCACGGTTCTGGGACGAGCTGAAGCGCCGCCTGGATCCGGAAGCGGCCGCGAACATGGTCACCGGGCCGTCCATCGAGAAGAGCATCGCACCGCTGCGCAGCTTCGTCGCCGAGCCGATGCGCTTCGGACAACTGTTCCTCGCTGGGGATGCCGCCCACATCGTGCCGCCAACCGGCGCCAAGGGCTTGAACCTGGCCGCGGCGGACGTGCGCTACCTGAGCCGGGCGTTCATGGCGTTCTACAGCGACAGGAGCCGCGCAGGCATCGACGATTACTCCCGCAAGGCGCTGCGCCGGGTCTGGAAGGCCGAGCGATTCAGTTGGTACCTGACAAGCCTGCTGCACAAGTTCCCGGCCGGCAGTGGCGACACGGGCGAGTTCGGGCACCGTATGCAGACCGCGGAGCTGGATTACCTGGTGCATTCGACGGCGGCGATGACGTCGCTGGCCGAGAACTACGTGGGGCTGCCGTTCGAGGAATGAGTTGAAGGGCGGAGTCAAGTTGGAGCCGCGCAGCCAGGGGCTGCGCTCCTGGCTGCGTCCGCACCGGGGTGTCTCGCAGGACAAGTTGCCCCTGTACAGTGAGCGGCCAGCGGTCCCCCGTCAGGCGACCCTGATCAGTCCGGGGTTTGCAGAGGCTGCCAGCGATGAGGCAGCAAGTCGTCGATGCGGCTGTTGAGGTGGGTGGGCAGCCGTTCAAGGACATCGCGCAGGTAGGCCCAGGGCTTGATCTGGCGTTCGAGGTGGTTGTTGTCCACGGGCACCGCCCCGTCGAGCAGGTGGCGCGTCAGCGCTGCCCAGTGGTTGAGGCTGTAGTCGATGGCGTTGGCCGTGGCGCCGCCATCGGCGACGAGCCTATCCGGGATTTTGTGTGCGAGGCATAGCATGAGAAGAAGGAGCATGTATGCCAAGCAGGAAGACGACGAAGGCGGCGCTGGCCGCAGTGGCGGCGATGCCGGCGATACCGAAAGAGCTGATTGATCAGTTCGTGACGGGGCCGATGAGTCCGCAGGCGGTGGAAGCGGCGTCACTGGCGTTCAAGAAGGCGCTGATTGAGCGTGCGCTGGGAGCGGAGCTGTCACACCACCTGAGGGTGTCCGAAATTCTGTGTTCGAGGCTGAAAAGGCCACCCATTCAGGCGGCCACCGGGGAGAACCGTTCGCCATAGGCGATGGCGAGCTGCTTCATGACCTCACGCCACTCGCGCACGCTCCTG
>NZ_JAAFKF010000190.1 GCF_013299175.1 Sphaerotilus sp.
CGGCGCAGGGTGTTCAGGCCACCAGAACCTTCAGCAGCCACGCATTCAGATCCTCGATCTCCTCCTGGCACACCGAATGCGCCATGGGGTAGTCGTGCCACTCGACGCTGTGGCCCAGCGCCAGCAGCGCATCCCGCGACGCCGTGCCACGCGCCAGCACCACCACCGGATCGACGCGGCCGTGCGCCATGAACACCGGCACGCTCTGGCTGGCGGCGCTGCGCTCGCTGGCCGTGGTCGCCGCCAGCGGCAGGTAGCCCGACAGACACGCCAGCCCCGCCAGCCGCTGCGGCGCCCGCAGACCGGCCAGCAGCGTCATCGCGCAGCCTTGCGAGAAACCCATCAGCACGGTGCGCCCGGGTGGGATGCCGCGCTCGGCCTCACGGTCCAGCAGCGCCTGCACGTCGGCGACCGACGCCCGCAGGCCCGCTTCATCTTCGCGGCGCACGAGATCGGGTCCGTAGATGTCATACCAGGCGCGCATCCGCATGCCGCCGTTGACCGTGACCGGCCGGATCGGCGCGTGCGGGAACACGAAGCGCACGGGGCCGATCGCCGACAGGTCGAGTTCCTGGGCGATCGGGACGAAGTCATTGCCGTCGGCACCGAGGCCGTGCAGGACGATGACGCTGGCGACGGGGTGGTCGCCGGACTGGAGTTCAAGGGTGTCGAGTGCCATGCCCGGCAGCATAGCGCCGCCACGGCACCGACCGACTGGCTGGGGACTACGCGGCCGTCAGCAGTTGCAGGCTCGCCAGCAGGTCGGCAAAGCGTTCGCCCTGCACGACGACGTGGCGCTGCGTCGCGGCCATCGCCTGGTCCGCATCCCCCAGGCGCAGCGCGGCGAGGATCTCGGCGTGCTCGGTCAGCGAGTGCTGCATGCGGTTGCGCACCCGCAGTTGCAGCCGCCGGTAGGGGCGCAGCTTGCGCTGGAGTGCCAGCGTCTGTTCGATCAGGAACTCGTTGTGCGACGCGGTGTAGAGGGCACGGTGGAACGCCTCGTTGGCGTAGAAGTACGCGTCCGGGTCTCGTTGTGCTGACGCATCCCCGCAGTGCGACAGGGCGGCGTCCATGGCGATCAGATCGTTTTCGTGCAGACGCCGGGCGGCCAGCCGCGCACACATCGCCTCCAGCTCGGCCATGACCTCGAACATCTCGACCAGCCGCTGCGGCGTGGCCTGTGCCACCACCGCGCCACGCCGCGGCCGCAACTCCACCAGCCCCTCCGCCGCGAGCTGGATCAGCGCCTCCCGCACCGGCGTGCGCGAAACCGCGTAGCGTTCGACCAGCATCGCCTCGTCCAGCGCGCTGCCCGGCGCCAGCTCGCCCGTGGCGATCAGCTCCTCGATGGTTTCACACAGGCGCTCGGAGATCTTCATGTCGGAATTGTCTCAGGCTTGGCCTGCATGACGCCAAGGGTATCCCTCAGGATTGAATACGGATGCATTTCAATGTCCAATGTATACATTAATCGTGAGCAAGCCTGTTCCGGAGACACCCATGATCCAAAAGCCCTTGACCCTGTCCCGTCGCCACGCCATGGGCCTGACCAGCCTCGGCCTGCTGGGCACACTGGCCATCGGCCTGCCCGCCGCGGCGCAGACCGCCTGGCCGACCAAGCCGATGACGCTGGTCGTGCCTTTCCCCGCAGGTGGCGGCACCGACGCCTTCGCCCGGCCGCTCTCGGCGGTGCTGTCCAAGCAGCTCGGCCAGCAGCTCATCATCGACAACAAGGGCGGCGCGGGTGGCAACCTCGGCGCCACCGTCGCGTCCAAGGCCGCACCGGACGGCTACACCTGGTTCATGGGCGCCGTCCACCACGCCATCGCGCCGTCGATCTACCCGAAACTCGACTACAGCCTGACCAACGACTTCATCCCGGTCGCACTGATCTCCAACGTGCCGCAGGTGATCGTCGTCAACCCGCAGAAGGTGGTCGCCAAGGACTTGAAAGAGCTGCTGGCCTACATCCGCTCCAAGCCCGGTCAGCTCACCTATGGCTCGGCCGGCAATGGCTCCTCGCACCACCTGGCGGGCGAGCTGTTCAAGATGCAGACCAAGACCTTCATCACCCACATCCCCTACCGTGGCGCTGGTCCCGCCCTGCAGGATTTGATGGGTGGCCAGATCGACATGATGTTCGACGGCCTGGGGTCATCGGCCACCCACATCAAGAGCGGGCGGCTGCGTGCCATCGCGGTGGCGGGTGACAAGCGGGCACCGGGTTTCCCGGACATCCCGACCGCCGCGGAATCCGGCGTGCCGACTTACAAGGTGGCGACGTGGTACGGCCTCTGGGCGCCCAAGGGCACGCCGAAGGAGGTCGTGGACAAGATGGCTGCCGAGCTGAAAACTGCGCTGGGCAGCCCCGAGCTGAAGTCCGCCTGGAACAGCATCGGCTCGGAAACCCCGACGATGGCGGGCAAGGAGTTCGGTGACTTCGTGGCGGCCGAGACCAAACGCTGGGCCGATGTCGTCAAGGCCGGCAACATCAAGCTGGAGTGACCCCGGCGATGGACCGCACCTGGAACCACCGCGCGCTGAACCGGCAGGCCCGGCTCGCCCGTGCCGCCGACACCCTGGGCACCCGCCTGCGCGGCAAGCGGGTGGAGACCGGCGCGGTGGTCGATCTGCTGCACGCGGTACTCGAACCCGGCGACCGCGTCTGCCCCGAAGGCAACAACCAGAAGCAAGCCGACTTCCTCGCCAAGGCGCTGGTGCAGGTCGATCCTGCCCGCGTCCACGACCTGCACATGGTCCAGTCGGTGCTCGCGCTGCCCGAACACCTGGACGTGTTCGACCTGGGCATCGCGTCGAAGCTCGACTTCTCGTTTTCCGGGCCGCAGGGCGGTCGGCTGGCGTCGCTGGTGTCGCAGGGGCAGATCAACATCGGGGCGATCCACACCTACCTGGAGCTGTTCGCCCGCTACTTCGTCGATCTGACACCGCGGGTGGCGCTGATCGCCGCCCACAGCAGCGACGCCGACGGCAACCTCTACACCGGCCCGAACACCGAGGACACCCCCGCCATCGTCGAGGCCACCGCCTTCCACGGCGGCCTCGTCATCGCCCAGGTCAACGAGATCGTTGACCGCGTCCCCCGCGTGGACGTGCCCGCCGGCTGGGTGGACTTCGTCGTGCAGGCGCCCACCCCCAACGTCATCGAGCCGCTGTTCACCCGCGACCCGGCGCAGATCAGCGAGATCCAGGTGCTGATGGCGATGATGGCCATCAAGGGCATCTACGCCGAGTACGGCGTGCAGCGACTGAACCACGGCATCGGCTTCGACACGGCGGCGATCGAGCTGCTGCTGCCGACCTACGGAGAGTCGCTCGGGCTGAAGGGCAAGATCTGCCAGCACTGGGCGCTGAACCCGCACCCGGCGCTGATCCCGGCGATCGAGGCGGGCTGGGTGCAGTCGATCCACTCCTTCGGCTCGGAGCTGGGCATGGAGGACTACATCCGCGCCCGCTCCGACGTGTTCTTCACCGGCCCGGA
>NZ_JAAFKF010000191.1 GCF_013299175.1 Sphaerotilus sp.
AATCCTCTACGTCAGCAAGCCGCACATCGGCACCTTCCGGCTCGTCGGCATGGTCGAGAAGATCCGCGCCGAGATCATCGCGCTGGGCGGCGAGGTGCGCTTCGGGCAGCGGGTGAGCGACGTGCGGATCGAGGACGGACACATCCGGGGCGTGACGCTGGCCTCGGGCGAGGAAATTCGCGCCGACCATGTCGTGCTCGCGCTCGGCCACAGTGCCCGCGACACCTTCACGATGCTGCACGAGCGCGGCGTCTACATGGAAGCCAAGCCGTTCTCCATCGGCTACCGCATCGAGCACCCGCAAGGCGTCATCGACCGCGCCCGCTTCGGCCCGAACGCCGGCAACCCCATCCTCGGCGCGGCGGATTACAAGCTGGTCCACCACGCGAAGAACGGCCGAGCGGTCTACAGCTTCTGCATGTGCCCGGGCGGCACGGTGGTCGCGGCGACCTCGGAGCCGATGCGCGTCGTCACCAACGGCATGAGCCAGTACTCGCGCAACGAGCGCAACGCCAACGCGGGCATTGTCGTCGGCATCTCGCCCGAGGACTACCGGCAAGACCCCGGCGGCACGGGGCCGGTGAACCCGCTCGACGGCATGGCGTTCCAGCGCATCTGGGAATCCCGCGCCTATGAACTCGGCGAAGGCGGTTACCAGGCGCCGGGGCAACTCGTCGGCGATTTCATCAAGCGCCAGCGCAGCCGCGTGCTCGGCAGCGTCGAGCCGTCGTACAAGCCAGGGGTGCTGATGACCGATCTGGCGCAGAAGGACAATGGCTCGCTGCCCGTCTACGCGCTCGACGCGATCCGCGAGGCGCTGCCGGCGTTCGAGCGTCAGATCAAGGGCTTCTCGATGGCCGACGCGGTGCTGACCGGTGTCGAGACGCGCACCTCGTCGCCGCTGCGCCTCACGCGGGGGCGCGACTTCCAGAGCCTGAACGTGCGCGGACTCTTCCCGGCCGGCGAAGGTGCCGGCTATGCAGGCGGGATCATGTCGGCGGGCGTGGATGGCATCGAGGTGGCCGAGGCGCTGGGAGCAGACCTGCTCGGCGTGGTGAAGCCGTGATCTAGCACGGACGGACGCACACGGCACGCAGGGTCGATCGCAGGCACCGGGGCCGATTCCGCCCATTGTTCGTTCAATGGCCATGGCGGTTGAGACGGCACGCTGGAGGGATAACTAATCACTCCACCGAGCACACGTCCACCATGAGCCTCTTCACCAAGCACCAGCCGCCCGCCCCGAAACGACCGAACAAGCTGGCCTCTGCCCGCTCGCACCTCGTGGCGCTGGAGGCGCGGATGATGTTTGACGGCGCGGCGGTCGTTGCTGCGGCCGAGGTGCTCGATCCCCTGCACAGAGACCACCCCACCGACACCGGCGCGGACACCCACGCCCAGCCGATCGATGCAGTGCAGCCAGTGAGCCTGGAAGAGGCCGCCTCGGCATTGGTCGGTGCCACTTCAGCAGCACCGTCCCATGAAATTGCCTTCGTGGACGCCAGCTTGCCGAACGTGCAGGCCCTGATCGCCGGGCTGGACCGTTCAGTGGACATCGTGCTGATCGAGGGCAACCAGAACGGGGTGGCACAGATCGCCCAGGCGCTGGCCGGCCGCACCGGCATCGACGCCATCCACATCCTGTCGCACGGCAACGCAGGACAAGTCCACCTGGGCACCGCGCTGCTGACCACCGAATCGATCGCTGGCGAGTATGCCGAGGCGTTGACCACGATCCGGGGATCGCTCTCGGCACAAGCGGACGTGCTGATCTACGGCTGCGATGCAGGCGCGGGAGTCTCCGGACAAGCCTTCATCGAGGCACTGGCCGCCAGCACAGGTGCAGACGTGGCGGCCTCCACCGACACCACAGGTGCCGCTGCCCGCGGCGGCGACTGGGATCTGGAGGCCAAGGTAGGCGACATCGAGTCGCGCGCACTGTCCGCCCCGGTCTGGGACGGCGAGCTGGTGCAGACGACCATCAATCCGACCGGCGGCGCACTGGCCGATGGGTCTGACGGATTGCGGGTCTATGTGACCAATCTGGGGCAGCTCCAGGTGCAGTACCAGGGTGTTTATCAGGTCTACAACACCGGCGTGACCGACACCAGCACGAATCTGTTCAACGGCATTTACCTCGCGATCGGCAACACCGTGGTCGGCGCAAGCCAAAGTGCGACCACGACGGGCGCCAGCGGCACGATCGACGCCAACTGGAAATCCGTCGGCGCCCAGACCTTGACCGGCCTAGGGACTGAAGCCTCCCCCTACACCGTGACCACGCAGGTCTACTACGACGCCGACAGCAGCAATACCTACTCGGCAGCGACCGAGTTCATGGTCCAGATCCAGACCATCTACGCCGCCCCCAACAAATACTTCACCGAGAATGTGACGGTATATGCGCCGACCTCGAACACGAGCGTCGTCAAGTATTACCACACCCTGGACACTTATCTGGCCGGCGGCGACAACGGGCCGGCTTTTTCGCTCGACCCCAATCTGGCGATCAACAACAACACCGCCGGTGATCCCTCATTCGTCGGCGTTCGAAAAGGTGTCGGCACGGTCAATGAATCCATGGTCGGTTTTGCCGAGACCACCGGTGGCCGCCAGTTTGACCATTACTATTCGGCAGCCTACAACGGGGCCAACCTGTATGCCAGCGGCATCAACAATGGTGGCGACATCGTCAACACCTGGAACACCAACCCGAGTACCGACAACGGCCTGGGCATCCAGTACACATTGGGCGCCATCAACAGCGCGACCACGTTCAGCTACCACGTCGCCTTCGACGGGGATACGCGCCTGGATCTGGACGCCAACAACAGCAGCGGGGCCAGCGGTTCGGGCTACCAGGCGACGTTTTCAGCGGCCAGCGGCACCCCTGTCGCGGTGGTGGATGCGGACACCACCATCACCAACGTGATTGGCGACATCAACGACGCCACCATCACGCTGACCAATCCGCAGTCGGGTGATGCGCTGACGGTGAACGCCTCGCTGCTGCCAGCAGGCATCACCATCGATACCCTTTCACCCAACCGCATTCGCTTGACGGGCGCAGCCACCGAAGCCGCCTACCAGGACGCGCTCCAGCAAGTCATGTTCTACAGCAGCGGCGCCAGCAATGCGAGCCGCTCGGTGACGATTGCGCTGCACAACCAGATGTCCTCGACGGCCATCAGCGCCACCACCACGCTGACACCGCAGTTATCCCCGACCGTGGACCTGAATTCTGATCTCGTCTCGACCACCGTGACAGGCAATACGGTGGTCAATGGCGGATTCACCGATTACGCCGACCTGCCGTCCGGCTGGACCGAGAGCGGTGCCGGCGCGGCAACCGATGCCGGATTGACGGGGCGTTATGCATTTTCCAGCTCCAGCACGGCCACGCTGACCATGTCCGGCCTGACGGGGCTGAATGTCGGACCGGGTTTGAATGGCGCCGGTCAACTGACCTTCAACCTC
>NZ_JAAFKF010000192.1 GCF_013299175.1 Sphaerotilus sp.
CCCTGGGCGGCGGCCTCGTCCAGCGCCTGCCGCGTGATGGACTCGATCTCGGCGGGCAGGATCTCGTGCGCCACCGGCACCGGGTTGCTGAACACCACGCCGCCGCCCAGCCCCAGCGCCCATTTGGTCCGCACGAAGCGCGCCTGATCGGCCGGCGCGTCGATCCGAAAATCGCACGGCAGCCCGCTGTCGCGGCTGTAGAAGGCCGCGAACCGGTCCTGTCCCACACCGACCACCGGCACACCATGCGTCTCCAGATACTCCAGTGTCAGCGGCAGATCCAGCACCGACTTGGCCCCCGCGCAGACCACTGCCACCGGCGTGCGCGCCAGTTCCTGCAGATCGGCCGAGATGTCGAAGCTCTCCGCCGCACCGCGGTGGACCCCGCCGATGCCGCCCGTGACGAACACCTCGATGCCCGCCCGCGCCGCGCAGATCATCGTCGCCGCCACGGTCGTCGCACCCGCCCGGTGCATCGCCACCGCATACGGCAGGTCGCGCCGGCTGAGCTTCATCACGTCCGGGTCGCGGCCGAGCTGTTCAAGCTGCGCGTCCGACAGGCCGATGCAGATCTGCCCGTCCAGCACCGCGATCGTCGCCGGCGTGGCGCCACGGGCGCGGATGATCGCCTCGACCTCGCGGGCAGTCTCGACGTTCTGCGGCCAGGGCATGCCATGGGCGATGATGGTCGATTCGAGGGCGACGATCGGGCGGCCCGCGTCGCGCGCGGCCTGCACCTCGGTGGAAAAGCGCATCAGGGGATCGGACATCGGTGTTCCTTGTCAGAGGGAGTCAGGAGGGATCGGAGAGAACTGTTCGGCATTCGGCACGACGGTTTCGGCGCACTGCACCGTCCACGCCGCCCGCGCCAGTGCCTGCACACAGGTGAGCGACCAGCCGTGGTCCGCGACGGCACCGGTCCAGAGTCCGTGGCACAAGCCGGCGGCCAGCGCATCGCCCGCCCCGGTCACATCGACCACCGCCTCGGCAGGCACGACCGGCGCAGCCAGAAACACCAGCGCGCCCGCCACCGAGGTGTGGCACAAGCCGGCCTCGCCCAGCGTCACGACCACATCGCGCACACCCGCCGCACGCAGCCGCGCCACGCCGTCGGCCAGCACGTCGGTGCCCGCCCACGCCGCCAGCTCGCCGCGGTTGAGCACCAGCAAGCGCACGCCGTGCAGCCACGGCGGCAGGCGGTCCATCTTCGCTTCGGACACGGCCACCAGCACCAGAGGCGGCGCGCCCTCCCCGGCCGCCGCCGTCACCAGCGCAGCCAGCGTCGCCACCGGCAGGTTCAGATCGGCCACCACCAGCGCCGCGCCACGGCACACGTCCGCGTGCTGCACCAGCCAGTCCGGCGTGAGCTGTTCGCACAGGTCCATGTGGGCGAGCGCCACGTAGAGGCTGCCATCGCTGTCCAGCACAGCGGTGTAGCTGCCGGTGAGCGCACCGTCAATGGGCTGCACGGCGTGAACGTCGATGCCCGCCTGCGCTGCGGCGTCCAGCAGCGCGCGGCCGGCAGCGTCCTGGCCGACAGCGGTCAGCAGTTGCACCGGGATGCCGCAGCGGGCGAGGTTTTCCGCGACATTGCGGGCAACGCCGCCGAAGGTTTCGCGGGCCGTGGCCGGGTTGGAGCTGCCCGGCCGCACCGGCGCCGCCACGCGCAGCTTGCGGTCCACGTTGGCGCCGCCGAGACAGACGACGCCCGTCATGCCGCGTCGATCCGCGCCAGCGCAGCCGCCTTGCAAGCATCCCCAAGGAAGGATGCCCGCACCGCCGCCCGCTGCTGCTGCATCAGCGTGTCCACCGTCAGACCCTGGTGGACCTGCAGCGCGGCCAGCTCGCCACTCAGCGTCACCCGCGAAATGAGCCGGTTGTCGGTCGAGCAAGACAGGTTCAACCCCGCCGCGGTCATCGCGCCAAACGGGTGCGCCGCCAGACTCGCCGCCGCCCCGGTGTGGACATTGCTCGATGGGCAGACCTCGAAATGCACCCCTGACGCCCGTGCCTGCTCGACCCAGACCGGGTTGTCCATCACCCGCACGCCGTGGCCGATGCGGGTCGCGCCGAGCCGGATGGCCTCGATGACGCGGTGGCCGTCGTCGGCCTCGCCGGCGTGGCAGGTCAGGCCGAGTCCGGCGTCGTGCGCAACATGGAGCGCCTCGCGGTGCAGCGTTGGCGGAAAGCCCCGTTCAGCGCCCGCCAGATCGAAGCCGATGACACCGCGGTCAGCGTAGCGCCCCGCCATGCGCGCCACCGATGCGGTGCGCGCCGGATCATCCATCCGCATCGCGCAGACGATCAGCCCGCACGGCAGCGCACTGCGCGACAGCCCGGCCAGCAGCGCCTCGATCGCTGCTTCCGGGCGCAGACCGAGCGGCGCGAACAGGCTCGGCGCCATGCGGAACTCGGCCAGCACGCAGCCGTCGGCCAAGGCGTCCTCGGCCGCTTCGAAGGCCACACGCTCGCACGCCGCCACGCTGGCCATCGCGCCCACCGTCAGCGCGAAGCCGGCCAGATACCGCTCCAGGCTGCCAGCATGCGCGTTCGCCGCGAACCAGTCGCCCAGTGCCTCGGCGGTCTCGGCGGGGGGTTGCAGCCTGCGGGCACGGCACAGATCGAGCAGCGTCGCGGGCCGCAGACCGCCATCGAGGTGTTCGTGCAGCAGCACCTTGGGTCGGTGGCGCCAGGCGGCCAGGGTGTCCACCGGACTCTGCGGGCATGGGTCGTGCTTGTCGAGCATGGCATCAAACCCTTGGATTTAGGGAAAACGTGGAGCGCCTGCCGGATGTCGCAATCGCGGGGCAAACGTTAGGATGGTGTGAACTGTTTGGCAAGCTTGGCGAGCCAACGTTTGCGCTCTCCTCTCGGGACAGGACTCCGCGGCATTTCACCCGATGGCTCCGATTCCCGTCAACACCTCAACGAGACCTCCGATGAAGCCCTTGAAGCACCTCCTGCGCCTGACTGCCCTGTCCGTCACCCTCGCCGCCGCGCTGCCCGCCCTGGCCGATCCGGCGGTCATCTTCGACATGGGTGGCAAGTTCGACAAGTCCTTCAACGAAGCGGCCTACCGCGGCATGGAACGCTGGAAGAAGGAAACCGGCAAGCCCTACCTCGAATTCGAGATCGCCAACGAGACCCAGCGCGAGCAGGCCATCCGCCGCATGGCCGAACGGGGCGCCAGCCCGATCATCGGCATCGGCTTCGGCCAGGCGTCCAGCATCGAGAAGGTCGCCAAGGAGTTCCCGAAGCTCAAGTTCGCCATCATCGACATGGTGGTGGACGCGCCCAACGTGCAGTCGGTCGTGTTCAAGGAGCATGAAGGCAGCTTCCTCGTCGGCATGATGGCCGCGCAGGCGAGCAAGACCGGCAAGGTCGGCTTCGTCGGCGGCATGGACATCCCGCTGATCCGCAAGTTCCAGTGCGGCTACGAGCAAGGCGCCAAGTTCGCCAA
>NZ_JAAFKF010000193.1 GCF_013299175.1 Sphaerotilus sp.
CGCTGGGCCGCTCGGTCAACTTCGACTCGAAGCGGTGCGAGGGCTACCGCAACTTCTGCAACAAGCTGTGGAACGCGACCCGCTTCGTGCTGATGAACACCGAGGGCCAGGACTGCGGCCTGCGGGAGCACACCAAGGCGGACTGCGCGGAAGGCGGCAAGGCCCACGGCTACCTGCGCTTCAGCCAGGCCGATCGCTGGATCGTCGGAGAGTTGCAGAAAGTCGAAAAGGTTGTTGAATTTGGCTTTGCAGACTATCGCCTTGATAACGTTGCCAACGCGATCTACCAGTTCGTCTGGGACGAATACTGCGACTGGTACCTCGAAATCGCCAAGGTACAGCTACAGGTCGCCAAGGACGCAGGGGACGACGCGGCGGCCCGCGGCACGCGCCGTACTCTGATTCGAGTGCTAGAGACCGTTTTGCGCTTACTGCATCCTGTGACGCCTTTCATCACGGCTGAACTGTGGGATGTTGTGGCTGTGATTGCTGGGCGCAAAGCTGCTGGCTCTTCTGACACTGTTGCGACTGCAACTTATCCGCAATGGGATGAGGAGAAGATCGATCCACATGCGGAAGCATGGGTTAACGGGTTGAAGGATCTGGTTGGCAAGGTTCGGGCGCTGCGCAGCGAGATGGGCCTGTCGCCGGCCGAGCGGGTGCCGCTGTTGACCTTCGGCGACGCGTACTTTATCGGCTCGGCCGCGCCGTTGATTCGCGCGCTCGCCAAGCTCGGCGAGGTGCAGGTGATCGCTGACGAGGCGGTGTTCGCCGCCGCGACGGAGATGGCGCCGGTGGCGGTGCAGGGCGCGGCGCGGCTGGCGCTGAAGGTCGAGATCGACGTGGCCGCCGAGCGCGAGCGCCTGGGCAAGGAGATCGCGCGCCTGACCGGCGAGATCGCCAAGGCGACGGCCAAGCTGTCCAACGAGAGCTTCGTGGCCCGCGCCCCGGCGGCGGTGGTCGCGCAGGAGCGGGCGCGGATCGCCCTGTTCAGCGAGACGCTGGCGAAGCTGCAGACGCAGCACTCGCGGCTGGGTTGACCCGTTCGCGCAGCAGCGGCGCGTGTAGGCCGGCGTGCCGTGCGCCGTCCCGCACGGTGTCCGGAGCACGGCGCAGCACGTCGTGGATCTGCCGCGCCACGCCCCATGCGCTGCGCAGGCGGGCCTCGCGGGTGTAGGACGCCAGACGGGGGGTTGTCTGCAGGCCGACTGCGCCGTGCAGTGGCTGACCCGGCGTCAGCGTGCCCGGTGCCACGCTGTCCAGCCAGGCGCCCGCCAGGCGCCCGCTGTTGAGCAGATCGGCCAGCACCGCCTCGTCGAACAGCTCGATCGGCGACACGCTCACCAGCACCTGCCCCGGCTTGCACCACGGCAGCACGCGGTCGCCCAGCAGCCCGACGTAGCGGCTGTAGACCGGCAGGTGCAGGCACACCGCGTCCGACTGCTCGAACAGCTCGCGCAGGCCCACCGGCTGCACGCCCCAGTGCTGCCACAGCTCGCCGCTGGCGTGCAGCGCGGGGTCGTAGCCACGCACCTGCGTGCCCAGTGCCTGCAGCACCGTGGCAAGTCGGCGTGCGCCCGGCCCCATGCCGACCAGCCCGACGGTGCAGTGCGCCAGCTCGCGGCCGACGATGCGGTGGGGTGCCAGCAGGTTCGGGCGCAGCAGGCTCAGCAGGGCGCCCAGCATGAACTCGGCTTCGGCGGGCGCGGTCGCCTCCGGGCTGCGCAGCACGGCCACCCCGGCACGGGCGCAGGCGTCCAGGTCCATCGACTCTTGCCCGCCGACGATGCGCCCGATGGCCCGCAGCGACGGCGCCCGCGCCAGCATCCGGTTGTTGACCGGTACCTGCGCCGGCAGCATCACGGCCCGAGCCTGTGCCAGCGCCTCGGCCAGGCGCTTGCGGTCGTCGGCCAGACGCGGGGCGTAGTGGACCTCATGGCGTGTCTGCAGCCAATGCAGCACCTCGGCTTCTAGCGGTTCAGCAACAAGCAGATCCATGGTGTCGTGGCGATTCGCGGACGATTCGTGAGAGATGAACAGGCTCCGATGTTAATCACGGGGGTGGTGTCTTAGGCCCCCCTGATCACGCGCCGAATCGTCACGATCCCGTGCCAGAATTGAAGCAGAAGAGGCTGTTTAGGCGTCTTTTAGTGGTTTCTTCAACTCCATTCCAGTCACATTTCACGCTTCACGATTCACCTCTCCCAGGGACTCTCTGCACATGTCGATCAAGAAAGCCATCTTCCCCGTCGCCGGTCTCGGCACCCGTTTCCTGCCCGCCACCAAGGCGCAGCCCAAGGAAATGATGCCGGTGGTGGACAAGCCGCTCATCCAGTACGCCGTCGAGGAAGCCTATGCCGCGGGCGTGCGCGAGATGATCTTCGTGACCGGGCGCCACAAGCGGCCGATCGAAGACCACTTCGACATGACCTTCGAGCTGGAAGTCGCGCTCGAAAACGCCAACAAGACCGAGCTGCTCAACGTCGTGCGCAGCGTCAAGCCCAAGGACATGGAGTGCATCTACGTTCGCCAGGCGCAGGCGCTGGGTCTCGGCCACGCGGTGCTGTGCGGCCAGCGGCTGATCGGCAACGAGCCGTTCGCCGTGCTGCTGGCCGATGACCTGATGATGGGCGAACCGCCGGTGCTGGCGCAGATGGTCGAGCAGTACAAGGAATGGCGCGCCTCGATCCTGGCCGTGCAGGAAGTGCCGGCCGAGCACACCAAGCGTTATGGCATCGTCGCCGGCACGCTGGTCAACGACCGTGTGATGGACGTGAGCAAGATCGTCGAGAAGCCGTCGCCGGAAGAGGCCCCGTCGCGCTGGGGTGTCGCCGGCCGCTACATCCTGACGCCGGGCGTGTTCCACGAGATCGCCGCGCAGCCGCGGGGCGTGGGTGGCGAGATCCAGTTGACGGACGGCATCGCCGCGCTGCTGCGCCGGGAAAAGGTCTTCGCCTACCGCTACGAAGGCCGCCGCTACGACTGCGGCAGCAAGGAAGGCTTCCTGGAAGCCAACGTCGAGCTGGCCCTGAAGCACCCGGAACTCGGCGACTCGTTCCGCCAGTACCTCAAGAACCTGCAGTTCTGAGCTTCACCCGGCTGTGCTGGCCTCAGCGCCGGCGCAGCAGGTGGACGAACTCGTTGCCGGGCAGCGTCTCCTGCCCGAGCAGCACATGGCCGGTCTGGCGCGCGAACGCTTGAAAGTCGCGCAGTGAACCCGGATCGGTCGCCAGCACCCTGAGCACCTGCCCGCTGGCCAGATCGGCCAGCGCCTTCTTGGCTTTCAGGATGGGCAAAGGGCAGTTCAGCCCGCGGGTGTCGATGTCCTTGTCGGCGGTGGTCTGGGTGTCCATCAGGGTTCCTTGGCGAGCCTGATTCTATTGACATCCTCCCCGCCCTAGAGGACGGGGATTCCTCCTGCGAGACGCGCATGTCCGCGCGCGGCGATGTTCCTGGC
>NZ_JAAFKF010000195.1 GCF_013299175.1 Sphaerotilus sp.
CGACCGCCCGCCTGCCCTGGCCCGCCGATCTGCCCGAACAGATGCGCGCCGTCGCCGATGCCCTCGCCGCCAGTGCCCAGCCGCTCGACGAGGAGGCACTGGCAGGCCGGTTCACCGGGCGCGGGCCGTGGAAGAAGCGGCTGCCGCAGATCCTGGAGACGCTGGTGGTGCTGGGCAAGGCGCAGCGGGAGGCGGGGGGACGCTGGCGGGGGGCTTGAGAGCGGCCGTGCCGCTCAGCCCTCGAACCAATCCACCAGCCGCAACCCCGACACGCCCGTGAAATCCTTCAGATTGCGCGTGACCAGCGTCAATCCGTGGGCGACCGCAATCGCGGCGATCTGCCCATCGGCGAACGGCAGTGGCCGCCCGCGGCGGTCGGCGTCGACGCGCAACTCGGCGTGCAGACGCGCCACCGAGGCGTCATAGGCCAGCACCGGGAGACCGCCCACGACCTCCTGCAGATAGCGCCCGATGTCGTCCTTGCGCCGGCCATCGGGCATCCGCAGCCAGCCAAACCGCAGCCCATGCCACACGGGTGCCGGCACGGCCAGTTCTTCCGAATGCCGTGCCAGATGCGCCATCACGCCGGCGTGCGGCCGCTGTCGGATCCCTTCGGACAGGACATTGGTGTCGAGCAGCCAGACCGGCGCCGTCCCGCTCGCCTGCACACGCACGCTCACAGCGCGTCGGTCCAGTCCACCACACGCCCGGGGCCGGGATCGCGCAGATCGGCAAAGGGGTCTGGCTCTTCCTCCAGCCCAGTGCCAGCCTCGGGCGCCAGACACTCGGCGCGCCACTGCGTCAGGCGGGCGCTGAACCCGGCGGTGCCAGTCTGAAGCCGTCGGTACTGTGCCCACGACATCAGCACACCCGCCGTCTGCCCGCGGCGCGAGATCAGGACTGGCGTGTCAGTGGCCTCGACCTCGCGCAAGGTGTCGGCCAAGTGGGCACGGGCTTCGGTGAAGGGCAGAGAGTGCATGACAGCCTTTCAGCGGCAATGGCATGAATGCCAGATGTACCATTCAACTGCACATCATCAAGACACACGCACCCATCCGTCGGTCTCAATACCCGAGGAAATCCACCTCGAACACCAGCGTCGCATTCGGCGGAATCACACCGCCAGCGCCGCGGGCGCCATAGCCCAGGTTCGACGGGATCAGCAGCACGCGGGTGCCGCCGACATGCATCCCCTGCACGCCTTCGTCCCAGCCACCGATGACCATGCCCGCGCCAAGCGCGAAGCGGAAGGGCTGGCCGCGGTCCTTGCTGGAGTCGAACTTGCGGCCGCGGCCGTTCGGGGCAGCAGCGTCGTGCAGCCAGCCGGTGTAATGCACGCTGACCTGGCGGCCGGCGGTGGCGAGTTCGCCCGTGCCGACGACGGTGTCTTCGTACTGCAGGCCAGAGGGAGTGGAGATCATGGAGTGAGCCTTCGTAGGGGTGGAACAACGTAAACGGCCGCGATCATGCCACCAGTTGCGGCCCACCGCCCTGCGCGCCCCAGGCCGCCAGTGACGCCTGCAGCACCGCATTCACATCCGCACACCAAGGTACCGCCAAGCCCAGCGCCGCCGCCGCCGCCCGCAACACCTCGACCGGCCGCTCCACCGCCACCGCCGGCGCTCCGGTCTGCTTCGACAGCTTCTCGCCCTGGGCATCGCGCACCAGCGGCGTGTGCCGGTAACGCGGCGTCGGCAGGCCCAGGCACTGCTGCAACCCGATCTGGCGCGGCGTGTTGTCGGCCAGATCCTCCCCGCGCACGACGTGGGTGACGCCCTGCGCCGCGTCATCGACCACCACCGCGAGCTGGTAGGCCCACAGCCTGTCCGCCCGCCGCAGCACGAAGTCGCCGACCTCGCGGGTGACGTTCTGGCGCTGCGGGCCGAGGCGGGCGTCGGTCCAGTCGATCACCACGTCACCGCCATCGGGCGCCACGGTCAGCAGCCGCACCGCCCGCGCCTCGGCCCACGCCACCGGCTGCGCGCCACCGGGGCGGCAGGTGCCGGGGTAGACGAGTTCGCCATGGCGCGTGCGGTCGTGGCCGAGCGCCGTCTGCGCCAGCGCGATTTCGCGGCGCGTGCAGCGGCAGCCGTAGGCGAGACCGGCGGTGTGCAGTCTCTCCAGCGCCACGGCGTACAGCGCACCGCGCCGGGACTGCCACACCGGCGCCTCGTCCGGCACCAGCCCGCAGGCCGTCAACTGGCGCAGGATCTCGGCGTCGGCGCCCGGCACGCAGCGCGGCGTGTCCACATCCTCGATGCGGACCAGCCAGCGCCCGCCGTGTACACGCGCATCGAGCCACGAGGCCAGCGCGGCGGTCATCGAACCGGCGTGCAGCGGCCCGGTCGGCGACGGGGCGAAGCGGCCGACGTAGCCACCCGCCGCCGCCGGCACCGCGCTCAAAGGATCAGACCGGCGTGCTGCTCCAGCAACGCGCGGCGGGTAACGGGGCTTTCGAGCTGCTGCAGCCACCAGCCCAGCGCCCGGCCGACGCCCGGCCCGGCCCGCCAGGCGTAGTGCAGATCGACGCTCGACCGCATCCCCTCGGTCTGCTTCACCACCAGCCGCCCGGCCGCCACATGCGCCCGCAACAGCGGCTCCGGCAACCGGCCGCAACCCAGGCCGCGGATCTGCGCCTCCAGCTTGGCCACCAGCGAGGGCACGGTCAGCACGTCCTGCCCCGGCTGGATGCCGAAGGTGTGGCGGTCCATGCGCTGCGCGGTGTCGGCCATGGCGATGATGCGGTGCTGCGCCACCGTCTGCAGCGACAGCGGCTCGGGCAGCGCCGCCAGCGGGTGGTGCGGCGCCACGGCCAGCAGCATCTCCAGCGAACCCAGCGGCACGCTCTGCACCTCCTGCGGCAAGCCACTCGGCATCCCGATGCCGATCGCCAGATCCACCTGCCCGTTCAGCAGCGCCTCCAGCGTGCCGGCCATCACCTCGTTGCGCAGCTTGAGCCGCGTGGGCAGCGGGCCGGCGTCGGGCGACTCGGTGCAGCGCAGCGCGTAGAACGCCTCGATCAGGTCGAAGATCGCCCGCGGCGCCACGATGTTGTCCACCGCGATCGCCAGCGTCGTCTCCCAGCCAGTGGCCACGCGCTGCACCCGGTTGGCCACGGCGTCCATCTGCGCGAGCAGGCGCCGGCCCTCGTGCAGCAGCTCGGCGCCGGCGGCGGTCAACTGCGCCTGGCGCGAGCTGCGGTCGAACAGCAGCACGTCCAGCGCCTCCTCCAACTGGCGCACGCTGTAGGTCAGCGCCGACGGCACCTTGCCGAGTTCCCGCGCCGCCGCGGCAAAGCTGCCGGTGCGGGCGATGGTGTCCATCATCTCCAGGGCTTCGGGGGTCAGGGCGTGGCGGCGGTCGGTCATCGGCGGGTGGGGCGCCGGGGTGGGCGCGCGCTGGGGTTCAAGGCTTTTGAATGATGCCATCAC
>NZ_JAAFKF010000194.1 GCF_013299175.1 Sphaerotilus sp.
TCAGATCCCGCGCCCGCGGCTCGCTGGCCAGCGTGTCGAGCGCGATGAGGTGGTAGTTCTCGTTGCCGCCCTGGTCGCGGCTGAACAGCACATGCCGGCTGTCCTGCGCCCAGCGGAAACCGCCCAGCCCCGGCGCCACCACGCGGTCCACCCCGGTCGGCTGCCCGTCCGCATCGACCGGGCGGACGAACAGCGCCGGGCCGGTGCCGTACACCCCGATCCAGCCGAGCTGCCGGCCATCGGGCGAGAGCTGGTAGTCGCCGGACGCGCGCGTGTTGGCGAAGAACGCGCGGGCGGGGATCAGCGGCGGCAGCGTGTCGCCCTGCAAGGCGGCGTGCTTCGGCGCGACGGCACAGCCGGCCTGCAGCACGGCCAGCAGCCACGGAAGACACCAGTTCAGCCAACGGGAACAAGAGCGGGCAATGGTTTGCATGGAAACCTCTCAGGTGCGCTCAGGTGGACAGGGTGCGCAAGGCCCGCGCGTGGTGCGCCACATGGTCCTCGACGACGCTGGCGATGAAGTAATAACCGTGGTCACACCCCGCATGCCGCCGCAGCGTGAGCGGCTGGCCGACCGATGCACACGCCGCCTCGAACGCCTCGGGGTGCAACTGCTCGACGAGAAACTTGTCCGCCAGCCCCTGGTCGATCAGGATGCCTTCGGGGTACGGCGCCCCGTCCTGCCGCGCCATCAGCACGCTCGCGTCGTGGTCGCCCCAGGTCGAGGTGTCCGGCCCGAGGTAGCCGGTGAACGCCTTGTGGCCCCATGGACAGAGCGTCGGCGCACAGATCGGCGCGAACGCCGACACGCTCGCAAACCGACCCGGATGCCGCAGCGCCAGCGTCAGCGCGCCGTGGCCGCCCATCGAGTGCCCGGAAATGCCCAGCCGCGTGCCATCCAGCCCGGACTGCGCCGCCACCGCCGGGATCAGCTCGCGCAACAGGTAGCTTTCCATGCGCCAGTGACCGGCCCACGGTGGCTGTGTGGCGTCGAGGTAAAAGCCCGCGCCGACGCCAAAGTCCCAGTGCTCCGCCTCGCCGAGCACGCCAGTGCCTCGCGGGCTGGTGTCGGGCATCAGCAGCGCCAGCCCGTGTGCGGCGGCGCTGCGCTGGGCGCCGGCTTTCATCGCGAAAGTCTCTTCGGTGCAGGTCAGCCCGGCCAGAAAGGTCAGCAGCGGCACGGCCTCACCCGCCAGCGCCTGCTTCGGCAAGAACAGCGCGAACCGCATCGGCAGGCCGATCTCCCGCGACACATGGCGATAGAACCGCTGCACGCCGCCGAAGCAGCCGTGCTCGCTGACGAGTTCCAATCCGTCGATCATGCTCAGAACTCCACCACCGAGCGGATCGACTCGCCGCTCTTCATCAGCTCGAAGCCGCGGTTGATGTCTTCCAGCTTGAGCTTGTGGGTGATGAGGTCGTCGATGTTGAGCTTGCCGTCCATGTACCAGTCCACGATCTTCGGCACGTCCGTCCGTCCGCGTGCGCCGCCGAACGCCGAGCCTTCCCACTTGCGGCCCGTGACGAGCTGGAACGGCCGGGTCGAGATCTCCGCACCCGCCTCGGCCACGCCGATGATGATGCTGCGGCCCCAGCCCTTGTGCGTGCATTCGAGCGCCTGGCGCATCACCTTGGTGTTGCCGATGCACTCGAAGCTGTAGTCGGCGCCGCCGTCGGTGAGCTGCACGATCGCGTCCACGAGGTTGCCGCCGGCCGCCTCGATGTCCTTCGGGTTCAGGAAGTGCGTCATGCCGAACTTGCGGGCCATCGCTTCGCGGGCCGGGTTCAGGTCCACGCCGATGATCTTGTCGGCGCCGACCATCTTCGCCCCCTGGATCACGTTCAGCCCGATCCCGCCCAGCCCGAAGACGACCACGTTCGCGCCCGCCTCGACCTTGGCCGTGAACAGCACCGCGCCCACCCCGGTCGTCACGCCGCAGCCGATGTAGCAGACCTTGTCGAACGGCGCGTCCGGGCGGATCTTGGCCAGCGCGATCTCGGGGACCACGATGTAGTTGCTGAAGGTGGACGTGCCCATGTAGTGGAGGATGGGCTTGCCGTTCAGGCTGAAGCGGCTGGTCGCGTCCGGCATCAACCCCTTGCCCTGCGTGCCGCGGATGAGCTGGCACAGGTTGGTCTTGCGGCTCAGGCAGAACTTGCACTGGCGGCACTCGGGCGTGTAGAGCGGAATGACGTGGTCGTCCTGGCGCAGCGAGGTGACGCCGGGGCCGACATCGACGACCACGCCCGCGCCCTCATGGCCGAGGATCGCGGGGAACAGCCCTTCCGGGTCGGCGCCGGAGAGCGTGTAGTAGTCGGTGTGGCAGATCCCGGTGGCCTTGATCTCGACGAGCACCTCGCCGAACTTCGGTCCTTCGAGGTCCACGGTCTCGATGGTGAGGGGCTGGCCTGCTTGCCAGGCGACGGCGGCGCGGGTTTTCATGGGGGGTTGTCTCCTGCAATGACGGTAACGGTGACGAAGGGCTCGCCGCAGTGTAGCGATCGGGTCGATACTTTCCGGCATGCACACCGACCAAACTCCCCTGCCCATCCTCCTCGTCACCGGCGGCAGCCGCGGCATCGGCGCCTCGGTGGCGCTGCTGGCGGCGCAGCAGGGTTACGCCGTCTGTCTCAGCTACCGCAGCCGCGCAGACCTCGCCGACACCTTGGTCGCGCAGATCCGAGGCGACGGCGGCCGGGCGCTGGCGGTACAAGCCGATGTCGCGGTCGAGGCCGACGTGCTGCGGCTGTTCGAGCGGGTCGATGCAGAACTCGGCCGCATCACGGCGCTGGTCAACAACGCCGGCGTGATCGGACGCCAGGGCCGCGTGATCGACATGGATGCGGCCCGGCTGCGGCGCGTGTTCGACACCAACGTCGTCGGCAGCTTCCTCTGTGCGCGGGAAGCGGTGCGGCGGATGTCCACGGCGCGGGGGGGTGCGGGTGGCGCCATCGTCAACCTGTCGTCGCGTGCAGCACGGCTGGGGTCACCGGGCGAGTTCGTCGATTACGCGGCGTCCAAAGGCGCCATCGACACCTTCACCATCGGACTGGCACGCGAGGTGGCCGCCGAAGGCATCCGCGTCAACGCCGTTGCGCCCGGCCTGATCGAAACCGAAATCCATGCCAGCAGCGGCGAGCCGGGGCGGGTCGAGCGGCTCAAGGCAGGAGTGCCGATGCAGCGGGGCGGGCATCCCGACGAGGTGGCGCGGGCGGTGTTGTGGCTGCTCTCGGTGCAAGCGTCCTACATCACCGGGACGGTGGTGGACGTGTCGGGTGGGCGCTGAGTCTTCTGCCCGATCGGCCACGGCCAGCAGCGACCCGGCACCACCCCCACCGACCGTGCTCGCACGCCTTGCCCCATGGTGGGTAGGCGCCTGGGTAGGTGATGCGCTTTTCTGAGGGGTTCAGAATTGCGCGTTTGTCTATGG
>NZ_JAAFKF010000196.1 GCF_013299175.1 Sphaerotilus sp.
CGCTGCGGCCATGCTCGGGCGTGATCGTGGCCACGCCGTAGCCGGGGTAGTACAGGTCGTTGAAGCTGGGCGCGCGGTAGGTGGTGCCCGCCAGCGTGCGCAGGCGCAGGCCCGGTGCCAGCGTGATGCTGCCGCCGAGGCGGGCCGTGGTCACGCCGCCGTAGACCGAGTTCTGGTCCCGGCGCACGTCGGCCTGCACCAGCGTGCCCTCGAAGCTGCCCGAGTAGCCCAGCACCAGCGCACTGTTGCGCCGCTCCACGTCGGCCACGTAGCTGGTCGAGCTGGCCTTTTCCACCAGATGCTCGAACGCGCCGACGACGTGGTGCCGGGTGTCGATCGCCCAGCCCACCTGCGAGGTGAACTGCGCGCGGCGGGTCTGGAAGCGGTCGATCACGGCCGCGCCGGTGAGGAGCTGGTCTTCGCTGCGCGCGAGGTGGTTGGTCCAGGTCAGGCCGTTGCCGAACTGGCTGCGGTGGTCGAGCGCCGTGGCGGTGGTGTCGAGCCGGTTGCGGAAATCGGGCGTGGCGTCCTGGGCAAAGGTCGGGGCCACGTACTGGCTGTCGTCGTACTGGTTGCGCGTGCGGCTCTGGGTGTGGCTCAGACCGATGCGGTGGCCGGCGACCGGGGTGAAGCCGACCGCGAGCTGGCCGGAGGTGCGGTGGGCACCGTCGCGGTCGGGGTTGTAGTTGCCGTAGCGGTCGCCAGGGCGCAGGGCCGAAACGCCATCCGTGGCTTCGTCGGCCAGCGACAGCGCGTAGTCGAAGCCGCTCTGTGCGCCGGAAACGCCGAGTGCAGTTTCACGCGAGCCGTAGCCGCCGACCGCCGCTTTCGCGTGGACTTGCAGGCCGGGGGTGCCGCGCCGGGTGAAGATCTGCACCACGCCGCCGGCCGCGTCCGCGCCATACAGGCTGGAAGCCGGGCCGCGCAGCACCTCGATGCGGTCGATCTGGGCGAGGCTCAGACTCTCGAACATCGTCTGCCCCAGCGTGGCCGAGCCGACACGCACGCCGTCGATCAGCACCACGGTGTTGCCGACCCCGGCGCCGCGGATCAGGATGCCGGCGTTCATGCCCGGCCCGCCGTTGCGGCTGACCTGCAGGCCGGCTTCGCGGCGCAGCAGGTCTTCCACCGAATCGGCAGTCGAATTGGCGATGCGCTCGGCGTCGATGACCTGCACGTCGGCGGCCATGCGGCTCAGCGGCAGGGGTTGGCGGACACCGGTGACGACGACGGGATCGAGCCTGGCTTGCTGCGCCAGCGCCGACACCGAGACGCAGGACGCCGCACACAGCAGAACCGCCCGCACCACGGGACGCACGGACAGAAGGGGCAGCGAAGTGCCCTGGAAATGGGAATGCATGGAGAACACGGACCTGAGAACGTCGTGCGCGCCAGCTTCCCCGCAGGCGCACACCTCAATGGCAGACCGCTCAGACGCCTGACAGCGCGACGCAGTCCACCCCCCGTTGGCCGGTATCCGGGCTGACGGACGAACCTCGGACGACCTTCCCGGTGTCCCAATGACACCAGTGGCATGTGCGCCGAAGCAGAGAGCGCGAAGGCTCCCGTCCGCTTACCGTTGCGGGGGCAGCGCAGGTTGAGCGTGGCCCGAAAGAGCGTCTGCTTTCCTGCTTCCCGTTTAACCGTGCTGGCGTGAAGGCCGGCACGAGCACCAACAACGTGAATTGTAAACGGTGCGCGCCCGGACCACTACAATCGCCGCGAACCCCGCCATACGACACAGGCCACACGCCAACGCGCAATGTCCACACTCGAAGACCTCGCCGAACGGGTAGACCGGCTGCTGCTGCACCACAGCGCCTTGCAGCAGCACAACGCGCTGCTGGAGCAGAAACTCGCCGCAGCCCATGCAGAGCGGGACAACCTGCGTTCACGGTTGTCCGCAGCACGCGCCCGCATCGATGCGCTGATCGAGCGGCTGCCAGCGGGCGATGTCGATACCCATGACCGTGGTGCCTCGGGAGGCGGTGTATGAGCACAAGCATGGGCGCGAAACCGCTGGATGTGAACATCATGGGGCAGGGCTACGTCCTGGCCTGCCCGCAAGAAGGCGAGGCGGTGCTGACGGCTGCCGCGCGTCTGGTGGACCGCGAGATGTGCGCCATCCGCGACGCCGGCCGGGTGAAGGCCCGCGAGCGCATCGCCGTGCTGTCGGCACTGAACCTGGCGCATGCCCTCATCGAACAGCGCACACGGGACGGCCACGCCACGCCCGCCCCTGCAGCCGAGGCGGAGACGACACCGGCCCCTGCCGTGCCGCTCATCACCATCGATGTGGATGCCCTGGTCCGCCGCCTGGATGCCGCACTCGGTGGCCACAGCACCCCGCCATCGGCTTAGAATCTGCCCTGTCCGCTGCATTCGCGGGGGTTTTTATTTCCTTGAACCGATGCTCTCGCGAGCCTGGGCTTGGAACATCGGCCGGTTGGTGTGATCGTCTCGCGTCAGATGAACCCGAAACCAGCCTGACCTCGCCCACCTGAATCCCCTGGGTTCAGGAATGCGGCCCTCGGCTTGCAGCGGACACCCCCACTCTCCCCGCACCCATGCCCTTCGATCTCACCCTGGTCGCCGAACTGCTCGCCCTCGGCACCTGCACCGGCTTCCTCGCCGGCCTGCTCGGCATCGGAGGCGGCATGCTGATGGTGCCGTTCCTGACGCTCATCCTGTCGGCGCGCGGCGTCGATGCGGCACTGGCGGTCAAGATGGCGATTGCCACGTCCATGGCCACCATCCTCTTCACCGCCATGTCCAGCGTGCGCGCCCACCACCAGCGCGGCGCGGTCCGCTGGGACATCGTGCGAACGCTCGCGCCGGGCATCGTGCTGGGGGGCCTGCTGGCGGGCGCCGGGGTGTTCTCGCTGCTCAAGGGCACGACACTGGCACTGGTATTCGCCGTGTTCGTCGCCTTCTCGGCGACCCAGATGCTGCTTGACCGCAAGCCCGCCCCCACCCGCCAGATGCCGGGCACCGTCGGCAGCCTCGGTGCAGGTGGCGTGATCGGCTTCATCTCGGGGCTGGTTGGCGCGGGCGGCGGGTTCATCTCCGTGCCGTTCATGGGCTGGTGCAACGTGGCGATGCACAACGCGGTGGCGACCTCGGCGGCACTCGGGTTTCCGATCGCGCTGGCGAACACCGTCGGGTATGTGATCGGCGGCTGGTCGATGGCGAGTCCGCTGCCGGGGGCAGTCGGCTATCTGTGGCTGCCAGGGCTGGCGCTCATCGCCGCCGCCAGCGTGACCACCGCCCCCTTCGGTGCCCGTACCGCCCACGCGCTCAACGTCAAGCAGCTCAAGAAGGTCTTCGCCTGCACGCTCTACGCACTGGCGGCGTACATGTTCTGGAAGTCTCGGGGCTAATCAAGGCTAAG
>NZ_JAAFKF010000197.1 GCF_013299175.1 Sphaerotilus sp.
CTCGACCTCTACCAGCGCGCCCGCGTGGCCCGCACCGCCCGCATCGTGCTGTCGTCGCGCGAAATGGGCCGCATCTACCACGCCAAGGGCGTCGAGCGGCTGGTGCGCAACGACCTGTGGCGCGGTCGGTCGGCTGAACGTTTTTATGACGCGATGGAGTGGCTGTACGGCTGGAATGTCGGCAACTGCCTTGATGCTGCCAAACGCTGAAACCAAGGAGAACGACATGGAAGACGCTCAACTCGCCCGCCTCGAAGACCTGCCGCCCGCCTACGTGCAGGCGCTGCGGGACCAGAACCTCGTGCCGCTGTGGCCGAGCCTGCGCGGCGTGCTGCCCCCGAAGATCCCGACCCGCCAGACGCAGCCCACGCACTGGGCCTACGCCGCCATCAAGCCGCTGCTGCTGCAGGCGGGCGAGCTGACGCCGATCGAGAAGGCCGAGCGGCGCGTGCTGGTCCTGGCCAACCCCGGCCACACGCTGGAGAAGATGCAGGCCAGCAGCGCGATGTACCTCGGGATGCAGTTGCTGCTGCCCGGCGAATGGGCGCCGTCGCACCGCCACACGCCGAACGCGGTGCGCATGGTGGTCGAGGGGGAGGGCGCCTGGACAACGGTGGACGGCGAACGCTGCCCGATGTCGCGTGGCGACCTGATCCTGACGCCTACCGGGCTGTGGCACGAACACGGCCATGACGGCACCGAGCCGGTGATCTGGCTCGACGTGCTGGACCTGCCGCTGGCCTACTACCTGGAGGTCAGCTACCACCTCAACGGCGGGCGGCAGGAGACCAAGCCGGGCCGTGGCGACAACACCTACCGACGCGCCGGGATCACGCCCAGCACCGTGTTCGGCCGCAGCGGCAAGCGGTATCCGATGCTGCGTTATCCCTGGGTGGACACCCGCGCCGCGCTGATTGCCCTGTCCGACGACCAGCCCGCGCTCGACGACGTGCAGATCACCTACGTCAACCCCGAGACCGGTGACGACGCGGAAAACATCCTCGGCTTCTACGCCCAGATGCTGCGCCCCGGCCAGACGCTGACGCTGCCGGCCCGCTCGCCAGCCTGCGTGTTCCACCTGATCGAAGGCGGCGCGGGGGTCGAAGTCGCCGTGCAGACCGACACGCCGCGCACCTTCACCCTGCTGGAGGCCGACACCTGCTGCGCACCCGGCTACACGGGCGTGACGCTGCGCAACCTGTCCGCCGACCAACCTGCCTTCCTCTTCATGGCCGACGAATCGCCGCTGCACCGCAAGCTCGGTGTCTACGAAGTCCGCGCCTGAATCCCTCCTGACCACTGAATACCAAGCTACCAAGCACTGAACACCATGACCAACTACCTCTGGAACCCGCCCGCCGTCCAATCGCTGCCCATCCGTGGCTCGGACGCCCGCCTGCCGATCAACCGCATCTTCTGCGTCGGCCGCAACTACCACGCCCACGCCATCGAGATGGGCCGCCCGGTGGACAAGTCGGTCGAGCGCGCCTTCTACTTCACCAAGTCGCCGCAGACGCTGGTGGACAGCGGCGCGACCGTCGCCTACCCGCCCGGCACGTCGAACTACCACTACGAGATGGAACTCGTGCTCGTCGTCGGCAAGGCGGGTTTCCGCGTCGCCGCCGAGGACGCGCATGAGCTGGTCTACGGCTACGCCTGCGGGCTGGACATGACGCGCCGCGACCTGCAGCTCGTCGCCCGCGACAAGGGCCGGCCGTGGGATCTGGGCAAGGACATCGAACAAGGCTCGGTCTGCAGCGAAGTCGTGCCGATGCCGGGTGTCGTGATCGAGTCGGGCGAGATCGCCTTGCAGGTCAACGGTGTCACCAAGCAGCACTCCGACGTGGACAAGCTGATCTGGAACATCCGCGAAATCCTCGCCGACCTGTCGCTGTTCTATCACCTCGAACCCGGTGACCTGATCTACACCGGCACCCCGGAAGGCGTCGGCGCGGTCGTGGCCGGGGACCGCATCACCGGGCAGGTGGCGGGCGTGGGCGAGGTGGCGCTGACCATCGGCGCTGCCGAGTGACGGGAGCGGTCGGGTGAAGCTCTACAACTTTTTCCGCAGCGGCACCTCGCACCGCCTGCGCATCGCCCTGAACCTGAAGGGGCTGGACGCCGAGTACGTCGCCGTCGATCTGCGCACCGAGGCGCACCTGAAGGCCGAGTTCAAGGCGCTCAACCCGCAAGGGCTGGTGCCGGCGCTGGTGCTCGACGACGACACCGTGCTGACCCAGTCGCCCGCGATCATCGAGTGGCTGGAAGAGCGTTACCCGACGCCGGCGCTGCTGCCGACCGGCGCCGAAGCGCGGGCGCGTGTGCGGGCACTGGCGGCGATCGTCGGCTGCGACATCCACCCGGTGAACAACCGGCGCATCCTCGAAGCCCTGCGTCACCGCTTCGGCGCGGACGATGCGGCGATCAACGCCTGGTGCGGCACCTGGATCGCGGACGGCTTCGACGCGATCGAGGCGCTGCTGGCGGCGGACACGGCGCGGGGCGATTTCTGCTTCGGCGGCGCGCCGACGCTGGCGGATGTCTACCTCGTGCCGCAGGTCGAAGGTGCGCGGCGCTTCAAGGTCGATCTGTCGCGTTGGCCCTGCATCGCGGCGGTCGAGGCCGCTTGCATGACACTGGAAGCCTTCCAGCGCGCCGCGCCTTCACGCCAGCCGGACGCTGGCTGATTCCGGCACCCCCCATTCCGAGGAGACAAACCCATGCAACGCAAGACCTTCCTGGCCGCCCTGATCGGTGCCGCCACCTTCGCTCACCTGCCCGCAGTGGCACAGTCCGCCGCCGATTTCCCGAACAAGCCGGTGTCGCTGTTCACCGCCTTCGCTCCCGGCAGCGGCCCGGACGCCACGCTGCGCCTCGTCGCCGAGAAGCTCGGCAAGCTCTGGAACCAGCGCGTCATGGTCGAAAACCGCCCCGGCGGCGGCGGCTTCATCGCGATGGACACCGTCAAGCGCGCTGCGCCGGACGGCTACTCGCTGCTGCAACTCGACAGCGACCACCTCGCCGCCGTGCCGCACCTCTACAAGCAGCGCGGCGTGGACGCGGTGAAGCACTTCGAGCCGGTGGCGTCGATCTTCCGCACCACCTTCCTGGTGGCGGTGGGGTCCGAGTCGAAGTGGAAGAACATGGGGGATCTGATCGCCGCGGCCAAGGCCGAGCCGGGCAAGGTCACCTACGGTTCGTGGGGTGTCGGCAGCCCTGGCCACCTCGGCGCCGAGTTGCTGGAGGAGTTGACCGGCATCCGCATGCAGCACGT
>NZ_JAAFKF010000198.1 GCF_013299175.1 Sphaerotilus sp.
CCTGGAAGAACCGCTGCGCTCGGCCATCACCGGCGCGATCGACCGCAGCGTGCGCAACCGCCGCCCGCGCCACAGCGAGATCGACTGGCACCGCACCATCCGCGCCAACCTGCGCCACTGGCAGCCCGACCTCCGCACCATCGTTCCCGAGACGCTGATCGGCCACGGCCGCAAGTCGCGCCGTCCACAGCGCGAGATCATCCTGTGCATCGATCAGAGTGGCTCGATGGCGGCGAGCGTCGTGTATTCGAGCATCTTCGGCGCGGTGCTGGCCAGCCTGCCGGCGGTGGCGACGCGGCTGGTGGTGTTCGACACCGAGGTGGTCGATCTGAGCGAGCAACTGGATGACCCGGTGGCGCTGCTGTTCGGTGTGCAGCTCGGCGGCGGCACCGACATCGGCCGGGCGGTCGCCTACTGCCAGAGCCAGATCCGCGACCCGCGCAACACCATCTTCGTGCTGATCTCGGACCTGATCGAAGGCGGCGTCGAGCAGCGGCTGCTGCAGCGGGCGGCGGAGATGGTCGAGGCAGGGGTGCAGTGCGTGGCGCTGCTGGCCTTGAGCGACGAAGGGGCGCCGAGTTATGACCACCAGCTCGCGGCCAAGCTGGCGGGGCTGGGCGTGCCGTCGTTCGCGTGTACGCCGGATGCGTTTCCGGGGCTGATGGCGGCGGCGATCCGGCGGGAGGACGTGGCGGGGTGGGCGGCGCAGCGGGGGTTGGTGGCGAGCCGGGCGGCGCGGTGACCGACCCGGCGCCGCAC
The DNA here is from genome assembly GCF_013299175.1 of Sphaerotilus sp. Taxonomy (GTDB): domain Bacteria; phylum Pseudomonadota; class Gammaproteobacteria; order Burkholderiales; family Burkholderiaceae_C; genus Sphaerotilus. Next base: position 760 of record NZ_JAAFKF010000198.1, read on the forward strand.
AGGCCCGCCGTCCTGCTCAGGGCTCCCCGAGTGCCTGCCCCAGCGCCTGGCGCTCGGTGTCGGCGGCCGACGACAGACGCTCCAGGTTCGTGCTGAGCAATGCCGGCGCGGGGGCCTGCTGCTCGCGCACAGGGGCGTCCAGCGCCTTGACCGACCCGGTCGAGACATCGATCTCCAGCCGCTCCTCGGTCGAGGTTCCGTCGATGCGCAGGGCGCGCACCGTCAGCGATACCCGCTCCATGCCCGGTACGCGCGTAATCGTCACGTTGCCGCGCGGATCGACCTGAATGCCCGCCGGCAACGGACGGCCATTGCCCGTGAGGAACTGGTACTCGGTCACCCGGTGCTCGCTGCGGTCCGCGGCGCTGCTGACCGAGAGCTGCACCGTCTCGCGCTGGACCTCGGTGTCGATGGTCAGCGGTGTCTGGCGATTGCCGGTGCCGCTGAACAATTGCAGCGAGGCACCGAGCAGCGAATCGGTCGTGCGGCTGTCGAACGCAGTGTGCTGCCCTCCCAGAATTGCCGCGGCGCGGTCGCTCACACGCGGTGCGTCGGCGTGTGCGACCGCACCGACCGCGCCGGTCTGCACATCGCGGGTCTGGGAACCGCCGAGGCTCTGCATCCGGTTGACTGACGCCATGATTGCCCCGGTGGCCTCGATCGATTGCAGGCTGCCCAGCCCGCCCATGCCGGCAACTGCTTGCAGCACGGCGCCCTCGGCCGCGATGGGCTTGCTCGCAGGTTCGACCCGTGGAGGCTGGGCGGCAGGTTCCTGGGCCACCGTTTGGACTGGAGCCGGGGCATCGACGGGGGTCAGCTCGATGCGAATCTCGGCCGTGCTGGTGCCGCCATGCCCGTCCGAAACCACATAGCGCACCGTGTCGAAGGTGGCCGCCGTGACGCCGCGCAGGTAGGTCAGGGTGCCGTCCGGGTGAGTCTGGACGCTGCCATGTGTTGCCGTGGCGCTGGTGATGGTGAGGGCCTGGCCGTCGATGTCGGTGTCGTTGGCGAGCGGAGCGAGGTGCAGCGGGGCATTCTGGGGGGACGTGGCGGTGTCGTCCCGGGCGATGGGGGCATCGTTGCGGCCCTGCACCGTCACCTCCAGAGTGGCCGTGGCGGTGCCGCCCTGTGCGTCGGTGGTGGTGTAGTTGATCGATGTGACCCGGCTGGCGTCCGGGGGCAGGGCATCGAAGTCGGTGCCCGGCTCGAATGTGTACGAACCGTCCGCACCGATCGTGAAGGTGCCACCTGCAGAGCCGGCGACAGGCTGTCCGACGCCTCCCGCCTGTCCGGCCACGGCAGCGACAGCGAGTGCATCACCATCGCCGTCCCGGTCATTGGCAAGCACGCCGTCGCTGGCGGAGACCACTGTGGCAGTACCCGGCACCACGACCATGGTGTCCTCGCTGGCCAGCGGTGCGAGGTTGTTGATCTGCCAGAGGAACGACTGCCGAGCTGTGGCGCCCGCGCTGTCGGTGGCGGTCACGGTCACGGTGTAAGCCCCGTCACCGGCGGCGCCCCCTGCCGATGCGTCACCCGCCACAGTTCCGGTGATCACGCCCTCGGGCGAGAGGCTCAATCCGGCCGGCAAACCATCGGCACGGTACGTCAGGGCCGTGGAGTCGATGTCGGCGAACACTGGGGCGATGTTGACGGAAACGGAGGCGTGGTCGTTGCTGGATAGATCTTGCTGTGGGGCCACCACAGTGGGTGCGTCATTGGTTGGTGTCACGGCGACAGTGACGGTGACAGGGGTGATACCACCCTGGCCATCACGCACTGAAAGGGTGAATTGGTCACTGCCGTTGAAATGCTGGGCAGGGGTGTAGCGGTAGGTGCCATCCGGATACACGGTGACATTGCCGTGCGCAGGTGCCGTGTCCAGGATGGTGGTGGTGGTGTCACCGTCGAGATCGAGTGGTGTGACTGCACCATTCACCGAGGTGTTTTCGGCGGTTGTGATGGTCTCGGCGCTGACGACAGGGGCATCGTTGACAGCAGTGACGGCGAGCGCCAGGGAGCCGGTGTCGGTGGAGGTGCCGTCCGAGACGGAGTAGGTGATGACGGGGACGGAGCCGGAGTAGTTGGCGGCGGGAGAGAAGCTGTAGCTGCCATCGGCGTTGACGGTGACATCGCC
>NZ_JAAFKF010000199.1 GCF_013299175.1 Sphaerotilus sp.
CGAGGCCAGCGTGGTGCTCTTGCCGGTGCCGGTGGCGCCCACCATCAGGATCAGGCCGCGCTTGGCCAGGCACAGCGTGTTGAGCATCTCCGGCAGGTTGAGCGAGTCCAGCGCCGGGATCTCGGTTGGCATGAAGCGGAAGACCGCCGCGACCGTGTCCCGCTGCTTGAAGCCCGAAAGCCGGAAGGTGCCCACGCCGCTGAGGTGGACGCCCATGTTCAGCTCGCCGGTCTCCTGCAGTTCCTCCATCTGCGCCGCCGTGATCACCTCGGCCAGCAACATGCGCGGCTGGTTGGGGGCGAGCGGCTCCTGCGTGAGCTGCAGGATCTGGCCGTGGATCTTGATGAGCACCGGCATGTTCGCCGACAGGAAAACGTCCGACGCCCGCTTTTCGGCCATCAGGCGCAGGATGCGTTCCATGTTCTTGCTGCTCATCGCGTGGCTCCAGTCCAGACCAGTTCGGATCAGTCGCGCAGCAGGTCGTTGATGCTGGTCTTCGAGCGCGTCTGGGCATCGACGCGCTTGACGATGATCGCGGCGTACATGCTGTAGTCCGCGCCGTTGGCGGCCTTCTTCGGCAGGTTGCCGCTGACGACGACCGAGCCCGAGGGCACGCGGCCGTAGCTGATCTCGCCGGTGGCACGGTCGAAGATCGGCGTGCTCTGTCCGAGGTAGACGCCCATGCCCAGCACCGAGTGTTCCTCGACGATCACGCCCTCGACCACTTCGGAGCGGGCGCCGATGAAGCAGTTGTCCTCGATGATGGTCGGATTGGCCTGCAGCGGCTCCAGCACGCCGCCGATGCCGACGCCGCCCGAGAGGTGGACGTTTCGGCCGATCTGCGCGCAGGAGCCGACGGTGGCCCAGGTATCGACCATCGTGCCCGCATCGACGTAGGCGCCGATGTTCACGTAGGACGGCATCAGGATCGCGCCCGGCGCCACGAAGCTGCCGCGGCGGGCAACGGCCGGCGGCACGACGCGCACGCCGGTGGCGCGCAGTTCGGCTTCGGACAGGCCGCCGAACTTGGTGGGCACCTTGTCGAAGAAAGTGAGTGAACCCTCGCCCATCGGCACGTTGTCGTTCAGGCGGAAGCTCAGCAGCACGGCCTTCTTCAGCCACTGATGCACCGTCCACTGGCCGACGCCTTCGCGCGACGCCACGCGCAGGCGGCCGGCGTCGAGTTCGGCGATGGCGTGGGCGACGGCTTCGCGCACCTCGGCGGGGGCGGCGCTGACGGACAGGTTCGCACGGTCTTCCCAGGCGGCTTCGATGAGGGATTGCAGTTGGCTGGAGTCGGACATGGAGGGGCTTTCTCTGAGAAGCAGGGGACGTGAAAAGGGGGCGGTGGCTCAGGTGCCGGTGTTGGCGCGCACGAACGCGGCGATGCGGTGCGCGGCTTCGAGGCATTCCTCGACCCCGGCCACCAGCGCCATGCGTATGCGGCCAGCGCCAGGGTTGACGCCGTGCGCCTCGCGGGCCAGGTAGCTGCCGGGCAGCACCGCGACATTGTATTGAGCCAGCAGCTCGCGCGTGAACGCGGTGTCGCTGCCGCCGAAGACCGCCTCGGGCACCTTCGCCCACAGGTAGAAGCTTGCGTCGGGCAGCGCCACGTCCATCACTGCAGCCAGCACGGGCGTGACCTGGGCGAACTTCTGGCGGTAGAGGTTGCGGTTCTCGACGACATGGGCCTCGTCGTCCCAGGCGGTGATGCTGGCTTGCTGGACGGTGGTGCTCATCGCGCTGCCGTGGTAGGTGCGGTAGAGCAGGAACTGCTTCAGGATCTGCGCATCGCCTGCCACGAAGCCCGAGCGCAGGCCCGGTACGTTCGACCGCTTGGACAAGCTGGTCAACACGATCAGGCGCTTGAAATCGGTGCGACCGAGTTGCTGCGCGGCTTCGAGCGCACCGAGCGGCGCCTCGTCGCGGAAGTAGATCTCGGAGTAGCACTCGTCCGAGGCGATCACGAAGCCATGCTTGTCCGACAGCGCGAACAGCTCGGCCCACTCGTCCAGCGGCACCACGGCGCCGGTCGGGTTGCCCGGCGAGCAGACGAACAGGAGCTGCGTGCGCGCCCAGGTGGCCTCGTCAATCTGCGACCAGTCGGCGGCGAAGTTGCGCGCCGGGTTGCTGTTGGCGAAGACGGGCGTGGCGCCGGAGAGGTAGGCCGCACCCTCGTAGATTTGGTAGAACGGGTTCGGGCTGACGACGACCGGGCCGCCCTGGCCCTGGTGGCGGGTCGGGTCGATGACGGTCTGCGCGAGCGAGAACAGCGCCTCGCGGGAGCCGTTGACCGGCAGGATCTGCGTGGCCGCGTCGAGCGTCACGCCATAGCGGCGCTGCACCCACGACGCACACGACTGGCGCATCGCGGGCAGTCCGGCGGTGGCGGGGTAGGCGGCCAGCCCGTCGAGCGAGGTGGTCAGCGCGAGCTTGAGGAACTCGGGCGTCGGGTGTTTCGGCTCGCCGATGCCGAGGCTGATCGGCCTGTACTCCGGGTTCGGGCGGACATCCTGGGTCAGCGCGCGCAGGCGCTCGAAGGGGTAGGGCTGGAGGCGCGTGAGCAGGGGGTTCATGGGGCGGGATTATCGGGCATGGCTTGTGCGCCCATCGGTGATCAGACCAGCACGCGCCGCTCCAGTGCCTTGGCGCTGGCTGCTGCCTGACTCACACGGTGCGCAACTTCTCCAGTCCCAGGTACCCATGAATCAGCCGATTGCGCGTGGCAATCACCATCCGCCAGGGAATGTCCGGGTTCGCCTTGCGTACTTCATCTGGGATGTGGGTGGCGGCTTCGCCGATCAGCTCCAGGTTGCGAACCGTGGCGTCATAGACCAGTTCGTTGCTCACGAAACCGGTCTGATCCAGTTAGA
>NZ_JAAFKF010000002.1 GCF_013299175.1 Sphaerotilus sp.
AATGAGGCGATGGACATGCTGCGATTGCGGCGCGGAACACCACCGCGACGTGAATGCAGCCAGGAACATCGCCGCGCGCGGACATGCGCGTCTCGCAGGAGGAATCCCCGTCCTTTAGGGCGGGGATGATGTCAAGATGACCACGACGGCCCCCGTGCGCCACACGCACCTCGACACCACCGCCGTGCTCAGCCTGCTGCTGTGCTGCTTCCTGTGGGGCCTGAACCAGGTCTCGATCAAGGCGGCGATGCCCGAGGTGCCGGTGCTGGTGCAGCTCGCCATCCGCAGCATCGTGGCGTTCGCGTTGCTGCTGGGCTGGATGCGCTGGCGCGGCATCCGCTGGTCGTTCACCGACGGCACCGGGTGGCCGGGGCTGCTGTGCGGGCTGCTGTTCGCGGTCGAGTTCGGGCTGGCCTTTGTCGGCTTGCAATACACGACAGCCGCGCGCGGCGTCGTCTTCATCAACACCTCGCCGTTCATCGTCGCGCTCGTGCTCGCTGCGGCGCACCAGGGCGAGCGTCTGGCGCCGCTGCAGTTCGGTGGCTTGCTGGTGGCCTTCGGCTCGATCGCGCTGGCCTTCGGCGAGGGCGCGGCGGGTGGTTCGTGGCACGGCGACCTGATGATCCTGGGTGCGGCGGTGCTGTGGGGGCTGACGACGGTGGTGATCCGGCTGTCGGCGCTGCGCGGCGCGGCGTCGGAGGTGACGCTGGCCTACCAGTTGGGTGTGGCGGCGGTGCTGTCGCCGATCGCGGCGGTGGTCAGTGGATCGGCGTGGCCGGCGCACTGGAGCGGACTGGCCGTGGGCGCGCTGTTCTACCAGAGCGTCATCGTCACCTTCGCCAGCTACCTGCTGTGGTTCTGGCTGCTCACGCGCTATCCAGCCACCAAGGTGCAAGCCTTCGTGTTCCTGTCGCCCGTGTTCGGCACGCTGTGTGCAGGCTGGCTGCTGGGGGAAGCGATCACGCCCGCGCTCATCGGGGCGTTGACCGGCGTGGGCGCCGGGCTGGCGATGCTCAACCGCCGATGAGCTGCCTTCCCATGCACCACGGTCTGGCCGATCGTGCCGCCGCCACTGTCAGACGCTGCTTGAAAGTTTTGCCACCGAGAGCATGAGCGGCTCCTCGTGCGGTGGCTCGCCATGCCCTTGGTCCAGAGGGTCACTGTCGTGGTCGGTGCTGGTGCCGAGGCTGCCGTCCTCACGCCGCTGCGCCCGCATCCCGCCACGCAGGAAGCGGTTCGTGTGGCCGCTGGGCCGTGGAGGCAGGAAGCGGGCGAGTTCCGTGAGCGCCATCTGGTAGACATCGCGCTTGAACTCGATCACCACCTCCAGCGGCACCCAGTAGTCGTGCCAGCGCCAGGCATCGAACTCGGGGTGCGTGGAGGCACGCAGGTTCATGTCGCTGTCGCGGCCGGTCAGTTGCAGCAGGAACCAGATCTGTTTCTGTCCTCGGTAATGCCCCCGTGCGTCACGGCGGATGAAATGTTCAGGTACCTCGTAGCGCAGCCAGTCGCGCGTGCGCGCCAGGATGCGGACATGTTCAGGATGCAACCCCACCTCTTCGTGGAGTTCTCGGAACATCGCCTGCTCGGGCGATTCACCATACTTGATGCCGCCTTGCGGAAACTGCCAGGAGTGGGTGCGTATGCGTTTGCCCCAGAACACCTGGTTCCGCTGGTTGAGCAGGACGATGCCGACGTTGGGCCGGAAGCCTTCACGGTCAAGCATAATCAGACCCCAATTTTCACGTTGGATTCATTATTGCACTGGGCTTGGTGATCGCAACCCCGCGTATCACCCGACAAGAACAGTGATTTCCCCCGAGTCTGCTGCCCGCCCCATGAAAGCCTCCCAGTTCTTCATCGCCACCCAGAAGGAAGCCCCCGCCGACGCCGAGGTGGTCAGCCACAAGCTCATGATGCGAGCCGGCATGATCAAGCGCCTCGGGGCGGGGATCTACAACTACATGCCGATGGGCTTGCGCGTGATCCGCAAGGTCGAGTCCATCATCCGCGAGGAGATGGGCCGCTCGGGCGCCGTGGAGATGCTGATGCCGGTCGTCCAGCCGGCCGAGCTGTGGCAGGAGACGGGCCGCTTTGACAAGATGGGCCCGGAGCTGATGCGCGTGAAGGACCGCCACGGCCGCGACTTCATCATCCAGCCGACCAGCGAGGAAGTCGTCACCGACATCGCCCGGCAGGAACTGCGCAGCTACAAGCAGTTGCCGAAGAATTTCTACCACATCCAGACCAAGTTCCGCGACGAGCGCCGGCCGCGCTTCGGGTTGATGCGCGGGCGCGAGTTCATCATGAAGGACGCCTACTCCTTCGACCGCAACGCCGCCGCTGCCGCCAAGAGCTATGAGCGCATGTACGCCACCTACAAGCGCATCTTCGACCGCTTCGGGCTGACCTACCGCGCCGTGGCGGCCGACACCGGTGCGATCGGGGGTGACCTGTCGCACGAGTTCCAGGTGATCGCGGACGCGGGAGAAGACGCCATCGTCTACTGCCCGACCAGCGACTACGCGGCCAACATCGAGATGGCCGAAGCCGTGGCGCTGACGACCGAACGCGGTGCCGCGACACAGGCGCTGACGAAGACGCCGACGCCGGGCAAGAGCACCTGCGCCGACGTGGCCGCGCTGCTGGACCTGCCGCTGGCGCAGACGGTGAAGTCGCTGGTCATGGCGACGGACGAGGTGAACGACCGGGGCGACATCGTCAAGTCCACGGTCTGGCTGCTGCTGCTGCGCGGCGACCACGACATGAATGAGATCAAGGTCGGCAAGGTCGAAGGGCTGAAGAACGGTTTCCGCTTCGCCACGCTCGGCGAGATCGAGGACCACTTCGGTTGCAAGCCCGGCTACCTCGGCCCGATCGGCCTGACGAAGCCGGTCAAGGTCATCGCCGACCGCACGGTGGCGAACATGGCGGACTTCGTCTGCGGCGCCAACGAAGCCGACTTCCACCTCACCGGCGTGAACTGGGGCCGTGACCTGCCCGAGCCGGACTTGGTGGCGGACATCCGCAATGTCGTCGCGGGTGACCCGTCGCCGGACGGGCAGGGCGTGCTGTCGATCCAGCGTGGCATCGAGGTCGGCCAAGTGTTCTACCTCGGCACCAAGTATTCCAAGGCGATGAACGCCACCTTCCTCGACGAGACCGGCAAGCCGGCGCTGATGGAGATGGGCTGCTACGGCATCGGCGTGACGCGCATCCTGGGCGCGGCGATCGAGCAGGGCCACGACGCCCGCGGCATCGTCTGGCCGGACGCGATCGCCCCGTTCACGGTGGCGCTCTGCCCGATCGGCTACGACCGTTCCGCCGACGTGAAGGCCGCCGCCGACGCGCTGCACGACGAGCTGCAGGCGGCGGGCATCGACGTGATGCTCGACGACCGCGGCGAGCGGCCGGGGGCGATGTTCGCGGACTGGGAGCTGATCGGCGTGCCGCACCGGGTGGTGCTGTCCGACCGCGGGCTGAAGGAAGGCCAGCTCGAATACCAGGGCCGCCGCGACGAGGCCGCCACCAAGGTGCCTGCCGCCGACGTGGCCGCCTTCGTGAAGGCCCGCTTGCAGGCATGAAACCGACCCGCCGGACGCTGCTCGCCTGGGTGGGCAGTGTCGGCCTGACGGGCTGGACGCCGCAGGCCCTGGCCGGCGGGCAGGCCGAGGAGCCGCTGGCCGACTCGGTGCGCACGGCGCTGGCGTCGGCGGTGGCGGGCGAGGGGGCGCCGCCGAAGCTCGACTTCCCGACGATAGACGCCCGGCTCGCGCACCTGCGCTGGCTCGGCGCGATGAGCCAGCGGCTCGCCAAGCGCAAGCCGGACTTCGACGTGCGGCGCGAATTCCTCGAAACCGTCTGGTACGAGAGCCGCCGCGCCGGGCTGGACACCGCGCTGGTGCTCGGGCTGGTCGAGGTGGAAAGCGGTTTCCGCAAGTACGCGATCTCCAGCGTCGGCGCACGCAGCTACATGCAGGTGATGCCGTTCTGGGCGCGGCTGATCGGCGATGGCGACGCGAGCCGGCTGTTCCACCTGCAGACCAACCTGCGCTTCGGCTGCGTCATCCTGCGCCACTACCTGGACCGCGAGAAGGGCGACCTGTTCCTCGCGCTCGGCCGCTACAACGGCAGCCGCGGGCAGGCGCCGTACCCGACCATGGTCATGGCGGCGCGGCGGCGCTGGGACTACGCCGAGCCGCCTGCAGGCCCGGCCGCATCACGGTGATCGGCACTCCGCTACACTCGACCGCCATGCCCCGCCGACTCCTGTTGACCCTGTTCGCTGCGCTGCTGCTGCTCTGTGCCGGTCTGTCCGGCGTGGCGCGGGCGGCGGTGTTGACCGTGGCGGTGGTCGAGCTTGCACCGACCGACCAGGGTATGCCCGCCGAGCCGCTGCCCGCAGTGGAATCGGGCACGGACAGTGCGGTCGAGCTGGCCGATGTGCCCCTGCTGTCCGCTGGCACACCGGCGCTGCCCTTGTGCGCGGGGCAACACCTGCCACCGCGCCCGGTGCTGCACGACGGCCATCCTGCGCCGTGTCTGGACGGGCTGCTGCGCCCACCTTGCCAGCGCGCCTGAACCCCCCGGCCTGCTCTGGCCGCCCCGTTCTCGTCGATTTCCCCGTTCCCCGTTCGTTTCCCAGCAAGGAGTTCTGCCATGTCCGATCTCTTCCAGACCCACGGCTTCGGTTCCGTGGCCATGCCCAGCGCCGCCGAGCGCAACCGTGTCCTGCGCAACACCTACTGGCTGCTCGCGCTGTCGATGATCCCCACCGTGCTCGGTGCATGGATCGGCGTCAGCACCGGCCTGACCCGCCTGATGTCACCCATGGTCGGCTTGGTGGTGTTCATGGCCGGCTCGTTCGGCTTCATGTTCGCCATCGAGAAGACCAAGAACTCGGCCGCGGGCGTGCCCGTGCTGCTGGCCTTCACCTTCTTCATGGGCCTGATGCTCTCCAGACTGATCGGCTCGGTGCTGGGTCTGGCCAATGGCGCCAGCCTGATCATGCTGGCCTTCACCGGCACGGGCGCCATCTTCCTGGGCATGGCCACGCTGTCCACCGTGATCAAGCGCGACCTTGGCTCGATGGGCAAGTTCCTGTTCATCGGCATGGTCATGCTGCTGGTGGCTGGCATCGCGAACATCTTCCTGCAGTCGAGCGCACTGATGATCACGCTGTCGGTGCTGGCGATCGGCATCTTCTCGGCCTTCATCCTGTACGACCTGAAGCGTGTCCAGAGCGGCGAGGAAACCAACTACATCACCGCCACGCTGAGCATCTACCTCAACCTGTACAACGTGTTCCAGTCGCTGCTGTCGCTGCTGGGCATCTTTGGCGGGCGCGACGACTGAGTTCCGGTTTTTTCGCGGACTCCTGCATCCGATCCGGAGCGGCCTGCGTACAGAGGGTCATGGTGGCGCAAACCAGCGCCACCACCGGCGCACAACCTCCCCGTGCGCTGCCCTCGTCAGGCCCGAAGGAGCATCCGCGTGAACACCCCCAACCGCTTCCCCCGCTTTTCCCGCTTTCACCGCACCCCGCGTTTTCAAGGCGCCCTGGCCGCCATCCCGCTCGCCTTGTGCGCCATGGCGGGCAATGCCGATGCCTCCAGCCACCGCGAGGCCCCGTTCATCACCACCTCGCCCAAGGTGGACGCGAGCGATTTCTACCTCTTCCGCAGCTACGAGACCGGCCGCAGCGACTACGTGACGTTGATCGCCAACTACCAGCCGCTGCAGGACGCCTACGGCGGCCCGAACTACTTCTCGATGGATCCGAATGCGCTCTACGAGATCCACATCGACCACAACGGTGACGCCAAGGAAGACCTGACCTTCCAGTTCCGCTTCAAGAACACGCTGGCCGGCAACGGCGCGGGCGTGAACCTGAACATCGGCGGCAAGGCGGTCGGCATCCCGCTGATCCAGGCCGGCGCGGTGGCGAACGTGAAGGACGCGAACCTGCAGCTCGGCGAGAGCTACACCGTCAGCGTGCTGCGCGGCGGGCGGCGCGGCGCACAGCCACAGGCCGTGACCAACGCCGCCAACGGCAGCAGCACCTTCGACAAGCCGGTGGACAACATCGGCGTCAAGACGATTCCCGACTACGCCGGCTACGCCGCCAAGCACCTCTACAACGTCAACATCCCCGGTTGCAACCAGCCCGGCCGCGTCTTCGTCGGCCAGCGGCAAGACCCGTTCGCCGTCAACCTGGGCACGATCTTCGACCTGGTGAACGCGCCCGTGTCGGTCATCACCGACCCGGCGCTGATCGGCGCCGTGCCCAACCCGCTGGCCGACAAGAACGTGACGACGCTGGCGATGGAGGTCCACCGGAGCTGCCTCACCAATGGCGACGACGTGATCGGCGGCTGGACCACCGCCAGCCTGCGCCAGGCCCGGCTGCTCAACGGCCAGCCGTCGTCCGGCCACCACGCCAGCGAGAAGGCCGGCGGCGCGTGGACACAGGTGTCGCGCCTGGGCATGCCGCTGGTGAACGAGGTCGTGATCGGGCTGAAGGACAAGGACAAGTTCAACGCCTCGAAGCCCTCGGGGGACGCGCAGTTCGCCGACTACGTGACGCACCCGACCCTGCCGGCGCTGCTGGAGATCGCGCTGGCGCTGCCGGGCACCGCGCCGACCAACTTCCCGCGCACCGACCTCGTGACCACCTTCCTCACCGGCATCAAGGGCGTGAACCAGCCGAAGAACGTCGTGGCCTCGGAGATGCTGCGCCTGAACACGGCCATCGCGCCGGTGGCTTACGCGCAGCAGAACCGGCTGGGCATCGTCGGCAACATCCTCGCCGGGGGCAGCGACAACGCCGGTTTCCCGAACGGGCGCCGGCCTAAGGACGACGTGGTGGACATCTCGCTGGTGGCGGTGATGGGCGGGCTGTGCATGGCCAATGGCAACAGCGACGCGCTGGGTTTTGGCGCCGCGTGCAAGCCGTCCGCGGTGCCGCTGGGCGCGACGGCGTTCAAGCTGCACGACGCGGTGGACCAGGCCAAGGTGCCGCTGCTCGCCGGGTTCCCCTACCTCAACACGCCGATCGCTGGCAGCAAGTAAGGAGCACGCCATGACCACGAAGCAACTTTTCCTTGTCCTGCTGGTGTGTGCCGGGCTGACCGGTCTGACCGGCTGCGGCGGCGGTGGCGACGACGCCACCACCAGGCCACCCGTGGCCGACACCTCGGTGCCCGCCAGCGCCACCGTGTCGTCCGAGTCGTTCACCGTCTACGCCGGGGCAGCGGTCTCGGACGACACCACCGAGCCGCTCAGCCTCGCCGGGATGGAGCCGCCCGTGTCGGAGACGGCCGAGCCGGCCGACGTGAGCTGAGCCACGCCATGCGCACCACCACCTCCTGGACGCTGGTCGCCGCGCTGCTGCTGTCCGGGTGGACGACGCTGCCGCAAGCCGCGCCGTTCACCCCGGCGCGTGACGACGAGGTGGTGCAGCGGCTGCCGACCCGGCTGGACGCGGCCACCCGCCAGCAGCGCGCCCGGCTGGCCCGCGACCCGCAGCAGTTGCCGCTGGCGCTGGCCACGGCGCGGGCGGCGATCGAGCGGGCGCGGCGCTTCGGCGACCCGCGTGAGCTTGGGCAGGCACAGGCCGCGCTGGCGCCGTGGTGGGGTCTGGCCGACCCACCACCCGCGGTGCGGCTGCTGCGGGCGACGGTGCGGCAGAGCCAGCATGCTTTCGATGCCGCGCTGACCGACCTGGAAGCCCTCGCGGCGGACGGTGCGGCGCCGCTGGCGGTGCAGGCGCAGGCGGGCTTGACGCGGGCGACGGTGCTGCAGGTGATCGGGCGCTGGACCGAGGCGCGCCGGGTGTGCGAATCATTGCAGGCGGCGCGGTTCGAGCCGCTCGGGACGGCGTTGTCGAGGCCGGCGCGGGCCTGTGTCGCCGAGTTGCGCAGCCTGCAGGGCGAGCCTCGGCAGGCGGCGGCGGACCTGGCGGCGCTGGCCCGCGAGGCGCCGCAGGACCGCTGGCTCAGCCTGCTGCGGGCCGAACTGGCGCAGCGCATGGGCGACGACGCCGCCGCGCAGACCCACTTCCGCGAGGCGGCGGCAGCGGGCGCCGAGGTCTACGCCGTGGCCGCGCAAGCCGACTGGCTGCTCGACCGTGGACAGCACCGCGAGGCGCTGGCGCTGGTGGACCGTGGCGATACCGATTCCGACGCGTTGCTGCTGCGCCGTGCCATCGCGTTGCACCGGCTGGGGGATGCACGGGCACCTGCTGCGGTCGCGGCGATGAAGGCCCGGCTGGATGCAGCGCGGTTGCGGGGCGAGGTCCATGCCCGCGAGGAGGCTCGGCTGGCGCTGGACGCATTGAACGAGCCGGCGCGGGCGCTGACGCTGGCCGGCGAGAACTGGGCACGGCAGAAGGAGCCGGCGGACGCTGTGCTGCTGGCGCGGGCTGCGGTGGCCGCGGGTCAGCCGGAGGCGGCCGGGCCGGTGCGGGCGCTGGTGCGCGAGGTGGGCTGGTCGGATGTCCGGCTGTCGCCCCTGGTGGCCTCGACTCTGATGAAAGCCCGACCATGATTTCTTTCGTGATGCTGCGGCTGCCGGCGCTGGCGTCTGCGCTGGTGCTCGGTCTGGCGTGTGCCGGCGCTGCCCAGGCGCACAAGTCCAGCGATGCCTACCTGAACTGGCGCGTCGAGGGCCGCACCGTCGAGCAGCGCCTCGACATCGCGCTGCGCGACCTCGACCGCGACCTGGCGCTGGACGCCGACGACGACGGCCAGTTGACCTGGGGCGAGGTGCGCGGGCGCTGGGCCGACCTCGTGCGCGTCGCGGCCGACGGCGTGCGCTTCACCGCCGACGGGCAACGCTGCACGCCCGTCGTGCCGACCACACCGAACACCCCAGCCACGCTGCAGCTCGATGAGCACACCGATGGCCGCTACGCCGTGCTGCGGCAGACCTTCGAGTGCCCGGCCCCGGTGCGCCGGATCGAGGCCGACTACCGCCTCTTCGCCGCGAGCGACCCCACGCACCGCGGCATCGTGCGGATCGTCTCGGCGGATGGCGTGGAGCAGGGCGCCGTGCTCGTGCCGGGCGCCGGCCCACAGTCCTTCAGCACCGAGCCTGACGCAGGCGCTGCGGGCCGATCGTTCGCCGGCTTCGTGTTCGAGGGCCTGCACCACATCGCCATCGGCTTGGACCACCTCCTGTTCCTGGTGACGCTGCTGATGGTGGCGGTCTGGCGGCGCGACGAGGCCGGCACTGGCTGGGTGCCGCGTCAGACGGCGGCCTCGGCTTGGAAGGAGGCGCTGCGGCTGGTGAGCGCCTTCACGGTGGCGCATTCGCTCACCCTCGGGCTGGCGGCGAGCGGGGTGCTGGCGCCGCCGTCGCGCTGGGTCGAGTCGCTGATCGCGGCGAGCGTGCTGGTGGCGGCGATCGACAACGTGCGGCCGTTCCTGCGCGGGCCGCGCTGGGTCATGGTGTCGGTGTTCGGGCTGGTGCATGGCTTCGGGTTTGCCGGGCCGCTGCAGGATCTGGGACTGCGCCAAGGCGAGCTGGCATGGCCGCTGCTGGGCTTCAACCTCGGGGTCGAGCTGGGGCAGTTGGGGCTGGTGGCGCTGCTGCTGCCGCTGGCCTGCCTGTGGCGCGACCGGGCGTTCTACCGCGGGGTAGTGCGCAGCGGCTCGGGGGCGATCGCCGCGCTGGCCAGCGTCTGGATGCTGGAGCGCAGCCTGCAGCTCAGCCTGCTGCCGTTGTCGTTGCCGTGACCTTGGCCTTGAGACCGCCCCAGCTTGTCGGGCGGGCCTCGGCCACGCCACTGAGCTGCAGCACCCGCTCCACCGTCTCGTCGATCAGCTCGGCGATGGTCTGCGGCCGGTGGTAGAAGGCCGGGAGGGGCGGGAAGACGATGCCGCCCATCTCCGTCACCGCCGTCATGTTGCGCAGGTGGGCGAGGTTGAACGGCGTCTCGCGCACCATCAGGACCAGCCGGCGGCGTTCCTTCAGCGTCACGTCGGCGGCGCGGGTCAGCAGGTTGTCGCCGAAACCGTGCGCGATGGCCGCCAGCGTCTTCATCGTGCAGGGCGCCACCACCATCGCGGCGGTGTCGAAGCTGCCGCTGGCGATGCAGGCGCCGATCTCGCCGGGGGCGTGGGCGTGGCTGGCCAAGGCTTCGAGCTGGCGGCGGTCGAGTCCGCACTCGTGATGCACGTTGAGCACGCCCGACGCCGTCACGACCAAGTGCGTCTCGACGCCGAGGTCACGCGCCCGCTCCAGCAGCCGGACGCCGTAGGCGGCGCCGGATGCGCCGGTGATGCCGACGACAAGGCGGGCGGTCGTCGTCAAGATTTCAGGACGCCGGCTTGAGCTGGTTGACCAGTTCCTGCAGCTCGCCCGCCTGGTACATCTCCATCATGATGTCCGAGCCGCCGACGAACTGGCCGCCGATGTAGAGCTGCGGGATGGTGGGCCAGTTGGCGTAGTCCTTGATGCCCTGGCGGATTTCCGGGTCTTCCAGCACGTTGACCGTGGTGATCTGGCTGACGCCGCAGGCTTTGAGGATCTGGATCGCGCGGCCGGAGAAACCGCACTGCGGGAACTGGGCGGTGCCCTTCATGAACAGGACAACGGGGTTGCCCTGGACGAGGCTGTCGATTTTCTGGTGCGTGGGTGTGGACATGGGCTGTGCGCGGGGCGTTGGGGAAAACAGCCCCGATTTATACGGCAAAACGGCGGCCAGCCGTCAGAAGGCGTAGGAAACCCCGAGTTGGAGGTCGCTGCTGCCCGATGCCTGCACGCCGATGTCGGCCGAGAGGCCCCAGCCACCCCAGCGGTTGGTGCTGGTGCCGCCGGTGCTGTAGCCGAGACTCACGTACGGCATGGCACGGCGCTGTGGTGCGCTGCCAAGGCGGACCTGGGTGTCGGTGTCCAGCGGGCCTTGCAGCCCCAGCCCGCCCGTGACCCGCAGGCCGCCCAGGCTGGGGGCGAAGTAGTGGTCCGCCGCCACGCGCCAGCGCAGCGGGCTGCCGAGGCTGCGCACCATCGCCGCCGGGGGGCGCAGGCCCGGTTGGCGGGCGCTGTCGGTGGTGTCCGGCTCGGCCGCCATGGCGCTCAGGCAGCACAGGCTCAGGGCCCAGGGCAGGATGCGTGCAGATCGGTCCATGGTGTGTCCTCCGGTGCGGTCCATGCTACGCCGCGGGGTACCGGCGTGCTTGCGCGTTCGGGCGCATCGGGTGAGCCTGTGCTGCAAACCGGGGTGGCAGCGGCAAGAGTTGTGAAACCTGGAGCGTCAGGCGGTGGGCCGCTGTGCGCCGGTGCAACGCCAGTGGCCTGCCAGGTCGTTGCGCTGCACCACCTGGCGCCACCCCGCTTGCCGCAGCAGTGGTGCCACCGCCGGACCCTGGTCATGGCCATGCTCCAGCAGCAGCCAGCCATCGGGACACAGGTGCGCGGGCGCATCGGCCACGATCTGCCGGATCGCGTCCAGCCCGTCGGCGCCCGAGGTCAGGGCGAGCATCGGCTCGTGGCGCAAGGCCGGCAGGTGGACATCTCCTGCCGCGATGTAGGGCGGGTTGCTGACCACCAGATCGAAGCGTTCTCCGGCCACCGGCGCGAACCATGCCCCCAGCCGCCAGCGCACCGGCAGCCCGAGCCGCTCGCCATTGGCCTGTGCGACCGCCAGCGCCGCGGGGCTGACATCGACGGCGCTGACCTGTGCATCGGCCTGCCGGTGCCGGATCGCCAGTGCCACCGCGCCGCTGCCCGTGCCCAGATCGACCACCGCCGCACCCGGCCGGCGGCCGGCGAGCACCTCCAGCGCCCAGTCCACCAGTGTCTCGGTGTCCGGCCGCGGATCGAGCACGTCAGGCGTGACGTGCAGCAGCAGGCCATGGAACTCGTGCTGCCCGGTGAGGTAGGCCACCGGCACGCCGTCCACGCGGCGGGCGAGCCAGTCCTGCCAGCGCGTCTGCTGCCCGGCGTCGAGCGGCGCGTCGTCGTGGGTCAGCAGCCAGGTGCGCGAGCGGTCGAGCAGGACGCCGAGCAGCACGTCGGCATCGACGCGCGGCAGCCCGAGCGTGCGGGCCAACGCCAGCGCGGCGGCGACGTTCATCCTTGCGCTTCCATCTCGGCCAGCAATTCCGCGGCGCGGGCGGCCTTCAGCGCGGCGACCACCTCGTCCAGATCGCCCTCGACCACCGCGCCGAGCTTGTAGAGCGTCAGGTTGATGCGGTGGTCTGTGAGGCGGCCCTGGGGGAAGTTGTAGGTGCGGATGCGGTCGCTGCGGTCGCCGGAGCCGATCAGCCCTTTGCGGGTGGCGGCGTCCTTGGCCTGGCGCTCCAGCCGGTCCTTGTCGCGCAGTCTGGCGCCCAGCACGGCCAGCGCCTTGGCCTTGTTGCGGTGCTGGCTGCGGTCGTCCTGGCATTCGGCGACGAGTCCGGTCGGCACATGGGTCACGCGCACGGCGGAATCCGTCTTGTTGATGTGCTGCCCGCCGGCCCCGCTGGCGCGGTAGGTGTCGATGCGCAGGTCGGCCGGGTTGAGCGTCACCTCCTCGGCCTCGTCCGGCTCGGGCAGCACGGCCACGGTGCAGGCGCTGGTGTGGATGCGCCCTTGCGTTTCGGTGGCCGGCACGCGCTGCACGCGGTGGCCGCCAGATTCGAACTTCAGCGCCTCGTAGACCGCTTCGCCCTCGATGCGGACCACGACTTCCTTGTAGCCGCCCAGGTCCGAGTCGCTGGCGGACATGATCTCGGTCTTCCAGCCTTGGCGCTCGGCGTGGCGCAGGTACATGCGCAGCAGGTCGCCCGCGAACAGCGCGGATTCGTCGCCGCCGGTGCCCGCGCGGATTTCGAGGAAGGCGTTGCGGTCGTCGTCGGCATCGCGGGGGAGCAGGGCGGTCTGCAGTTCGGCGTCGATGGCGGCGATGTCGGCTGTTGCGGCGCGGAGTTCATCGCCCGCCATGTCGGCCATCTCGGGGTCGTCGAGCATCTGCCGGGCTTCGGCCGCGTCCTGTTCGCGCTGCTGCAGTCGGGTCCAGCGGTCGGTGAGGGCCGAGACGCGGGCGTGTTCACGGTTGAGGGCGCGCAGGCGGTTGAGGTCCGACACGACCTGCGGATCGGCCAGCGCGGCGTCGATTTCGGAGAGGCGGACGAGCTGGCGATCGAGTTGCAGGCGCAGGAACGGGGTCATCGGGGGGCTTGGTCGCCGCGCAGGAAGAGCCGCGTCACCGCCTCGACCATCTGCGCGCGCTGCTGGGGATCGGCGTTGTGCAGCTCGGCGAGGGCGCCGTGCAGCATCTTCTGGGTCAGGCTGCGCGCCAGGGCGTCTAGCGCCTCCTCGGGCGAGCTGCCTTTGGCGATGAGCTTGCGGGCACGGGCCACTTCGGTCTGGCGCCAGTGGTCAGCCTGGGCGTGAACGGCCTGGATCAGCGGGACTGTTGCGCGCTGGTCCAGCCAGTGGACGAAGTTCTGCACGCCGGACTCGATGATCGCCTCGGCCTGCGCGACGGCGGCCTGGCGCTTTTCTCCGGCGGTCTGCACCACGGCCGCCAGGTCATCGACGGTGTAGAGGTACACGTCGTCGAGCTGCGCCACCTCGGGTTCGATGTCGCGCGGCACGGCCAGATCGACCATGAACATCGGCCGCCGCCGCCGGGCCTTCAGCGCGCGCTCGACCGCGCCCAGCCCGATCAGCGGCAGCGTGCTGGCGGTGCAGGAGATGACGGCGTCGAACTCGTGCAGCCGCGCCGGCAGGTCCGACAGCCGCATCACCTCGGCGCCGAACTGGCTCGCCAGCTTCTCGCCGCGCTCCAGCGTGCGGTTGGCGATGGTGATGTGCTTCGGGGCCTTGGCGGCGAAGTGGGTCGCGGCGAGTTCGATCATCTCGCCCGCACCGACGAACAGGATGCGGATCTGGCTCAGGTCTTCGAACAACTGCCCGGCCAGCCGCACCGCCGCCGCCGCCATGCTGATCGAGTGCGCGCCGATCTCGGTGGCGGTGCGGACTTCCTTGGCGACCGAGAACGAGCGTTGAAACAACTGGTGCAGCGTCGTGCCCAGCGTGCCGGCGGTGTCGGCTTCGCGCACGGCCTGCTTCATCTGGCCGAGGATCTGCGCTTCGCCCAGCACCATCGAGTCCAGCCCGGACGCCACCCGGAACGCATGGCGCGCGGCCTCCTGGCGCTCCAGCACATGCGTGTGGCGCACCAGTTCATCGGCCGAGACCTTGCCGTGCGCGGCCAGCCATTCGAGCGTGGGACGCACCAGCGCGCGGCTGTCCCCGAGGCCGCCGGCGATGTACAGCTCGGTGCGGTTGCAGGTGGACAGCAGGGCGGCTTCCGGTGCGGCGCGGTGCAGGCCGTCGCGCAAACCATGCAGGGCGGCCGGAATCTGCTCCAGCGTGAACGCAAAACGGCCCCGCAGATCGATCGGCGCGGTGTGGTGGTTCAAGCTGAGGGCAAAGACGCTCATGGCGCGATTGTAAGATTCCGCGTTGGCCAGTGCTTTCCTTGGCGCTCCCGCATGCGCCCCGGCATGGGCGCGGATTGAAACCATGGGTCCGCTCGACGCCATCTGGCATTTGTTCAACTTCCTGCTCGCGCCGATCGGTCTCGGGCTGATCGCGGCCTCGCTGTGCAAGCTGGCATGGTGGCGTGCGCTGCGGGCCGTGCGCTGGAGCTGGCTGGCGCTGCCGGCGGCCGGTGTCGCGGTGCTGATCCAGATCCTCTTCCTGGTGTGGCTCGGACGCGACGGACGCATGTCCACCTATGCCGCCCAGGTGGTCGGGGTGGCACTGGTGCTGTGGTGGACGGCGTTCGGGCTGCGCCGGTGATGCGTTTTTCAGCCGAGTGATCTGCTCGGGACAGGTGTCCCGCTGCAGCGCGGGTGGGTCTGCCAGGGGTCGCGGTCCTCGCCGCCGAAGGTGCGCAGCAGGAAATCCCAGAACACCCGCGTGCGGGCCGGCACAGGCTTGCGTGTGGGCATCGTCAGCCACAGATCGAAGCGCATCGCATGCCAGCCCGGCAGCACCCGCTCCAGCGTGCCGTCGCGCAGCGCGTCCTCCACCACCAGCGACATCAGCCCCGCGATGCCCAGCCCGGCCAGCGCCGAGGCATGGAGCGTGTCCGTGTGCGCTGTCGTCAGCAGCGGGCGGTGTGGCGGATGCACGCGGACGGCGGTACGGCCATCCTCATGCACGAACGTGACGTCCCGCTGCATCATGGAAGTCGGGGGCAGCAGCATCTGGTGCTGCTCCAGCCCTCGCGGTGTCTCGGGTCGCCCGGCGTGGTCGAGGTAGGCGGGCGAGGCACACAGGATGACCTCGCTGCGTGCAAGCCGGCGCGCGATGAAGTCGCCTTCGGGGGCTTCGCGCAGCGCCATCACGGTGATGTCGTGGAGGTCGTGCAGGTCGTCCGGTCCACTGAACTCGGTGGTGGAGTTCAGCGACAGCGTGACCTGCGGATAGTCGGCGTGGAAGGCGGGCAGGTGCTTGGCGAGCTGGTGGACCGCGAAGGCCGACGGCACCATCACCCGCAGGTTGCCCTGTGGCGACTCCGAGAGAGACTGGATCTGCGCCGCGGACTCGTCCACATCGGCCAGGATGTGGCGCACGCGCTCCAGGTAACGCTCGCCGACGCTGCTCAGCGCCAGACTGCGGGTGGTGCGCTGGATGAGCCGCGCACCGAGGTGTTCTTCGAGTTCGGCAATCAGCCGGGTGACGACCGCAGGGGCCAGGTCGAGGGCACGGGCGGCGCCCGCGAAACTCCCCTCGTCGATGACACGGGCAAACACCCGCATCGCGCGCAATTGATCCATCGGAACTCCCTAGACATCGCAGACCACCTGCCCCTGGAGCCGCAGTGCGCCCGAGGCCAGCAGCTCGTCGAGCAGGGTCTGGCAACTGGCACGGGGTGCGCCGTGGAATCCGGCCCTTCCCAGGGTGCCAATCACCAGCGGGGTGTTTTCGGCCCAGATCAGCAGGTCTTCGAGAGCTTGTTGACGCTCTTCCATGGCGTGGTATTTCAACAGAACCTTGGCCGCGTGCCGGGCGTGCTGCGGCGGATTGGAAACAAATTTCGACAAACGTAGCCGGGCGCGCTGCAAGGCCGGGCCGACATCGGTGAAGGCGCTGCCGTGGCCGGGGATCACCGTGCGGGCATCCAGCCGCTCGATCAGGTCGAGCACCTCGGCCACCTGGTCAAAGGCGTCGATGCCATCGAGTTCGGGAAACACGACACCGAAGCCGTTCTGCCAGAGGGCATCGGCCGAGACCAGCACCCCGTCCTGCGCGTCGAACAGCATCAGCGAGTCGGGGTCGTGTCCGGGTGCCGCCAGCACGTCCCACGCCCGTTCCCCCACGCGCAGCACCTCGCCGGGCCGCAGCACCGCGTCGTGCCGGAAGCGGTCGCAGCGTTGGCCGGTGACGCGGTAGCTCAGCACGTCCAGATCCCAGCCAGACACGGCGGCGGCCTGGCCGGGAGCGATCCAGAGGGCGGCGCCGGGGTGGGCCGCCTGCAAGGCCGCGTTGCCGCCGCAGTGGTCGGAGTGGAGGTGGGTGTTGACGATGCGGGTGAGCGGCTCGCCGGCCAGGGCCTGGGCGACGAGGGCCACGGTCTGCGCGGCGTGGACGCTGTGGCCAGTGTCGATGACGGTGGCACCCTCGCCGGGGGCACCGTGCAGCACGACGTTGTTCGAGGAGAGCCAGCCGCGCTCCAGCAGCGTCAGGCCACGCATCTCAGCGCACCACGACTTCGCCCCGCAGCGAGTGCGGCAGTGCGCTCAGGATGGTCACGTCGAGCATTTCACCGACCAGCCGTGCCGGGTTCGGCCCGCCGGGGAAGTTGACGATGCGGTTGCACTCAGTGCGGCCCATCAGCTCGGTCGGATCCTTTCGGCTCGGGCCTTCGACGAGGATGCGTTGCACGGTGCCGACCCGGCTGGCACTGATGCGGCGCACGTTCTCCTCGATCGTGGCTTGCAGGTGCTGCAGGCGCTTCAACTTCACGTCGGCCGGCGTGTCGTCGAGCAACGCGGCGGCGGGTGTGCCGGGGCGCGGGCTGAAGATGAAGCTGAAGCTGGAATCGAAGCCGATGTCCTCGATCAGCTTCATCGTGCGGGCGTGGTCGTCGTCGGTCTCGCCGGGGAAGCCGACGATGAAGTCGGTGGACAGGCAGATGTCCGGCCGCACCGCGCGGATCTTGCGGATCGTGCTCTTGTACTCCAGCGTCGTGTAGCCGCGCTTCATGCCCGAGAGGATGCGGTCGCTGCCGTGCTGCACGGGCAGGTGCAGGTGGTTCACGAGCTGCGGCACCTTGGCGTAGACATCGACCAGGCGCTGCGTGAACTCGTTCGGGTGGCTGGTGGTGTAGCGGATGCGCTGGAGTCCGGGGATCTCGGCGACGTACTCGATGAGCATCGCGAAGTCGGCGATCTCGGCCGTGCCACCCATCTTGCCGCGGTACGCGTTGACGTTCTGGCCGAGCAGCGTGACCTCCTTGACGCCCTGGTCGGCGAGCCCGGCCACCTCGGTCAGCACTTCCTCGAACGGCCGGCTGAACTCCTCGCCGCGCGTGTAGGGCACGACGCAGTACGAGCAATACTTCGAGCAGCCTTCCATGATCGAGACGAAGGCGGAGGCGCCGTCCACCCGCGCCGGGGGAAGGTGGTCGAACTTCTCGATCTCGGGGAAGCTGATGTCCACCTGCTGGCGGCCCAGCGTCTTGCGGCGCTCCAGCAGTTGCGGCAGGCGGTGCAGCGTCTGCGGGCCGAACACCACGTCCACGTAGGGCGCGCGCTCGATGATGGCCGCACCTTCCTGGCTGGCGACACAGCCGCCCACGCCGATCATCACGCCCTTGGCCTTCAGGTGGCGCACGCGGCCGAGGTCGCTGAACACCTTCTCCTGCGCCTTCTCGCGCACCGAGCAGGTGTTGAACAGGATCAGGTCGGCCTCTTCGGGGTCGTTGGTCGGGGTGTAGCCCTCGGCGGCGTGCATCACATCGGACATCTTGTCCGAGTCGTACTCGTTCATCTGGCAGCCGAAGGTGCGGATGTAGACCTTCTTGCCGGTGGGCGTGGGGGAGGGGGAGGGGGAGGAGGGCAGGGTGTCGGTGGTCATGGTGTAGATCCAGCGGCCGAAAGGGACGCGATCTTACCGGCTGGACCTGGGGTCGCCTGGGTCCGCGTGGTACTGCCACAAGTACCGATTCGTTCCGTGAAGGGGTCTTGATGGTACCAATTCGTGTCAAGGCGTAGCAAAAGTGTCGATCAGGCTCAATATGTGAGCCAGTCAGCGGTAGATTCGCAGTCTGTGCATGTTCAAATCGGGTCTGCATGTGGGATTTGATGCATATTTGAAAAAATCGACCAAGCTGGTCCGACAAAGCCCGCAACAGCCTGTGGTATGGGACGGTCGCGTTTTTCGTGCTGCGGTTTCCCTGGTTCATGGGGCACGGCAGCGTGATTGGGCGACGGACAGGCTGGTCGTCGCTACCATCGGTTACAGGCAGCGGCATCTGCATTCCGCCTGTTCCCGTGCGGTGATCCACCCTCTGCAGTCTTGGATGAAGTTGCCGATATGAACTGGTCACACAACGCTCAGCAGCAGCCACGATGGGGACACAGCACCATGCGATTCGGCCGTACAAAACAGCGCGGCGACCCCGTGCAGGAACACATCGACTGTCTGGTGGGCTGCGGCACGACCGTGACGGGCGATCTGACGTTCGCGGGGGGCTTGCGCATTGATGGCCATGTCGAGGGTGACGTGATCGTCTCGCCGGCCATTCCGGGGACGCTGGTGATCGGCGACCAGGGCAGTGTGGCCGGGGACGTGCGGGTGTCGCACCTGATCGTGTTCGGCCGGGTGCTGGGCACGGTCTACGCCAGCGGACTGGTGGATCTGCGCATCAGCGCCCAGGTGGCGGGTGATGTGCATTACGGTGCAATCGAGATCGAGAAGGGCGCGGTGGTCGAAGGCCATCTCGTCAAACACAAGACGGCGGGTACGGTGCAATGAGCGGTGTTCAGTCGGTGATCGGGGCGTCGGACCCCATGTTCGTGTTCGCCCGAGCCGGGCGGCTGGACTGTCCGTCGAGCACGGATGTGCAGGACGCCTGGCGCCATTTTTCCATCCAGGTCGCCCGCGATCCGCTCGACATCGAGGCCCACACGCGCCGCGTGCTGCTGGCCAGTCGGCCGCCGCTGACCGACCGGGCCTTCGGGGCGCTGGTGGATCTGTTCCTGGCGCTCGGCGACCACGGTCGGGGTCTGCGCCGGCAGTTGCTGGAGCAGGCGATGCCCTGGCTCGATCCCGACGACGCCCATTTCCTGCGCACGCACCTGGATACACGCCTGTCCCGCGGCGCGCAGTTGCCGACCCAGCGCTGGTCGGTGCTGGACACGGCCGTCCTGGGTTCGCTGGACATGGTGGGGCTGCAGCGCCGCCAGGTCGCCCAGGAAACACCGTTCCAGCAGGCCATGTCGTTACTTGAATATGGCGATCTGGCAGGCGCGCGTGGCATGCTGGAGGTCGCGCTGCTGGAAGAGCCTGACAATGAGGAAGTCAACCGCGAACTGCTGGCCATCTACCAGCACAGCCGGGACGACGCAGGCAAGGCCGACATGGCCGACAAGCTTGTCGCACGCCACGGCGCGCTGCCTTCGGGTTGGGCTTGAGACGCTGTCCAGCGTTCCGAGCAGACATCCCAGCCGATCGATCTATGACTTTGAGCCTGTAGTCAGTGGAAGCCACCAAGCTGCAAACCCGATTGAAGGTCGTCCTTCTGTCACTGCCCCCACGCACCCAGGCGGTGCTGGATTTCTTCTTTTCGAGCACAGGACGCAGCAGTTTTGCGCCGTCGAGCGAAGAGGCTGCCGACGTGGCCATCTTCGACTTCGATACGCTGGAGTCGCGCCAGCACTGGGAACGCTGGCATGGACGGCGCGGCGGCCCTGGCATCGCCCTGTCCACCCAGTCCCAGGACGTGGACTCGGCGATCTGGGTGCAAAAGCCGGTGACGCCGGCGGCCTTGCTCGCGGCGGCCGCGGAGCTGCGCACGCGGCGCTGGAGCGGCGGTGTTGCGGTGTCTGCACCGGCGGCTCCTGCGGTGGTGCCGGCCCCGGCGCCGGTGCCTGCGCTCCCGCCAATCGCTGAACTGTCGACATGGACGGAGAGTCCTGCTCCTGCAACTGCGCCCGCTGCCGTGGTGCGGCCGGTCGCGCCACGGCCGGTGGTGGCCTCGCCTGCGCCTGCACCAAGTGGCGGATTGGGGGGGCTGTTTCGCCGGATCTTCAACAAGTCCGCACCCGTTGCGGCGCCCGTTGCCGCACCTGCTCCGACGCTGGCTCCGGCGCCTGTGCCGCCCCCATTGCCGGTTACTGCGCCGGTTACTGCGCCGGTTACTGCGCCGGTTACTGCGCCACAAGTCCGCACCCGTTGCGGCGCCCGTTGCCGCACCTGCTCCGACGCTGGCTCCGGCGCCTGTGCCGCCCCCATTGCCGGTTACTGCGCCGGTTACTGCGCCGGTTACTGCGCCGGTTACTGCGCCGGTTACTGCGCCTGCGCCTGCGCGCACACCGATCCCCGTGCCCCCGGCGGTCCCCGCAGCACCAGTGGTCAAGCCTGCGCCCATACCGCCCCCGCCTCCGCCGAAACCTGCACCGCTGCCAGCCCCCACGCCAGCACCTGCTCCGGTGCTGGCCCCGCCGGCCCCTGTGCCTGCACCCGCCGCCGTGGCCGCACCCGTCCACGATGCCCATGGCCACCGCCGCCCGCGCCCCGAGGAACTGGTCGAGGAATCCCGCTACTGCGGCCAGCGTGCCGATGTGGCCGATGCCGCCCAACTGGCCGATGGCAGCCTGCGCTACGACCCGGCCCAGCACCTCGTGGGCGTGCTCAAGGATGCTTACCTGGTCAGTTGCAAGTGGCAAGTGCCGACCCACCTCGACAGCACCGCCGGCCGCATCACCGTCGATGGCACCACCAACCTCATCTACTGCGAGTTCAACGCCGAGCAGCTCGCTGCGCTGGTGGGCAAACCCCTCGACAAGCGGCCCAAGACGCGCGCATTCAGCCGCCAGGAGTTCGCCGATCTGCAGGGCACGCTGGAGAAGAAAGCCTTGGTGCAGCGGCTCGACCATGTGCTGTGGCAGACCGCGCTGGAGACCTCGGCAGGCCGGCTGCCGGTTGGCGTGGACCCGGTCGCTCCGGTCTACCTCAAGCACTGGCCCAATCTGACCCGTCTGCACCGCACGCCGCACGCTTTGCGCATTGCGGCCTTGTGGACCACCAGGGGCGCAGGGTTGCTGGAGACGGCCCTGACGCTCAAGATCGCCCAGCGCCACGTGTTCGCGTTCTACAACGCGGCACTGGCCCTGGATCTGATCACTGAAGACGGCGCGCAGGTCCGCAGGGCACAGCGCAAGACCAAGAACAACCGCGGTCTGCTGACCCGCTTGTTCGGCTGGCTGAACAAATAAGCAACATGGCCCAAACCGATCACAAAATCATCTTCACCGGCCCTGTCGGTGCAGGCAAGACCACGGCCATCGCCTCGATCAGCGACATCGAGCCGATCCGCACCGACGAACATGCGTCGGACATGACCCAGAAGCGCAAGTCCGCCACCACCGTGGCCATGGACTACGGAATGATCCGTCTGGGCCCGAAGGAGAAGGTCCACCTGTACGGCACGCCCGGCCAGGAACGCTTCGACTTCATGTGGGACATCCTGACCAAGGGCGGGATCGGACTGGTGCTGTTGCTCGACAACACGCGCCCGACGCCGTTCGAGGACATGCGCTTCTACATCAAGGCGTTCAAGGAGTTCATCGATGGCACCCGGCTCGTGATCGGCGTGACGCAGATGGACGCCCGTCCGACGCCCACCATCGACGAGTACGTGCGCCAGCTGGCCGAGCTGGACGTGTCCGCGCCCGTCTTCGAGGTGGACGCCCGCCAGCGCACCGATGTCTCGACGCTGATCGAGGCCCTGCTGCTCCAGATCGACCCGACCCTCTGACCCGGTAACTTCCGCGCCACCCATGGACCATTACACCCTCACTGGCGAGTTCTACCTCCACCCGACGCCGGCGGGTGCCTACTACGCCGCCAGCCGGCCCACCCGTGATCCAGCACGGCTGTTCCTGCAGCGGCTGCTGCGCGAATCCGAGACGCCACGCCTGACCGCCGACCTGGTGCAGGACTGGATGTCGATGGGGCAGCAGGACGCGCTGGAGTTCATCTACCGCCTGCAGTCCTCGGGCTTCGTGCAAGGGCTGCCGATGCACGTCGAGGTGCCGCCCGACTCGATCGAGGCGATGCTGCCGCCGTTGCTGGCGCAGTTGTCCGACGAGGGCAAGGCGATCCTGGCCGACAAGCGCGGTCTGTACCTGGGCACCGCCGGCTTTGCGCATGAGACGGCCGAAGAACTCGCCGCACTCGGCGGTGACCTGGCCAGCGTCCACGAGCGCCACGCGCGGCTGCTGCACGGCAACATGCGCCTGCGCAGCGACGGCTGGGGCATGGTGAACGCCGCGGGCTACTGCGAAGTCGGTTTCTGGCCGCTGTACTTCGGCGACGACTACTTCATCCTGATCGTCAATGGCATGCCACGGTTCAACCAGGAAGCCTTCACCACGCTGGTGTGGACCCTGGGTGTGCGCTACGGCAACACGGCCTT
This sequence comes from Sphaerotilus sp., assembly GCF_013299175.1. Taxonomy (GTDB): domain Bacteria; phylum Pseudomonadota; class Gammaproteobacteria; order Burkholderiales; family Burkholderiaceae_C; genus Sphaerotilus. The sequence goes on from NZ_JAAFKF010000002.1 coordinate 22,649, forward strand.
CTGATGTCCATTTCCCTCCCCCGATCTCCCTTTTTTCTCTCGAAGGAACTGCCCCATGCGTGAAGACCTGCTGAACTCGATCCTGAGCGAACTCAACGGATCCACCGCCGACATCGAAGCCTCGGCCGTGTTGTCCACCGACGGCCTGATGATGGCCTCGATGCTGCCGGCCGGCATGGACGAGGACCGCGTGGGTGCCATGAGCGCCGCCATGCTGTCGCTGGGCGACCGCACTTCGCGCGAACTCGCCCGCGGCGAGCTGGAGCAGGTGCTGGTCAAGGGCGCCAAGGGTTATGTGCTGATGACGTACGCGGGCAAGGACTCGGTGCTGACGGCGCTGTGCAAACCGAATTCGCGTCTGGGCCTGATCTTCCTCGACGTGAAGCGCGCCGCCGACGCCATCAGCAAGGTCATCTGATCGGTCGGTCGAGATCGAGGGAAATCGATGATGACCGATATGAGTGAGGCGGATCTGGTCCCCGCAGCGCCGCACCGTGCGCTGACGTTGAGCTACCACGATGGGCGTACCCGTCGTGTGCTGGTCAACGACCAGGAGGTGCCGTACCCGGATGGCATGCTGATCGTCTCGCGCACCGACTCGGCGGGCATCATCACGCACGCCAACCAGGCGTTCGTGGACATGTCGGGCTATGCACGCGACGAGCTGATCGGCGAGAGCCACTGCATCCTGCGCCACCCGGACATGCCGACGGCCGCGTTCCATGACCTGTGGGACACGGTCAAGCGTGGTGCCAAGTGGCAGGGCTACGTGAAGAATCTGCGCAAGGATGGCGCGCATTACTGGGTCTTCGCCACCGCGATCCCCAATGTGCGCGAGGGCCGCGTCGTGGGCTACACGTCGGTGCGCCGCAAGCCTTCGCGCGCCAAGGTCAACGACTGCATCGCGCACTATGCGCGGCTGCGCAGCGAGGAGCTGAAGTGACCCTGGAACTGACCGTCAGCCCGGACTTCTCGCCCGAGCACATCGCCGGCTGGTACGTGTTCAACACCTGGCTGCAGCGCAAGCTTGGCGTGCGGATCCACCTGGAGCTGTACGAGGATTTTTCTACCCAGCGCCAGGCGATCGCGGCAGATCGGGTAGACCTGATCTACGCCAATCCCTACGACGCGGCCGTGCTGGTGCGCGAGAAAGGGTTCGTGGCCATCGCCGCGCCGCAGGGCAAGGCCGACGAGGTGGTGATCGCCGTGCCGGCCAGCTCGCCTGCGCAGACCGTGGAAGACCTGCAGCCGGGGTTGCGCCTGGCCATGACCCACGACCCGGATGTGAACCTGATCGGCATGATCCTGCTGGAATCGGCCGACCTGACCCGCGACAACACGCAGGCACAGCAGGTTTCGACCTACGTCGTGCTCGCCCGCGCCCTGCTGCAAGGCAAGGCGGACTGTGGTTTCTTCCTTCAGGAAGCGTTCGATGACCTGAGCGCCCCGATCCGCCGCCAGTTGCGCCCGCTGATGACCAGCCAGATCAGTCTGGTTCACCATGTGCTGCTGGTCGGGCCGCGGTGCGCAGCGCTGCGCGAGCCGCTGCAGGCGCTCTTGCTGGGCATGTCGGCGCCGGGCTCGGATGGCCGCGCCACGCTGCAAGCCCTTGGCCTGCGTGGCTGGGACAAGCAGGATCAGGAAGACACCGAATTCATGATCGACCTGATGGACACCTTGATGGTGTGAAAACGGACATGTTGCGACCCCCCCTGAAGCGTCACCTCCTCCCCCTTGCGCTGGCCCTGTCGGCCGGACCTGTTCTGGCCCAGACTTCGTCGGCCGGCGCACCCGCGCCGACGCAGCGCACGACGGTGGAGCAGGACAACCTCTGGGACATCGCCGGCCAGCTTGCCCCGGCCATGGGTGCCACGCGCCAGCAGGTCATGGTGGCGGTGCTGCGCCGCAACCCGGACGCCTTCGTCAAGGGCAACATCCACCGCCTGCGCCGCGGCGTGCCGCTGGTGCTGCCTGGGCAGAGCGAGGTGCTGGCCGAGGACCGTGCGGGTTCGGTGGCGCTGGTTGCCGACCACTTGAAGGCGCTGCGGGGCGGGGCTGTGCTGACGCCGCTGGTTCCGCGTGCAGCGACCGAAACGCCCGCGCCACCGGTTGCTCCGTCGCCACCCCCCCCGCCTCCCGCACCGGTGGCGCCACCGCCCGCACCGGCTTCTGTCCCCACTCCGGTCGAGAAACCCGCGTCGGCGGTGGAGCCTGCGGCACCGGTCGCATCGGCTGCACCACCCATCCCGGCCGAGCCGGTCGCCTCCGCGCCCGTGGCGGTGGCGGCTGCATCCGAGGTGGCCAGTGCCGCGGTCGGTGGCGGTTCGGCGTCGCGGGTGTTGCCGTGGTTGCTGGGGCTGGGCGCGTTGACTGGTGGCGTGATCCTGTGGCGCCGTCGGCGGGCCGGATTCCAGCCGGATGGGCCGGCACCGGACTTCACGAACACGCTGAGTGCCACGCGCACTGGCGGCCCGCGGGTGTTCGACATCTCGAATGCGGCCGCCGAGATGGCCCGCTCGGTGGAAACCTCGCAAGCCGCGACCCAACTGGTGCGCAGCAACGCCAGCGCCGGTGCCGACGTTGGGGATGAGGTGGATGTGTCCCGCTTGGCGGAGCAAGCCGCCATCAAGCTCGACATCGCCCGCGCCAGCCTGGAGCTTGGCCGCACGGACAGTGCGCGGGCGCTGCTGCTGGCGGTGGTGCGCGAAGGCTCCGGGCGCCATGCGGCGGAGGCCGCCGAGATTCTCGCGCGCATGGGCTGAGGGCGAGAGACCGGCCCGGTCTCTCGGGCCGTTTCAGCCCAGCTCAGCTCAGATCAGTTTACGTGGCGAGAACTGGCGGGCCGCCGGGATCTGCTCCGCTGACCGCACCGCGCGGGTCAGCACCTGGTCCGCATCGATCGGGCCCAGTGCCTCGCACAGCGCCACATAGAACTGGTGGACAAGCTGCGAGAGTTCGGCCGGCGTGCCGTCGATCACCCAGGACACCTGCATCGGCTGTGCCCAGGCATCGCGCACCTGCTTGCGCACGGGCTGCGAAAGGCGGCCCTGGTCGAGCTGCTCCAGCGCGCTGCTGCGCAAGTCGGTCAGCGAACCCGCGTGAAAGCGTTGCACCTCGGTGAGCGCATTGCGCAGCAGTTCGGCGCAGACCACCCGGTCCGGTGATGCGGGTGGTGCGGCCGGGGCGGGGGGCAGGGCTGTCACCATCGGCTGCGAGGTGCCCGCTGCCGATGCCGCTGGATCGAAGGGTGTGGCTGCGGCACTGGCCGGCATGGGCGCTGGAGCGGGGGTGGGTGCAGCGGGGGTGCCGATCTGCATCAGCGGCCAGGGGTCCATCGGCAGCTCGCTTTCAGGCTGCTTCAGGGCCTTGAAGTACGCCTCGTAGAGCTTCTTGCGGCTGGCGGCGTCGATGTGGTTGCGCGCGGCCACCTGGTCGATGTAGCCGATGATGTCGGACACCGAATCGCCACGCATCGACTGGTGCTGCATCCGCAGCGCATCGAGCAGGGCGTCCTCCTCCAGCAGCGGCGACAGCACGGCGTAGGCGGCGCGGCGCCGCTGGGACAGGGCTTGGGTGGCCATCGCGTCAGGCTTCCTTGTGCAGTTGGCCCGGCGAGTTCTGGAACTCGGGGTAGCCGATCTCGTGGTGCTCGGTGTAGTCGAGGCCGCGCTGCTCGTTGAGCGTGGGTGCGCGCAGGCCGATCAGCTTGTCCACCAGCTTGAAGCACACATAGGCCATCGGGAATGCCCAGGCGAAGGCCGCCACGGCGCCGAGTGCCTGCACCATCACGCGGCTGCCGTTGAACAGGTCGCCCTCGAAGAACAGGCCCGCGGCGATCAGGCCCCAGGTGCCGCCCAGACCGTGGACCGCGATGGCGTCCACGGTGTCGTCGATGCGGCGCTTGCGCAGGGCTTCCGCGCCCCAGGTACACAGCGCGCCGGCCACGACACCGGTGACGATGGCCGTGACTGGATTCAGCGTCGCGGCACCAGCCGTGAGCGACACCAGGCCGCACAGGCTGCCGTTGACCGACGCGCTCATCAGGATGGGACGGCCGGTGAAGCGCATGAAGGCCAGCGCGCCGATGCCACCGGCACAGCCGCCGAGGTAGGTGTTGAGCAGCACGGTGCCGAGCTGGCCGCTTTCGACGCCGGCGATCGAGCCACCGTTGAAGCCGAACCAGCCCAGCCACAGGATGAAGCCGCCGAGGGCCACCATCGGCAGGTTGTGGCCAGGGATGTCGCGCACCTCGCCGTTCTTGCCGAAGCGGCCCAGGCGCGGCCCGAGTGCCAGCAAACCTGCCAGCGAGCACCACGCGCCCACCGAGTGGACGGCACCATCACCGGCCAGATCGACGAACCCCATGGTCTTGAGCCAGCCGCCCGGATTCCAGGCCCAGTGGGCGTAGACCGGGTAGATCACCAGCGCCATCAGCGCGGCAAACGTCAGGTAGGCGCCGTAGCGCATGCGCTCGGCCACCGCGCCGGAGACGATGGTCACGGCGGTCGTGGCGAACATCATCTGGTAAAGCAGGCCGACCGCGTCGGTGGCGCCCAGCTTCTGGGGTGCGAAGCCGCCGCCGCCGATCAGGCCTTCGATGGAGGGACCGAAGGCCAGACCGTAGCCGACCACCCAGAAGCTCACCCCGATGAAGCAGGTGCCCAGGTAGATCTTCATGATCACGTTGATCGAGTTCTTGGCCCGCGACAGACCGCCCTCGACCAGCGCAAACCCCGCTTGCATGAAAAACACGAGGGCGGTGCAGATGCCCACCCAGACTAGGTTGATCAGTTCATTCATCGCTTCGAGCACCCGCAGAATTGGACTTGGACATCGGACTACAGCCGTCTGGAGCCGGATTCTGGCCGAATTTGCAGGGCAAAGACGATGCCAATTGAATCAAAGGCTTACAGCACCCTAAAGTGAAAAAATCACACACTTTAGGGGCTGCTGGCTGTGCTGTATTCCATCGGAATCTGGCGCCAAATCTCAATGGACTCTGCGGAAATTTGGCGGTGGCGCGCTCGAAAAAATGGCAGAAACGCCGTGTTCAGGCTGGAAACACGCCCGTGGAGAGGTAGCGGTCGCCGCGGTCGCAGACGATGAAGACAATCGTGGCACCGCGCACCTGCTGCGAGAGCTGCAGCGCAGCCCAGCAAGCACCCGCCGCCGAGATGCCCGCGAACAGCCCTTCCTCGCGGGCCATGCGGCGGGCCATGTCTTCGGCGTCGGCCTGGCTGACCAGCACCAGCTCGTCCACGCGGCGCGGCTCGTAGATCTTCGGCAGGTAGGCTTCCGGCCATTTGCGGATGCCGGGGATGCGCGAGCCTTCGGACGGCTGCGCACCGATGATGCGCACGGCCGGGTTCCGCTCCTTCAGGTAGCGCGAAGTGCCGGTGATGGTGCCGGTGGTGCCCATGGCGCTGACGAAGTGGGTGATCTGGCCGTCGGTGTCCTGCCAGAGTTCGGGGCCGGTGGTCTCGTAGTGGATGCGCGGGTTGTCGGCGTTGGCGAACTGGTCGAGCACGCGGCCCTTGCCGTCGCGCGCCATCTGCTCGGCGAGGTCGCGGGCGTATTCCATGCCGCCGGCCTTGGGCGTGAGGACCAGTTCGGCACCGAACGCCTTCATCGTCTGGGCGCGTTCGATGGAGAGATCCTCCGGCATGATCAGCACCATCCGGTAGCCGCGCACGGCCGCCGCCATGGCCAGCGCGATGCCGGTGTTGCCCGAGGTGGCTTCGATCAGGGTGTCGCCGGGCTGGATCTCGCCGCGCTCCTCGGCCCGGCGGATCATGCTGATGGCCGGGCGGTCTTTCACCGAGCCGGCCGGGTTGTTGCCTTCGAGCTTGGCCAGGAGGACGTTGCCACGCTCGGTGGCGTCGGCGCCGGGCAGCCGCTGCAGGCGCACAAGCGGGGTGCGGCCGATCACGTCTTCGATGGTCTGGTAGGCGGGCATGGGGGTGGTCTCCGGAGGTGGCGCAGCGCCGATGTGGCACATTTTGGCAGCATGGCCGCGGGCGCGCTGCCGTTGATCGAAGCGGCGTTTGTCCATGCCATAATCGCGGCTTCGCGCCGTACGCAGCGCGACACCCACCTGCCGGAGTGGCGAAATCGGTAGACGCAGCGGATTCAAAATCCGCCGCCCTCAACAGGCGTGCCGGTTCGAGTCCGGCCTCCGGCACCAGTGCTTCAACCGCTGAAGACACTGCAGGTACTGCATACACTTCTCTCTCCCTCTGTCAGAGAGTCTTCCCATGCCCCAGCTCCCCCCCGTCACCAAAGCATTGATGCTGATCTGCACGGCGATGTACTGCCTGCAGATGCTCGCGGGGTACTGGGTCGAAACGCTGTTCGCGCTGTGGCCGCTGGGCAGCGGGCCGTTCATGCCGTGGCAGTTGATCACCTATGCCTTCCTGCACGGCAGCATGGGCCACCTGTTCTTCAACATGCTGGGCCTGTGGATGTTCGGTGCCGAGCTGGAGTCGGTCTGGGGCCGCCAGCGTTACCTGCAGTTCCTCGCGGCCAGCGCACTGGCGGGCGGCGTGGTGCAGTTGCTGGTGGTCAGCCTGGGTGTCACTGGGGGCGGTCCGACGCTGGGTGCATCGGGCGCTCTGTATGGGCTGCTGATGGCCTTCGGGATGATGTTCCCCGACCGCACGATCATGCCGCTGTTCCCGCCCATCCCGATGAAGGCCAAGGTCTTCGTGCTGGTGTTCGGCGGGATGGAGCTGCTGTTCGGTCTGGCGGGTGCGGGTGGCGTGGCCCATTTCGCACACCTCGGCGGCATGCTGGGTGGCTGGCTGACGCTGCGCTTCTGGCGTGGTCTGCCGCCGTTTCCCCCGAAGCAGCGCCGCCGCTGATCAGGCGAGCAGGCCGGCGCTGACCTCCGGGTAGCGCAGCACGGTCCGCAACTCCCGCTTCATCCGCTGGTTGTCCAGCCGGCGCGATTCGCCCATGAAACTGAGCAGCATCGGGCTGAGTTGCGTGCGGGCTTCTTCGCGCGAGATGCGCCGTGGCAGCGGCAGCCCGCAGAGCCGGGCGGCCAGGTCGAAGTAATCCCCCATCTTCAGTTCGGTGTCGTCGCAGGCGTGCCAGATGCGCTGCGGCCGGCCGCGCAGCAGCGCCGCGACACACAGCCGCGCCAGATCGTTGGCGTGGATGTGGTTGGTGTAGACATCGTCTTCGTGGCGGAGCACGGGGGTGCCGCGCGCCAGCCGCTCGCGGGGATGGCCGCCGGGCCGATCGCCGGCGTAGATGCCGGGAATCCGCAGGATCGACGCCGTCACGCCGTGGACCAGTGCCCAGCCCCGCAGGGTGGATTCGGCCGCGACCCGGCGCCGCGCCCGCGCATTGGCCGGCGCGACGGGGCGGGTTTCATCGAAGCGGGCGCCGCCGGTGTCGCCGTAGACGCCAGTGGTGCTGCCGTAGACGAGGCGCTGGCAGACGGTGTGGCGCCCGAGGGCCTGCAGGAGGTGGCGGGTGCGTGGGTCGTCGTCGCCTGTGGTCGGCGGGGGCGCCAGATGCAGCACACGCGGGGCGAGCGCGCCCAGCCGGCGCAGCGTGGCTGGTGCGTCCAGGTTGCCGATGAGCGGGGTGATGCCGCGTTGGCGCAGGTCGGCAGCGCGCTCGGGCTGGGAAGTCAGCGCCCGCACTGTCCAGCGGCCACCGAGTGCTTGCACGGCGCGCTGGCCGACATCCCCGCAGCCGATGACCAGCAGGCGCGGGCGCCGCATCGGGCGCAGCGGCCGCAATCGAGGGGCTGCGGCGGCATGGTGGGAGCGCAGGCGGGCAGGGTGGGGCATGGGTCGGGTTCTTTCGGATCGGTGCGGCACAATCTCGCGCGCGGCGACATGGCCGTGGACCACGGACAGCGCCAGGACGGCCCAGAGGATACGAGCAATGACTTTCACGGTGACAGTGCAGCCCGCGGGCCGCAGCTTCGAGGTGGCGCGCGACGAGGCGATGCTGCCGGCGGCCATCCGCCAGGGCATCGGTTTGCCCTATGGCTGCAAGGACGGGGCTTGCGGGTCGTGCAAGAGCCGGCTGCTGGAGGGGCGCGTGCTGCACGGCGCCCACCAGACCAAGGCGCTCAGCGAAGCGGAAGAGGCGGCCGGTCTGATCCTCACCTGCTGCGCCACGCCGCAGACGGATTGCGTGGTCGAGTCGCGGCAGGTGACATCAGTGGGGCAGTTCCCGGTCCTGAAGATGCCGGTGCGGGTGACGACGATCGAGCGCCGCGCGCCGGACGTGGCGGTACTGACGCTGCAACTGCCGGGCAACCAGGTGTTCCAGTACCACGCGGGCCAGTACATCGAATTCATCCTGCGCGACGGTGCCCGGCGCAGCTATTCGATGGCGAGCGCGCCGGAGACGGCGCAGGGCCAGATGGAACTCCACATCCGCCACATGCCCGGCGGGCGCTTCACCGACCACGTCTTCGGCGCGATGAAGGAGCGGGAGATCCTGCGTGTGGAGGGGCCGTTCGGCAGTTTCTTCCTGCGCGAGGACAGCACGAAGCCGGTGGTGCTGCTGGCGTCCGGCACGGGTTTTGCCCCGATCAAGGCGCTGATCGAGCACATGCAGGCGCGTGGCATGACCCGCGAGGCGGTGCTGTACTGGGGCTGTCGCAGCGAGGCCGATCTCTACCTGCACGACTGGGCGCTGGAGATGGCGCGCACGCTGCCCTGGCTGCGTTATGAGCCGGTTCTGTCGGAGGCTGGGGCGGGCTGGCAGGGGCGCACGGGGTTCGTCCACCGGGCGGTGATGGCGGATCTGCCGGATCTGTCCGGGTACCAGGTCTACGCTTGCGGGGCGCCGGTGATGGTGGCGTCAGCCCAGCGGGATCTGGTGGCGCAGTGCGCGCTGCCGGAAGAGGAGTTCTACGCCGATGCGTTCACCAGCGAGGCGGACAAGCACGGGGGCTGACCGCACGGGGCTGAACAATGCGAAAGGCCCGCCAGAGCGGGCCTTTGCGATCGATCCACCCGGATCAGTCTTCAGGCAGCGGCAGCAACCGCCAGGGCCTTGACCTTGGCAGACAGGCGGCTCTTGATGCGGGCGGCCTTGTTCTTGTGGAAGATGCCCTTGTCGGCGATCGAGTCGATCACGGCCTGGGCAGACTTGAACGTGTCGCCAGCCTTGACCTTGTCGCCCGTGGCAACAGCCTTCAGCACGCCCTTGACGGCGGTACGGAACTTCGAGCGCAGCGAGGTGTTCGCGGCATTCAGCTTGACGTCCTGGCGGACGCGCTTGAGGCCCGAGGCAATGCGGACGGTCTTCTTCTTGGCTTTGGAAGCGGTGGCCATAAATGTGTCTCGTGTTCCGGGTGGAGGAAAGCCTAGCACTATAGCATGGATAATCACAGGCTTTGCGACCGAGTCCCCCCTGCCCATGAGCCTGCTTCGATCTGCCTCTGTCGTGTCCGCCCTCACGCTGGCCTCCCGGATCACCGGACTCGTGCGCGAGCAGCTCATCGCGGCGGCCTTCGGGGCGAGCAGTGCGACCGATGCGTTCCAGGTCGCGTTCCGCATTCCGAACCTGCTGCGCCGCCTGTTTGCCGAGGGCGCGTTCTCGCAGGCGTTCGTGCCGATCCTGGCCGCATCGCGCACGACCCACGGCGACGCCGCCACGCAAACGCTGATCGATGCCGTGGCCACCGTGCTGCTGTGGACGCTGACGGCGGTGTGCGTGCTCGGGGTGGTCGGCTCGCCGGTGCTGGTGTGGGTGATGGCGTCGGGGCTGCCGGCCGATGCGCAGGATTCGGCCACGGTGATGACCCGCCTGATGTTTCCCTACATCGGCTGCATGTCGCTGGTGGCGCTGTCGGCGGGGATCCTGAATTCGTGGAAGCGGTTCGCGGTGCCGGCCGTCACGCCCGTGCTGCTGAACCTGAGCGTGATCGCCGCCGCATGGTGGCTGACGCCGCAGTTCGCGCGCTGGGCGATTCCGCCGGTGTACGCGCTGGCGGTCGGCGTGATGGTGGGCGGGGTGCTGCAGCTCGGAGTGCAGTTGCCCGCGCTGCGCCATGTCGGGGTGATGCCGAAGCTGGGGTTCACGGTGGCCGCATTCCGCCAAGCCTGGGCGCACGAGGGCGTTCACCGCATCCTGAAACAGATGGCACCGGCGCTGCTCGGGGTGTCGGTGGCGCAGTTGTCGCTGCTGGTGAACACGCAGATCGCCTCGCACCTGGCCGCAGGTTCGGTGTCGTGGCTGACTTACGCCGACCGGCTGATGGAGTTTCCGACCGCGCTGCTGGGGGTGGCGATGGGCGTGGTGCTGCTGCCACAGTTGTCGGCGGCGCAGGCCAAGGGCGACATGGACGCCTACTCGGCGCTGCTCGACTGGGGCCTGCGGCTGGTGGTGCTGCTGGCGCTGCCGTGCGCACTGGCGCTGCTGGTGTTTCCGCAGCCACTGGTCGCGGTGCTTTACCACTACGGCGCGTTCACGGCAGAGGATGTGCGCCAGACCGTGATCGCGCTGATGGGCTACGGCGCCGGGCTGATGGGGCTGGTGGCGATCAAGGTGCTGGCGCCGGGGTTCTACGCCCGGCAGGACATCCGCACCCCGGTGCGGATCGCCATCACCGTGCTGGTGCTGACGCAGGTGCTGAACGCGGTGTTCGTGCCGCGGCTGGGCCACGCGGGGCTGGCGCTGTCGATCGGGCTGGCGGCACTGGTCAATGCGACCTGGTTGCTGATCGGCCTGCGCCAGCGGGGCAGCTACCGGCCGTCGCCGGGCTGGCTGGGGTTCGGTCTGCGCGTGGCGGCGGGCTGCGCGGTGATGGCGGCCGGGCTGGCCTGGGCGGCACACGCGATCGACTGGCTCGGGATGCGGGCACAGCCGGGGCTGCGGGTCGCGGTGCTGGCGGGCGTGCTGGCGGCGGCGGCGGCGGTGTACTTTGGTGTGCTGCGGCTGGTGGGGGTGAACTTGCGGCAATTTGCACGCCGTTGAGGGCCTGCAGGCGCTGACCGATACACTTTGGGCCATGGAGTGCCCCTCGCCATCCCCGCTGGACTATTTCGCTGCCCTGGTGCGCGACGACGACAGCCTGTCGCTCACCGAAGCGGCTGGCGCGATTGCGCTGGCGACGCATCCCACGCTGGATCTCGCCGCCCTGCAGACCGAGCTGGACACGCTGGCCCAGCGTTTGCGCCAGCGTCTGCCCTCCGACGCGGGGGCGTTGCAGCGGGTGCGGGGGCTGCACCAGTTCTTCTACCGCGATCTCGGCTTTGGCGGCAATGTCAACGACGTGCGCGATCCCGACAACAGCCACCTCCACGCCGTGCTGCAGCGTCGGCGCGGCCTGCCGATCGCGCTGGCCGTGCTCTACCTCGAACTCGCCGGACAGCTCGGGCTGCAGGCGGATGGCGTGTCCTTCCCCGGCCATTTCCTGCTCAAGCTGCACCTGCCGCTGGGCGAGGCGGTGATCGACCCGGTGGACGGCCGCTCGCTGACGCGGGCCGAGCTGGAGGAGCGGCTCACCCCCTTCCTCGACCACGGTGGACACCTCGATCCTGCCGCCGGTCTGGACCTGGGCGCCTGGCTGGGCGAATACCTGCAACCGGCGTCGGCGCGCGAGATCCTCGCCCGCATGCTGCGCAATCTGGCGGTGCTGTACCGGGAGGATGGCGATCTGCCGCGCCTGCTGCAGATCCAGCAGCGCCAGGTCGTCCTGGAACCCGCGGATGTGGCGCTGCGCCGCGCGCTCGACCGCACCCGCGCGGCGCTGGGCCAACCGGAAGGCGATTGAACCGCATGAGGACCGCATGAAACTGTCCCTGACCCAACGGCTGATGCTCGCCTGGCTGGCGCTGGCGCTGGTGTCGGTGCTGCTGGTGCGCTTGCTGGCGCCGGTGCTGACGCCGTTCCTGACGGCGGCGGTGCTGGCCTATGTGCTGCAGCCGGCGGTCGATCGGCTGTCGCGGCACCTGCCACGGGCGCTGGCGGCGGTGCTGGTCGAGCTGGCGGCGATCGCGGCGGCGCTGGGAGTGGCGCTGCTGATCGTGCCCATCATCTCGCGCGAGCTGCCGGTGCTGCGCGACCAGATCCCCGTGCTGGCGGTGCGGCTCAATGACCATGTGGCGCCGTGGCTGACCGAGCACGGCTTCGCGGTCAAGCTCGACACCGAGAGCATCAAGGCGTTTGTCGTCAAGTATTTCGATGCCAACGGCGATGGCTGGCTGTCCGCGCTGCTCAGCTCGGCGCGCATTGGCGGCAGTTTCTTGCTGGCGATCATCGGCAATGCGGTGCTGGTGCCGGTGGTGACGTTCTACCTGCTGCTCGACTGGCACGACCTGCAGCGCCGCCTGTGCCGCATGGTGCCGCCGCGGTATCTGGAGGCGGTGCTCGACTTCGCGCAGGAGTGCGATGCGGTGCTCGGACAGTACCTGCGCGGGCAGTTGATGGTGATGCTGATCCTGGCGGCCTACTACACGGTGGCGCTGGCGCTGGGGCGCTTCGATCTGGCCTTGCCCGTCGGCATCTTCACGGGGCTGGCGATCTTCGTCCCCTACCTGGGCTTCGGCATCGGCGCGGCGCTGGCCTTGCTGGCGGGTGTGTTGCAATACGCGAATCTGTACGGCGTGGGGGTGGTGGCGGTGGTGTATGGCGCAGGCCAGGTGATCGAGAGCTTTTTCCTCACGCCACGGCTGGTCGGCGAGCGCATCGGCCTGCACCCGCTGGCCGTGATCTTCGTGCTGCTGGCCTTCGGGCACCTGTTCGGCTTTGTCGGCGTGCTGCTGGCGCTGCCGGCCGGGGCGCTGGTGCTGGTGGCGCTGCGGCGCTTGCGCACGGGTTATGTGGCCAGTCGGCTCTACCAAGGATGAACCTCTCGAATGTCTCGTGGAATGCCTCGTGACCGGACACCACCGCTGATGCGGCAGGTGCCGCTCGCCTTCGGGCCGGAGCCGGTGCTGCGCTTCGACACCTTCCTGCCCGGCGGCAATGCGCAGTGGGAGCAGGTGCTGATGGCGCTGCTGTCGCCGAGTCCGTCGATGCCGCTGTACCTGTGGGGCCCGCCCGGCAGCGGCAAATCCCACCTGCTGCACGCCGCACGCACGCAGGCGCAGTCTTTCGGGCTGCACGCACTGAGCTTCGACCTGGCCTCGCCCACGCCCTGGGAGTACGACGAGGATGCGCGCCTGCTGCTGCTCGACGACTGCGACCGCTACGACGCCGAGCGCCAGCACGAAGCCTTCCGCATGTTCATCGAGGCGACGATCGCCGGCGTGCCCATCATCGCGGGCGGACGGCTGCCGCCCGTGGACCTGCCCGTGCGCGACGACCTGCGCACGCGGCTGGCGTGGGGGCTGGTGTACCGGCTGGTGCCGCCGACCGACGAGCAGGTCTGCGCGCTGCTGCACCGCGAGGCACAGCGGCGTGGCATCCCCCTGAGCGACGAAGTGCTGGCCTACCTGCTCAGCCACAGCGAGCGTGACCTGACCCACCTGATGGAGCTGCTGGGCCAGCTCGACCGCTACGCCCTGGCGACCAAGCGACCGGTGACGCTGCCCCTGCTGCGGCAGATGCTGGCCGAGCCGGACCTGCACACGCTCTGATCTGCGTTCCCTGACTCCCCGAAATCTTGTCCCTCCGATGCCCCAGAATGCACGCCATCTCTGCCTGTTCGACCTCGACGGCACCCTGATCCCCATCGACTCCGACCACGCTTTTGGTGAATTCATGGTCGCGATCGGCTGGGCCGACGGCGAGACCTTCCGCCAGCGCAACGACGCTTTTTACACCGATTACCAGGCCGGCACGCTCGACCTGCCGGCCTACATCGCCTTCACCACCGCGGCATGGCGCGACCGCCCGCTGCCCGAATCGGCCGCGGCGCACCAGCGTTTCATGGCCGAGGTGCTGCGCCCGAACGTGCAGCCGCAGGCGCTGGATCTGGTGCGCTTCCACCAGCAGCGCGGTGATCTGGTGGCCATCGTCACGGCGACCAACGAATTCGTCACCACCCCGATCGCCGCCGAGTTCGGCGTCGATCACCTGCTGGCCGTCCAGCTCGAACGCCAGCCCGAGCCCGACGGGCGCTGGGCGGGTACCATCCGCGGCACGCCCACCTTCCGCGAAGGCAAGGTCGGCCGGGTCCACGACTGGCTCGCCGGTCTGGGCCACCGCCTGAGCGACTTCTCCGGCATCAGCGTCTACAGCGACTCGCCCAACGACCTGCCGCTGCTGGAATTGGCCACCGAACCGGTGGCGACCAACCCGAGTCCCGCACTCGAAGCCACCGCCCGCGAGCGCGGCTGGCGCATCCTGCGGCTCTTCCCATGATCAAGAAATTCATCGACAAACTGCTGGGCAAATCGGCCAGCCCCGTGACCGGCAAGGCCAGCGCGGTCCCGCCCACCCCCGCCACCGCTGCCGAGGTGCCCGCCTTGGCTGGCCCGGTGATCGGCGTGCGCGTGGAGGTGCCCGTGTCCGAACACGGCATCAACCCGGCGCTGCTCGACGAACGCGCCATCAAGGTGGTCACGACGCTGCAGGACGCTGGCTACGAGGCGTATGTCGTCGGCGGCGCGGTGCGCGACCTGCTGCTCGGCCACCGCCCCAAGGACTTCGACGTGGCCACCAGCGCGACGCCGGAGCAGGTGAAATCGCTGTTCCGCCGCGCCTTCATCATCGGCCGGCGCTTCCGCATCGTCCACGTCGTGCATGGCCGTGGCCGCGAGCACGAGGTGGTCGAGGTGTCCACCTTCCGCGCCTACCTCGACGCCAGTGCTGCCGAGCAGGTGGCGGGCAACGAGAAGACCTCGAAATCCGAACTCGCCGGCAAGAGCCACGTCGTGGACGCCAGCGGCCGGGTGCTGCGCGACAACGTCTGGGGTCCGCAGGACGAGGACGCGGCGCGGCGCGATTTCACCGTCAACGCGCTCTACTACGACCCGCGCCGCCAGATCGTCGTGGACTACCACCACGGTCTCGCCGATGCCAAGAAGCGCCTGCTGCGCATGATCGGTGACCCGGTGACGCGCTACCGCGAAGACCCGGTGCGGATCATCCGCGTCGTGCGCTTCGCGGCCAAGCTCGGTTTCGAGATCGAACCGGGCACGCGCAAGCCGATCCGCGCCTGCGCCGACCTGCTCGCCAACGTGCCGGCCAGCCGCTTGTTCGACGAGATGATCAAGCTGCTGCAGACGGGGCATTCGCTCGCCAGCCTCGAAGAGCTGCGCAAGCAGGGGCTGCACAAGGGCATCTTCCCGATCCTCGACGCGGTGCTCGACGACGCGCACCAGCACGACGGCCGCGAGCAGTTCATCCAGCGTGCGCTGGCGGACACCGATCGCCGCGTCGGCGAGGGCAAGCCGGTGGCGCCGAGCTACATGCTGGCGTGCATGCTGTGGCACGACGTGCAGCGCCGCGCCGCGCAACTGCGCAAGCAGGGCGAGACCCCGACGCCTGCGATGCAGCAGGCCACCGACGCCGTGTTCGACGCCCGCGTCGGTGACATCTCCGGCCGCGGCAAGCTGGCCGCCGACATGCGCGAAATCTGGCTGATGCAGCCGCGTTTCGAGCGCCGCACGCCGTCGTCCGCCTTGTCGCTGGTCGAGCAGCCGCGCTTCCGGGCGGGTTTCGACTTCCTGCGCCTGCGGGCCGAATCGGGCGAGGCCGAGCTGGAGCTGGCCCGCTGGTGGGAGACCTTCTCCACCGCCAACGACGCCACCCGCGAGGAGTTGCTGACCGAAGCCCGGGTGCAGGACCAGGCCCGCCGCGCGGCGGGGGGCGCTGCGGCGGCTGCGCGGGGTCCGGCAGCGGAGAGCGACGCCGTCGCCGCAGGCGTGCCGGCGCCGGCTGCGCGCAAGCGCCGTCGCCGCCGCAAGCCCGCGGGCGAGCGTGGCGCCGCACCGGCTGTGGATGACAGCGCAGGCTGATTCCACGGCGCCCACCGCGCGGCTGGCCTGCATTGGCCTGGGGGCCAACCTCGGCGATGCGGCGGCGGCGCTGGACGCGGCGTGTGCCGCCCTGGCCGCGCTGCCCGATACCGAGTGGATCATGGCGTCCGGCCGCTGGCGCAGCCGACCCGTGGCGTCGAGCGGGCCGGACTACCTCAACGCCGTCGCCTGTGTCCGCACCTGCTTGTCGCCAGAAGCCTTGCTGGAGGCACTGCTGGCGATCGAGCTGGACCACGGCCGCGAGCGCCCTTACCGCAACGCCCCGCGCACGCTCGACCTGGACTTGCTGCTCCACGGCGATCTGCAGCGCCAGACTGCGCGGCTCACCCTGCCACATCCGCGCATGGCCGAGCGGGCGTTCGTGCTGCTGCCGCTGCTGCAGGTGTGCGCTGCACTGCCAGGACAAGTCCACCTGCCGGACCACCTCGCGGGCGGTGAAACCTGGGCCGCACGGGCACAGCGCCTCGCCACCGCACAGGGCATCGCGCCGGCCTGAACTGCCCAGAATCGTTCGGGTTACGCAGGGCGTGAATTCCTGACGCCTGCGGCTAAACTCGCCCCGTCTGGCCCCGCCCTGATCTTTTCCCTGAAGTTCCCCTGGAGTCCCCACCATGTTGTTCGGCAAGCTGCTGCCGCGCGAAGGCAATTTCTTCGAGCTTTTCAACACGCATGGCGAAGCCATCGTCACCGGTGCCCGCGCCTTCCTGGCCATGGTCCAGAACTATGGTGACGCGGCATTGCGCGAAAAATACGCGGCGGAAGTCGATGACGCCGAACATGCCGCCGACAAGGTCACGGCCGAGGTCAACCGCCTGCTGCACAAGACCTTCATCACGCCGATCGACCGCGAGCAGATCCACGGCCTGATCAACGCGATGGACGACATCCTTGACTTGCTGCAGGACACTTCCGAGACGATGTCGCTCTACGACGTGCGCCACATGACCGAGGACGTGCTGCGCCTGAGCGAGCTGTCGGCCAAGTGCTGCGAGCGGGTGGCGCACGCGGTGACGCTGCTGTCCAAGCTGAGCCAGAGCAGCGTGGCGGAGGCGACCATCAAGACCTGCGAGGAAATCGACCGGCTGGAGTCCGATGCCGACCGGGTGATGCGCTCGGCGATGTCCAAGCTGTTCCGGGAGGAGCAGGACATCCGCGAGCTGATCAAGCTCAAGGCGATCTACGAGCTGCTGGAGTCGATCTCCGACAAGTGCGAGGACGTGGCCAACCTGATCGAGGGCATCGTCCTCGAAAACTCCTGAGCGCGCGGAGTCTGTTCACATGAATGGTGTACAGGTCGGTTTCTGGGTGATTGCCTTGCTGGTGGTGCTGGCGATCGCGTTCGATTTCATGAACGGTTTCCACGACGCGGCGAACTCGATCGCCACCGTGGTGTCCACGGGCGTGCTCAAGCCGCAGCAGGCGGTGCTGTTCGCGGCGTTCTTCAATGTGATCGCGATCTCGATCTTCCAGCTCAAGGTGGCCGCCACGGTCGGCAAGGGCATCGTCGAGCCGGGCATCGTGGACCACTACGTCGTGTTCGGCGCGCTCATCGGGGCGATCACCTGGAACGTGGTGACCTGGCTCTACGGCATCCCGTCCAGCTCGTCGCACGCACTGATCGGTGGCATCGTCGGCTCGGTGATCGCCAAGGCAGGTGTCACGGCGCTGATCGGCACGGGCGTGTGGAAGACGGTGGCGTTCATCTTCGTGTCGCCGCTGCTGGGCTTCCTGCTGGGGTCGTTGATGATGGTGCTGGTGGCGTGGCTGTGCCGGCGCACGCCGCCGCTGCGGGTGGACAAGTGGTTCCGGCGGCTGCAACTGGTCTCGGCAGGGCTGTACAGCCTGGGCCACGGCGGCAACGACGCGCAGAAGACCATCGGCATCATCTGGATGCTGCTGATCGCCACCGGCTACACCCAGGCTGGCGACAAGATGCCCCCGAGCTGGGTCATCTGGTGCTGCTACATCGCGATCGGCCTGGGCACGATGTTCGGCGGCTGGCGCATCGTGAAGACGATGGGCCAGAAGATCACCAAGCTCAAGCCAGTGGGTGGTTTCTGCGCCGAGACGGGCGGGGCGATCACGCTGTTCCTGGCGACGGCGCTGGGCGTGCCGGTCTCGACGACGCACACCATCACCGGGGCCATCGTCGGTGTCGGCTCGGTGCAGCGGGCCTCCGCCGTGCGCTGGGGCGTGGCGGGCAACATCGTGTGGGCGTGGATCTTCACGATTCCCGCGTCCGCCACGGTGGCCGCCATCGCCTACTACGCGGGCACCCGGCTGTTCTGATCTGAGCCAGCGCCGCCGGGCCGCCTGCGGCTCAGCGGCTGATCTGGTGCGCGGCTTCGACCTGCGCTTCGAAGTAGCGTTGCAGCGTGAAGGTGATCGACGACAGCAGCATCGTCGCCCCCAGCAGCAGTGCTGCGACCACGCCGAGCACCGTGCCCCAGCCCGCCGCCGGCGAACCCTGGCCAGCGGCGGCGCCGGGGTTGTAGCGGGCATCCCAACGCTCGTCGCTGGTCAGCCCGCAGAGGATGGCGGCGAGCATCCCCGCCGTGATCGACAACCCGCCCAGCGGCAGCAGCCACGGCGCGGCGGTGTCGTCCAGCCCGAAGGCGGCCATGCGCTGCACCCCGGCCATGCCCAGCAGCGTCAGCGGCACATGCACCCAGCCCCACACGTCGCGCAGGCCGTGCAGATAGAACCGGTGCAGCCCGAAGCCGCCTCCCACCACGGCGAGCCAGGTCGCCAGCGTTTTCGATTTCACGGCGCTCATGTCGAGGCTCCAGCGTGTCCAGGGAGGGCGATGGTGGGGGCAAGTGTGTCCCCTGCGCCCAGCGAGCGTTGCATCATCACAACATCCAGCCAGCGGTCGAACTTCCAGCCCACCGAGCGCATCACGCCCAGCGTCTCGAATCCGCAGGCGCGGTGGACGCCGATGGATCCGTGGTTGTCCGAGTCGCCGATCACCGCGAGCAACTGCCGTGCCCCGAGCGCGGTGCAGCGTGCCACCAGCTCCGCCAGCAGCAACCGGCCCAGCCCCAGCCGGTGGGCGCGTGGCGAGAGGTAGATCGAATCCTCCAGGGCGTAGCGCCACGCGGGGCGGGCGCGGAAGTGGTTGGCATAGGCGTAGCCAAGCACCTCGGGGCCGTGGCCGAGGTCGTGCTCGACGACGATCCAGGGCAGCCCCTTGCCGAGCACATCGGCGCGGCGGCGGGTCATCTCGGCGAGGTCGGGCGGGTCGATCTCGAAGGTGCCTGTACCGTGTGCGACGTTGGCGGCGTAGACCGCGGTGATGGCCGGCAGGTCGGCTTCCTCGCTGGGGCGGATCATGGGAGCGTTCATGGAAGTCCGGGAGAGTTTATAATCTTGGGTTTTCCGACGACGGCTGACCGGCACCATGCCACGCAGCGCGATCTAACGGGGTCGGGAAGAATGGGGTTGTCGCGTGAAGCTCGCATGAAGTTGCGGTCTGCATGCGGCATTGTCTGATCTGCTGGCCTGAGTGTCTCCTGGTCGCGTGGGTCTCTGGTTTTGCCTTCTATACCTTTGATCAAGGAAACATCATGGTCGTGATTCGTCTTTCCCGTGGCGGCGCCAAGAAGCGCCCGTTCTACAACCTGGTCGTGGCCCACAGCCAGAACCGCCGTGACGGCCGCTTCATCGAGCGCGTCGGTTTCTACAACCCGGTGGCCTCCGGTCAAGCCGAAGCCCTGCGCGTCGCCTTCGACCGCGTGGACTACTGGACCAGCGTCGGTGCGCAACTGTCGCCCACCGTCGAGCGCCTGATCAAGCAAGCCAAGTCCACGGTCGCTGCGCCCGTCGCCGTCGCTGCCTGATTGCACTTGCTGTTCCTGCCCTGACCGCCCCGAGCGCCCCCACCATGACCGTGACCACTCCCGATGACGCCGTGGCCTGGCCCGATGACGCCATCGAGGTCGCGCGGGTGGCCGACGCCTGGGGCATCAAGGGCTGGCTGCGGATCCAGCCCTACGCGGCGGATCCGCAAGTCGTGCGCAAGGCACGGCACTGGTTCCTGCAGCCACCCGCCGGCAAGCCGCGCGCCAAGGATGCCCCGGCGCTGCCCAAGGTGCTGAACGTCACGCTGGTCAAGGAGCACAGCGATGGCATGGTGGCCTCCGTGCGCGAAGTCGCCGACCGCAATGGCGCCGAAGCGCTGCGCGGCGCCCGCATCTTCGTGTCGCGTTCGATCTTCCCGAAGACGGACGACGGCGAGTTCTACTGGATCGACCTGATCGGCCTGAACGTCGTCAACCGCGACGGCGCAGTGCTCGGTACGGTCGCCGAAATGCTCGACACCGGTGCCCACAGCGTGATGCGCCTGACCGCCGAGAGCGTCGATGCAGCGGGCGTGCCCGGTACCGTCGAATGCCTGATCCCCTTCGTCGCCGCCTACATCGACGATGTCAGCCTGACCGAGCGGCGCATCGTCGCCGACTGGGGCCTGGACTACTGACGCTGCCGCGCCTGCTGCACCCGCTGTGCGCTTCGACATCGTCACCCTGTTTCCCGAGCTGTTCGACCCGTTCCTGAAGGTCGGCGTGACGCGCCGCGCCTACTCGACCGGGCAGGTGGACGTGCGCCTGTGGCCGCTGCGCGACCACGCCGACAACACCTACCGCCGCATCGACGACCGCGCCTACGGCGGCGGTCCCGGCATGGTGATGCTGGTCGAGCCGCTGGAGCGTGCGCTCGCGGCTATCCGCCAGGACCGTGCCGAAGCGGCAGGCGCACCCGTCCTCCTCTTCAGCCCCGCGGGCGCCACGCTGACCCAGTCGCGGGTGCAGGCGCTGGCGGCCAGCTCCGGCGCGATCCTGGTCTGTGGCCGCTACGAGGGCCTGGACCAACGCTTCATCGACCGCCATGTGGACGAAGAGGTGAGCCTGGGCGACTTCGTGTTGTCCGGCGGCGAGCTGCCCGCGCTGACGCTGCTGGACGCCGTGACCCGCCTGCAGCCCGGTGTCCTGAACGCCGCCGCCTCGCACGAGCAGGACAGCTTCTCGGACGGGCTGCTCGACTGCCCGCACTACAGCCGCCCCGAAACGCTGGGCGAGGACGCCGTGCCGCCGGTGTTGCTGTCGGGCCACCACGCCCACATCGCCCGCTGGCGCCGCGAGCGTCAGCTGGAGCTGACGGCCCGCCGCCGACCCGACCTGATCACGGCGGCACGCCAGGCCGGCCGCCTGAGTCGGGCCGACGAGCAGTACCTCTCCAACATCCGGCTATAATCGCGGGCTTTGATCCTCTGCCTGAAGGAAGTCCGGTGTTCGGCATGAACGCTGGCCCTTGCCGGCACGATCGCCTGGAGTCCCCATGAACCTGATCCTCGAACTTGAGCAAGAAGAAATCGCTCGACTCAACAAGACCATCCCCGTCTTCGCCCCCGGCGACACGGTGATCGTCAGCGTCAACGTCGTCGAAGGCACCCGCAAGCGCGTGCAGGCTTACGAAGGCGTCGTGATTGCCCGCCGCAACCGTGGCCTGAACAGCAACTTCATCGTCCGCAAGATCTCCAGCGGCGAAGGCGTGGAACGCACGTTCCAGCTCTACAGCCCGCTGATCGCCAACATCGAAGTCAAGCGCCGTGGCGATGTCCGCCGCGCCAAGCTGTACTACCTGCGCCAGCGCAGCGGCAAGTCGGCACGCATCAAGGAAAAGCTGGCCTGATCGCTGGCTCACCCGCCGACCCAGGCATCCTGCACGCGGGATGCCTCGATCACCAAGCCGCCTCCGGGCGGCTTTGTCGTTTTCGGCCTATCCTGAAACCCATGTCCCGACGCCCGACCCTCATCCGCGATCCACGCGCTGTGCCGGTGGCCAGTGCCGACCACCACCTGCCCGCGCTGACCAGCGATCGCCTCACGCCGGCACAGATCAAGGCCCGCTTTGCCGCGCCGCCCGACTGGCAGCCGGAGTTCCGCGGCGATGGGGGTGGCCCGCTGGCCGAGCGCGTGCCTGCCGCGGCGGCGGTGCTGGTGGCACTGGTGGCACGCGAGGACGGCCTGCATGTCCTGCTGACGCGCCGCACCGACCACCTGCGCGACCACGCCGGGCAGATCAGCTTTCCCGGTGGGCGGGTCGATCCGGGGGAAGTCGACCCCGTGGTGACGGCGTTGCGCGAAGCCCGCGAGGAGATCGGCCTGGCCGCCCGGCACATCGAGGTCATCGGTGCGCTGCCCACCTACACCACCGTCACGTCCTACGTCGTGACACCGGTCGTGGCGCTGGTGCATCCGCCGTTTGCGCTGGAGATCGAGGGCGGGGAGGTGGCCGAGGCGTTCGAGGTGCCGCTGGCCTTCCTGATGGCGCCTGCTCACCACCAGGTCCACGTGTTCGACACGCCCGACGAGCGCCGCCAGTTCCTGTCGATGCCCTGGCGTGGCCCGTCGGCCGACGGAGACGAGCGCGACTACTTCATCTGGGGTGCCACGGCGGCGATGCTGCGCAACCTCTACCGCTTTCTGGCGGCCTGATTGTTCATGCGGGTGAAGGCTGATGCCGTGTCGTTGTTCACGCCGTTATCATTGAGAGCATGAGTTTCCTCGCCGTCCTGTTGGCTTTGATCGTCGAACAACTGCGGCCCCTGCCGCAGGGCAATCCCGTCCATGAAGCCCTGATCGACTGGGCACGCTGGACCGCGCGCAACTTCGACGCCGGCCGCGAGCACCACGCCTGGGTGGTCTGGGCCGTCACGGTCTTCACGCCGGCCTTGCTGGCCTGGGGCGCCTTCGCGCTGCTGCACCAGCAAAGTCTGCTGCTGGCACTCGGCTTCAACCTGCTGATCCTCTACCTGACGCTCGGTTTCCGCCAGTTCAGCCACTACTTCACCGACATCCGCGACGCGCTGGAGCAGGGTGACGAGGACCGCGCCCGCCGCGTGCTGCAGGAGTGGCGCCACCTCGACGCCAGCGAACTGCCGCGCACCGAGCTGCTGCGCCACGTCATCGAGCACGCACTGCTGGCCGCCCACCGGCATGTGTTCGGCGTGTTCTTCTGGTTCGTGCTGGGGTCGGCGCTGGGGCTGGGGCCGGTGGGGGCGGTGGTCTACCGGATGTCCGAGTTCTGCGCCCGCTACTGGGCCTTCAAGATCCGCGCCCAGACGGCACCCGTCAACGGTGCCCTGATGCTGCGCTCGCAGGCGGCGTTTTCGGTGCTCGACCATGTGCCGGCGCGGCTGACGGCGGCGGGCTTCGCGGTGGTCGGCAATTTCGAGGAGGCGGTGGACTGCTGGCGGCAGTGCGCGGGCCTGTGGAAGCAGTCGAACGACGGCATCCTGCTGTCCGCGGCGGCCGGTGCCTGCGGTGTCTCGCTGGGTGGGGCCGATGCGCCGACGCTGGGGTCCGGTGCGGCGGGCTACGCCGTGGCCTTGCCCGGCGAGTTGCCCGTGGATGGCCAGGGCAGCACCCCCGGCGCGCCGCCCGCCCTGTCCCACCTGCGCACGGTCGTGGGGCTGGTGTGGCGCTCGATGGTGCTGTGGATGATGTTGCTGGCGCTGCTGTCGCTGGCGAACCGGTTGGGTTGATCAGCCCTTCAGGGTCTGCAGCGTCAACCCGCCCGCCAGCCCGATCATCATCACCGCCACTCCGGCGTCGAAGACGCGCCAGGTGTGCGGCCGGCGAAACAGCGGCGCCAGCCGGCCCGCCATCCACGCCAGCCCCGTGAACCACAGCAGGCTCGCCGTCATCGCCCCAGCCGCGAAGCTCCAGCGAGCGTCCCCTTGCGCATTGGCCAGCGAACCCAGCAGCACCGTGGTGTCGAGCCACGCATGGGGATTGAGCCAACTGAACGCCGCCGCCTGCACCAGCGCGGCCGACAACGCCAGCGGCGTGCCTCCTTGCGCGTCGAGTCCTGGCCCCGCAGGGTGCCACGCCCGCCGCGCCGCCCGCAGGCCGTAGACCGACAGGAACAGGATGCCCGCCACCGTCAGCAGCGCAATCGCCAGCGGAAAGCGCGTGGACACCGCCCCGATGCCCGCGGTGCCCAGTGCGATCAGCGCCGCATCCGACAAGGCGCACACGGCGACCACCGCCGCCACATGCTCGCGCCGAATGCCCTGGCGCAGGACAAACGCGTTCTGGGCGCCGATGGCCATGATCAGACCGGCGCTGGCGGCCATGCCGAGGAAGTAGGTGGACGTGTTCATGCCGTGCAGCGTAGGGGGCGCTCGGTGTGCAGTACAGCTAAACTTCCTAATCATGATTAAGCTGTACTTCACCCCATGATCGACCTCGTCGCGCTGCGTGCGCTGTCCACCGTGCTGCGGCTGGGCAGCTTCGAGCGTGCGGCGCGGGAGCTGCACGTCACGCCGTCCGCGGTGTCGCAGCGGGTGAAGGCGCTGGAGGAGCGGCTGGGCTGCGTGCTGCTGGTCCGCTCGGCGCCCGTCACGGCCACGCCGGAAGGCGCGCGCCTGTACCGCCACTACCTGCAGATCGAGATGCTGGAAGCGGATCTGCAGAACGATTTGCAGCCGCTCGCCGAGGCAGGCACCCCTGGTAGCCGCTCGCGCAGCATCCCCGTGGCCGTCAACGCCGACAGTCTGGCGACCTGGTTCATCCCGGCGATGGTCGATTTCCACACCCGCAGCGGTGACACGCTGGCGCTGCACGTCGATGACCAGGACCACACCCGCGAGTGGCTGAAAAACGGCACAGTGTTCGGGGCGGTCACGGCGGCGGCCGAGCCGGTGGGCGGCTGCCGGGTCGATGCGCTGGGGGTGATGCGCTACGTCGCGGCGGTCAGCCCGGCGTTTGCACAGCGGTATTTCTCGGGCGTGACGCTGGCGGAGGGTTTCCGGCGGGCGCCGATGCTGGTCTACAACCAGAAAGACCAGATGCAGCACCGCTTCCTGTCGCAGGTGATCGGCGAGGACTGCACGCCGCCGCAGTGGTGGGTGCCGTCGGCGCAGGGGTTTCTGGACGCGGCCATCGCCGGGCTGGGCTGGGGGCTGCACCCGGTGCCGCTGGCCGCCGCGGCGTTGAAGGCGGGCACGCTGGCGGACCTGTGTCCGGGGCACAGCATTTCGGTGGCGCTGTATTGGCAGAGCTGGCGGCTGGACTCGGCCAGTGTGCGCACGCTGCGGGACTGCGTCTGGCGGGCGGCGTCGGCGGTGCTGGAGCCGGCCTGACTTCACGCCGCATCGATCAGGCTTTCCACCCCGTGCCGAGAGCGCCCCATTTCATGTCGCAGCCAGTCCAGGAACAGCATGCGCCGCGTGTCGCCCCTGAACGGGGTCGGTGACAGCAAGACGTATTCAGAACCATCCGGCAGGAAGCCGAACGGCGCGACCAGACGTTCATCGCGCAGATCCTCTTCCACCATGTAAGCCGACCCGATCGTCATGCCCAGGCCCGCCCCCGCCGCCTGCAAGCTCAGATAAAAATGCTCGAAATGCTCTGATCCGGCCGCCTCTGGACTGTGACCACCCACGTCAAACCACCGCTGCCATGCGCTTGGTCGTGTGCGCGAGTGCAGCAACTTGTGTTTGCGGGACGCTGGCAGGTCGGACGCCATGGCCAATGCCACGCTGGGTGTGCAGACCGGCCCCGTCAATTCGGGTGCCACAGGTTCGGCATGGCAGTGCGTGCCCCAGTTGAAATCGTTGCGCCGCAAGGCGAGGTCCACCCGGTCGCGGGCGAAGTCCACCGGTCCCCCGGCCGTCAGCAGGTGGATCTGGTGTTGCGGAAAGCGTTCACGGAACGCTGGCAACCGGGGGATCAGCCAGCGCATGGCGATGGTTGGCTCGCACGACAAGACCAAGGGCAATTCCACGGTGGGCGCCTTCACCTGACGCAGGGCTTCCGTCAGCCGCTCCATGGCTTGCGTACACGCTTCCAGCAGGATCTTTCCCCGAGGGGTCAGGAAGACGGCCCGGTTGCGCCGATCGAAGAGATCCACTCCCAGCGACTCTTCCAACTGCTTGATCTGGCGGCTGACCGCCCCGTGTGTCACATGCAACTCGTCCGCCGCCCGCACGAAGCTCTCGTGACGGGCCGCCGCCTCGAACACGCGTAAGCTGTTCATCGGCGGGATGCGGCTGTCGAAAGGTGATTTTTTCTCACTCATGGGCGTGAGTATAAATCGATTATCAATTTCAAATTCGTCATGGAGAATATTGACTTGACTTGGTCTTCACCCGGACCAGTTACCACCAAAATATACCCGATGCCATGATCGAACTTGCTGCCGTAGCGACCATTACTATTTTGGCTGTCATCAGTCCGGGTGCAGATTTTGCGATGGTGACACGCAACAGCCTTATTCATGGCCGGTCGGCCGGACTGCTGGCTTCGCTGGGCATTGCGCTCGGCGTTCAGTTGCATGTGCTGTACACCATGCTGGGTGTCGGTCTTGTGCTTCAGAATTCCCCGGGGCTTTTTTCGACTGTCAAATTGCTTGGTGCCGTCTATCTGGTCTACGTAGGCTACAAGACCTTTTTTACCCCTCTGCCGTCGAGCAGCAGCGCGACACCACTCAAGAAGCTTGGTGCGTTCGACGCATTGCGCACAGGTTTTTTCACCAATGCACTGAACCCTAAAACCACCCTTTTTGTAGTCAGTGTCTATACGCAAATCATTCAACCAGAAACATCCATTGCCGTGCAAGTGGGGTATGGATTATTCATGTCACTGGCGCACTGGATATGGTTCAGCCTTGTGACGGTGTTTTTTTCGGAGGAGCACCTGCGTTCAAAGATGGTGCATCACCAGCGCGTACTGAATCGCATGATCGGCATCATTCTGGCAGGGCTTGGTTTCTGGCTTGCGTTGACATGAATTGCAGGTGGCGCTGATTCAGTAATGCGTGCGCCCCAGCTCGTCCCGCACTTCCAGGTAGATCCGATGCCGCGACGGCGCGATGTCCCCGCGCCCCAGCGCCGCCAGCACCGCGCAGCCCGGCTCGTGGTCGTGGCTGCAGTTGGCGAAGCGGCACTGGCCGAGGTAGCGCGACAGGTCAGGCATCCACGCGGCGAGGTCTTCCACCGGGATGTGGCGCAGGCCGAACTCCTGGAAGCCCGGCGAGTCGATCAGCGCGCCTTTGTGCGCATCGTCGAGCCAGTACCAGCGCGTGTGCGTCGTCGTGTGGCGGCCGGAGTTCAGCGCCACCGAGATTTCCCGCACGGGTGCCGCCGCGTCCAGCCCGAGCAGGTTCACCAGCGTGCTCTTGCCGGTGCCGGACGGGCCGAGCACCAGCGTCGAGCCTGTCGCCAGCAGGTCGGTCAGGCGGGCGCGGGTCTCGTCCGGCTGCGCCTTGATGGCCACCTCGATCACGTCGTAGCCCATCTTCACGTAAGGGGCCAGCCGATCGCGGGCGAGTTGCGCCGACTCGATCAGGTCGATCTTGTTCAGGAGGATGCTGACCTTGATCCGCGCCTGTTCCGCCGCGACCAGCGCACGGGCGAGCTGGCTCTCGCTGAACACCGGCTCGGCGGCGACGAGGATCAGCAGCCGGTCCAGGTTGGCGGCAAACGACTTGGTTTTCCACTCGTCCTGGCGGTAGAGCAGGTTGTCGCGTGGCTCCAGCGACTCGATCACGCCCTCGTTGCCCAGCGTGTCGGTGGGCTGCCAGCGCACGCGGTCGCCGACGACGCACTGGCTTTTCTTGCCGCGGGTGCTGCACTTGATCTCGCGGCCCTCCGGTGTCTCGACGATGTAGTGGCGGCCGTGGCCGGCGATGACGAGGCCGATGTCGAGTTCAGGTGTGGGCATGGAGGGCGGCAAGGCGTTCGGACGCGGGGGGGTGGGAGTAGTGGAAACGCACGTACAGCGGATCGGGCGTCAGCGTGCTGGCGTTGTCCTCGAACAGCTTGAGCAGTGCGGAGGTCAGGTCGGCGGCGCGGGCCTGCACGCTGGCGTAGGCATCGGCCTCGAACTCGTGGCGGCGCGACGTGGCGGCCATGAGCGGCGTGACGAAGAAGCTGAACACCGGCCCGGCCAGCGTCAGCAGCAGCAGCGCGAGGCCATGGTTCGGCGCCATCAGGTTCGGCTGCACCCCGAGTCCCGTGTAGAACGCCGGTTGGTTCATCAGCCAGCCCAGCAGCGCCAGCCCCGCCAGCCACACGCCCATCACCGTGGCCATGCGCTTGGGCACATGGCGGTGGTGGAAGTGGCCGAGTTCGTGGGCGAGCACGGCCTCGATCTCCTCGGGGGACAGCCGGGCCAGCAGCGTGTCGAAGAAGACCACGCGCTTGCTGCTGCCGAAGCCGGTGAAGTAGGCGTTGGCGTGCGCCGACCGCTTGGAGCCGTCCATCACGTACAGCCCCTGCGCCTTGAAACCGCAGCGTTGCATCAGCGCCTGCACGCGGCCTTTCAGCGCCTCGTCGGCCAGCGGGTGGAACTTGTTGAACAGCGGCGCGATGACCGTCGGGTAGAGCACC
This sequence comes from Sphaerotilus sp., assembly GCF_013299175.1. Classification (GTDB taxonomy): domain Bacteria; phylum Pseudomonadota; class Gammaproteobacteria; order Burkholderiales; family Burkholderiaceae_C; genus Sphaerotilus. The sequence continues at coordinate 50,945 of NZ_JAAFKF010000002.1, forward strand.
TGCATCAGCAGCGTGAACCCCGCCAGCACCGCGAACGCCCACAGCCACCACAGCGCCCCCGCCGCCGCCATCAGCCACAGCACCAGCGCCAGCAGCGGCACGCCGACCGCGACGCCCACGACCGTGCCGACCAGCGCATCCTTGAGCCACAGCGCCCAGGTCATGCGGTTGAAGCCGAACTGCTGCTCGATGCGGAAGGTGCGCCACAGGTCGAAGGGCAGGTCGATCACGCTGCCGATCAGGCTCACGACCATCAGCAAGGCGACTTGGTAGCCGAGTTCACCCCAGCGCGGCAACGCCCAGTCGCGCACGACGACGTTCACCGCGTCCAGCCCGCCCAGCAGCGTCCAGCCCAGCAGCATCACGCCGCCCCACGCGGTGGTGAGCAGCTCGAAACGCTGGCGGGCGATGGTGTAGTCGGCGGCTTTCTGGTGGGCCTCCAGCGACACCACATCGGCGAACGCTGGGGGCACGGCGGCGCGGTGCTGCGCGACATGGCGGATCTGGCGGCTGATGAGCCACAGGCGGGTGCCGAGCATCGCCACGAGGGCGGCGGCAAAGGCGAACGTCACGGCGAGCGAATGCATGCGCCGATTCTCGCCGATGGCGCGTGGGAAAATCCCGGCTTCTCCTGGAGCCCCTGATGACCGAGCCGACTGCCGCCGCTGCCCTTGCCCCCGTCCTTGCCCGCCACGACCAGAACCTCGTCTGGGTGGACATGGAAATGACCGGACTCGACCCGGCGACCGACCGCATCATCGAGATCGCCGTCGTCGTCACCGACCCGCAACTCACCGTGCGCATCGAAGGCCCGGTGATCGCCATCCACCAGTCCGACGCGGTGCTCAACGGCATGGACGCCTGGAACAAGGGCACGCACGGCAAGAGCGGCCTGATCGACCGCGTGAAAGCGTCCACCGTGACCGAGGACGAAGCGGCGCAGCAGGTGATCGCCTTCCTGAAGCAGCACGTCGGCGCCAAGCTCTCCCCGATGTGCGGCAACACCATCTGCCAGGACCGGCGCTTCATGGCGAACTACATGAAGAAGCTCGAAGCCTTCTTCCACTACCGCAACGTCGATGTCTCCACGCTGAAGGAGCTGGCGCGGCGCTGGCAGCCGGGGCTGGTCGAAGGCTTCAAGAAACACCAGAAGCACACGGCGCTGGCGGACATCCACGAGTCGATCGACGAGTTGCTGTACTACCGGGCGCACATCCTCAAGGTGTGAGGTGTGAGGTGTGAGGTGCGCCGGTCGATGGCGTGCGCTGCTGGCTACTTGCGCGCCAGATAGACGCCCGCCATCGCGATCACCATCCCCCCCATCGCCACCGGGCTGAGCGCCTCGCCGAACAGCGCCCACGCCACCACCGCCGTGCAGGGCGGCACCATGTAGAACAGGCTGGCGACGTTCACCGCGCTGCCCGAGCGGATCAGCAGGTTCAGCAGCCCGACCGCCCCCAGCGACAGCACCAGCACCAGCCACCCCAGCGCGAAGACGAACGGTCCCGAGGACCAGTCGATGGCGCGGTCCTCGGTGGTCCAGGCGAGCACGCCGGTGACCAGCAGGCACGGCACGAACTGCGCCACCGCCCCGGTGCGGACATCGAAGCGCGGGCAGAACCGCTTCTGGTAGAGCGTGCCGGCCGTGATGCCGAGCAGGGCGATCAGCGCCGCCGGCAGGCCGGGCAGGTGGGCGAGCTGGCCGAGCGTGTGCAGATCCAGCCCCGCGCCTGCCAGCCGCGACGACAGCACCAGCACCACGCCCACCAGCCCGAGCACCAGCCCCAGCCACTGCTTCGGCCGCACCGCTTCCCCGAGCACCCAGCCCGCGCCCACCGCCGTCAGCAGCGGCTGCAGCCCCACGACCAGACTCGACACGCCGGCAGGCAGCCCCTGCGAGATGCCGGTGAACACGCCACCGAGGTAGACCGCATGGACCAGCAGCCCGGCCACTGCGAGGTGTCCCCACGCGCGCATTCCCTGCGGCCAGGGGGCACGCACCCACACCGCAGCCACCGCCATCAGCGCCACGACCAGCGCGTAACGTGCCGTCAGAAAGCCCAGTGGCGGCGCGTGGGGCAGGCCCAGCTTGGCGCCGATGAAGCCCGTGCTCCACAGCAGGACGAAGAGCAGCGGGGCGTGGCGGGTCCAGCCGGTGGTCGGGGGTGTGGTCATCGGAGCAGGGGATCGGGGCGCAGGCGCGGTGGACGCCAGTATCGCCGGATCGCCTGCGTCAGGGCGTTTCCAGCAGCCGCACCAGTTCGTCCCAGTACGGGGGTGGTCCGCCCCAGGTGTTTTCGTCGGCCTGCCACTGCCCGCCCGTGTTGGTCACGCTGAGCCAGGTGACATCGGCCTGGCGGGCGCGGGCCACGACGGACTGCAGTGCCGCCGCGGTCGTGGTGGTGTGGACCAGGTGCCACGGCTGCAGACCACGCTGGCGGGCCTGGCGCGTCACCTCGCCCAGCACGGTCTCGCGTTCGGCGTGGCTGGCGGCCGTGCCCTCGAAGACGACCACCGCTTCACCCGCTTGCAACCCGTCGAGCACGCAGGCGTCCGCGATGCCGGGGTTGAACGCCAGCCGCAGGGCCGGGCTGCCATCGCGGCGGTGTCGGGCCACGAGGGCGCGCAGCCGGGCGTATTCGGCGGCAAAGACGCTGCAGTCCCAGACGGTCGGGGCCATCTCGTCGAAGAACAGGCCGTCGAGCTGGGGCATCTGCGTCAGGTAGGTCGCCACTTGCGCCTCGATGCGTGCCCAGGTCTGGCACTGGCCGGTGAGGTCGCAGTCGTGGCGGAAGTAGCCGGTGGGCACGTAGCCGAGGTGGAACACGCCGCGCCCGCGCAGTTCGGCCGAGCGGAGCTGCCAGGTGGGCAGGGCGGCGATGGGGGTGTTCACCGTGCCGGCGGCGAGGATGCCCACGTCGGGGTTCAGCACCGCCAGACTGGCGGCGGGCAGCAGCCGGTAGGCATCGGCGCTGCTGCCCCAGTAGCTGATGGCCCCGAGTCCTGGCCGGAGAGCGGCCGTCTGTGCTGGGAGGGTGGTTGTCGCCGCAGCCACGGCCGTGTTGGTGGCGTCAGTGCCACCACAGCCGCACAGCAGCCAGGTGGTGGTCAAGAGCACGATGGCCTGCCGCCGCGCCGGCTGCAGGTGTCGCCAAGTGGTGTTCATCGTGCCAGCCCTCGGAAGGTGCAAGGAAAGTGATAGAAATGAAAAATCTATCGCATCCTAGCGACCGAGGCTGAGCGGTGGCTTGGCAATCGACGGGCAAAGCTTGTTGGCAGCTTTGCTACAGAGTGTCAGTGGAGGGGGGTCAGCGCGCGGCGGGCAGGTGCCGCGCCACCTTGTCGAGCAGCTCGATCAGCATGGCCCGCTCGGCCCGGCTCAGGCAGCCGTCGAGTTCCGCTTCCATCGCGGGCGTCTTCGCCGCGATGTCGTCGGCGAGCGTGCGGCCGGCGTCGGTCAGCAGGACGTGCTGCGAGCGGCGATCGACCTCGCTGCGCACCCGCTGCAGCAGCCCGCGCACCTGCATCCGGTCGAGCAGGATCGTGAGGTTCGGGGCGGACAGGGCCAGCGACTGGGCGAGCTGCTTGGGCGTGAGCTGCGCGTTGGCCAGCAGCAGCATCAGCAAGGAGTATTCGACCGGGCGCAGGTCAAGCGGCTGGCCGATGTGGGTGATGAACGTGACATGGGTGGTCACGCGCGCGCAGGCCAGGTGGTGGCCGACGACGTTGTCTAGCACGCCTTGTGCCTGCCCCTGCTTCTTGTTGCTGCTGCCCATCACGCTGGTATCCAGCCCAGCGCCAGTGTCGCGTCCGCCACCCGCTGCCAGCGCCAGCGCGCCGCGGGCAGCAGCCAGGTGCGGCCGTGCTCGGTGACGGTGTGGAGCCAGTCGCGGCGGGCGGTGTCGGTGTCGTTCAGGGCCGCCCGCGCCAGCCGCGCCCAGCTCCACGCCAGCAGGCTGTGGCCGAGCGCGTGCAGGTAGTCGTCGGCGACGAGGAAGGGCCGATCCGGCGCCGCGGCCCGGCTGGCTTGCAGCGCGGCGGTCGCGGTGGTGATGGTCTCGACCTCGTCGGCCAGCGTCTCGGCCCAGGTGCGCAGCGTGCCGGTGGCGCCGTCCGGCGTGGCCCGCAGCGTCTCGATCTCGCCGCGGAACACGTCCAGCAGCGCCTCCAGCCGCTGCGGCCGGTCCAGCACCTTGCGCATCAGCAGGTCGATCGCCTGGATCTCGTTGGTGCCCTCGTAGATCAGCGCGATGCGGCTGTCGCGCACATGCTGCTCGATGCCCCAGTCATGCACGTAGCCGTGGCCGCCGAGCACGCCGAGGGCTTCGTTGGCGCCGTGGTGGCCGAGGTGGGTCAGGAATGCCTTGAGGATCGGGGTGAGCAGGGCGACGAGTTCGTGCCGTTCCTTGCGCACCGTGGCGTCGGGGTGGTGTTCCGATTCGTCGAGCAGGATCGCGGTCCAGTACGCCATCACGCGGGCACCTTCGCACTGCGCGTGCAGGTCCAGCAGCGTGCGGCGCATCGCGGGGTGCCAGGCGATCGGGTCTGGTCCCTTGTGGGCCGGATCAGCGTCGGCGGGTCGGGCCGGGGCGCGCAGTTGCAGCCGTTCGCGGGCGTAGCCGGTGGCGATCTGGCAAGCGGCCTCCAGGTGGCCGAGGCCCTGCATCCCGACGTGCAGCCGCGCCGAGTTCATCATCAGGAACATCGCGGCCAGGCCGGCGTTCGGTTCGCCCAGGATCCAGCCCTCGGCACGGTCGAAGCGCATCTGGGCGGTGGCGCTGCCCTTGATGCCCATCTTCTTCTCGATGCCGTCGCACCACGCAGCGTTGCGGCGACCGTCCGGCATGAACTTCGGCACCAGCACCAGCGTGAGGCCCTTCGTCCCCGCAGGCGCGCCGGGCAGGCGGGCGAGCACGAGGTGGACGATGTTGTCCGTCATGTCCTGGTCGCCGCCGGAGATGAAGATCTTGTTGCCCGTGACCGTGACTGCCGCGCCGTTGACTACCGGTGCGTCGGCGTCCACCGGCTCGCAGCGGGTGCGCGTCAGGCCCAGGTCGCTGCCGGCCTGCGGCTCGGTCAGGTTCATCGTCGAGAGCCACTCGCCGCTGACGACCTTCGGCAAATAACGCGCGCGCAACTCGGGCACGGCGTGGTGGCGGATCGCTTCATACGCGCCGTGCAGCAGGCCGGGGTACATCGTCCAGGCATGGTTGGCCGAGACGAGCATCTCGTAGAGCGCGGCGTTGAGCAGGCTGGGCAGGCCCTGGCCGCCGTCCTCGGGCGCGCAGGGCAGCGAGGGCCAGCCGCCCTCGACGAAGGCTTTCCATGCCGCGGGATAGCCGGCGGGCGTCGTCACGGCATTGGCCTGCCAGCGACAGCCCTCGGTGTCGCCAGAGCCGTTGATCGGCGCGATCACCTCGTGGGCGAAGCGGCCCGCCTGCTCCAGCACCTCGCGGGCGGTGTCGGCGTCGAGGTCGGCGAAGTCGGGCTGTTCGCGCCACGAAGCGGGCGCGTCCAGCACCTGCTCGATGACGAACTGCATGCGTTGCAGGGGTGGGGTCCAGGTGCTCATGGGGATTGGTTTCGACGGATTACTTCTTCTGCGCGCCCAGATAGGTCTCGATCACGCGGGCGTCCCCGGCGAGCTGGCTGGCCGGCCCTTCCAGCGCGATGGCACCGGTCTCCAGCACGTAGCCGTAGTCGGCGACTTCGAGCGCAGCGCGGGCGTTCTGCTCGATCAGCAGGATGCTCACGCCCGTCTCGCGCAGCTTGGTGATGGTGCGGAAGATGTCGCGCACGATCAGCGGCGCCAGTCCCAGGCTCGGCTCGTCGAGCATCAGCACCTTCGGCTGGCTCATCAGCGCCCGCCCGACAGCCAGCATCTGCCGCTCGCCGCCGGACATCGTGCCGGCGTGCTGGTCGCGGCGCTCCTTCAGGCGCGGGAACAGGTCGTAGACCACCGCGAGCTGGTCGCGCCACTGGCCGTTGCCGCCGCGCATCTGGCGCCAGCCGCCAAGCACGAGGTTGTCTTCGACCGTCATGGTCGAGAACAGCTCGCGCTTCTCCGGCACCAGCGCGAGGCCGGCCATCACGCGGTCTTCCAGCGTGACGTTGGCGAGATCCTGGCCGTCGAAGAGCACCTTGCCGGTGGACGGCAGCACGCCCATCAGCGCGTTCAGCGTCGTGGACTTGCCGGCGCCGTTCGGGCCGATCACGGTGACGACGCTGCCGCGGGGCAGCGTCAGGTTCAGGCCCGAGAGCACCTCGGCCTTGCCGTAGCCGGCGTGCAGGCCGGTGACGGACAGCAGGGGAGTGGGGGTAGTCGTCGTCATGGTGTCAGTGCTCCGTGCCGAGGTAGGCGGCGCGCACGACCGGGCTGGCCTGCACTTCGGCGGGGGTGCCCTCGATCAGCTTGGTGCCGAACTCCATCACCACGATGCGGTCGGTCAGGTTCATCACGAAGTCCATGTCGTGCTCGACCAGCAGCAGGCTCATCCCTTCGGCCTTCAACTGGCGCAGCACGTCGGCCAGCGCCTGCTTTTCCTTGTGGCGCAGGCCGGCGGCGGGTTCGTCCAGCAGCAGCAGCGCCGGGTCGGTACACAGCGCGCGGGCGATTTCCATCATCCGCGCCGGGCCGAGCGCGAGGTTGCCGGCGAGTTCGTGCATCTGCGCCTGCATGCCGATGCGCGTCAGTTGGCGCTCGGCTTCGCGGAAGAGCTGGCGCTCCTCGGCGCGGTCGAGCCGCAGCATCGCCTTGACCGTGCCCGACGAGCTGCGCAGGTAGCCGCCGAGGGCCACGTTCTCCAGCACCGTCATGTCCGGCAGCATCTTGACGTGCTGGAAGGTGCGCGACAGGCCGCGCTCGGCGATCTCGCGGGACGACAGCCCCGAGACATCCTGCCCGCGGAACTGCACCCGCCCCGAAGTCTTGCCCAGCACGCCCGAGACGAGGTTGAACGTCGTGGACTTGCCCGCCCCGTTCGGCCCGATCAGCCCGACGATGTCGCCGGTGCGGATCTGGAAGCTCACGTCGTTCACCGCCACCAGCCCGCCGAACTGCTTGCGCACCTTGTCCACGTCGAGCAGCAGCTCGCCCGCGGCCGGCTTGCTGCGCTCGGGCAGCGGCGCGGCGTCCGCCCAGTCGCGGACCCGTTGGCGCGAGGGCAGGAAGCGGTCGAACAGCTTCTCCAGGTGCGGCCAGAGTCCTTCGGGCGCGTACTTGAGCACGACCACCAGCACCACGCCGAAGACGATGCTTTCGTAGTTGCCGCTGGAGCCGATCAGGCGCGGCAGCCACTCCTGCAACTGCTCCTCGATGACCTTGACCAGCGCCGCACCCGCGAAGGCCCCCCAGACGTTGCCCACACCGCCGAGCACGGCCATGAACAGGTACTCGATGCCCTTGCCGAGTGCAAACGGCGACGGGTTCACCGTGCGCTGGAAGTGCGCGAACAGCCAGCCCGAGACGGAAGCCAGCATCGCCGCCAGCACGAAGGCCAGCACCTTGTAGCGGTAGGTCGAGATGCCCATGGCCTCGGCCATCGTCACGCCGCCCTTGAGGGCGCGGATGGCGCGGCCGGTGCGCGAATCCAGCAGGTGGATCACGCCCACCGCCGCCAGCAGCGCCACGACCCAGATCACGTAGAAGTAGCTGCGCCCCGACGCCAGACTCGTGCCGAACAGCGTCATCGCTGGCACGCCCAGGATGCCGTCGTACTTGCCCAGCCACTCCATGTTGGACATGGTGTAGTAGAGCGACAGCCCCCAGGCCATGGTCGCCAGCGGCAGGTAGTGGCCGGACATCTTCAGCGTCACGGCGGCCAGGACGAGCGCCACGACCACCGTGATGGCCAGACCGATGAACACCGTCAGCCACGGCGACATGCCATGGTTGACCGACAGGTAAGCCGCCGTGTAGGCGCCGACGCCGACGAATGCCGCCTGCCCGAAGGAGGTCAGGCCGGCCACCCCGGTGAGCAGCACGAGGCCGAGCGAGACGGTGGCGTACAGGCCGATGTAGTTGAGCTGGGTGATCCAGAATTCCGGCACCGGCAGTGCGGGCAGCAGGGCCAGCAGCGCGGCGAAGAACAGGAACCAGCGAGTGCGTGCCGCCACGGGTCAATCCTCCTCAGTATGCGGGTCACGCAGCGAACGCCACAGGAGCACCGGCAGGATGGAGGTGAACACGATCACCTCCTTGAACGAGCTGGCCCAGAACGAGCCGAACGATTCCAGCAACCCGACCCCGAGGGCACCGACCAGTGCCAGCGGGTAGCTCGCCAGCCCGCCGAACACGGCGGCGACGAAGCCCTTCAGGCCGATCAGGAACCCGGAGTCGTAGAAGACGGTGGTGGTCGGGCCGATCAGCAGGCCCGACAGCGCGCCGATGAAGGCGGCCATCGTGAAGCTGAGGCGGCCGGCCTGCACCGTCGAGATGCCCATCAGCCGCGCACCGAGGCGGTTCACGGCGGTGGCGCGCAAGGCTTTGCCGTACAGCGACCGCTCGAAGAACAGCCACAGCAGCACGATGAGCGCCGTCGAGGCCAGGAAGATGATGATGGTCTGGCCCGTCAGCATCAGCGGCCCGGCGTTGAACCGCTCGTCCCAGAAGCTCGGATTGCGGTAGCCCTCGGCGCCGAAGAACAGCAGCCCCACCCCCGTGAGCGCGAAATGCACCCCCACCGACACGATCAGCAGCACCAGCACAGTCGCGTCCGCCAGCGACTCGTAGGCGAGCCGGTAGGTCAGCCCGCCCAGCGGCGTGACGATGGCCAGCGTCAGCAGCGCCTGCATGACCAGCGGCAGGTTCATCGGCGCGGCCACCATGGCGACCGTGGCGATGGCCAGCGGTGCGGCCAGCGTCAGCACCGCGCCCTTGGCCACCAGCCCGACCGGCCGGCGCTGGCGCCATCCGTGGACCGCCTCGACCACCGCCGCCACCGCCGCCATGATCAGCAGCAGCCACACCGTGCCCGGCACCTTGCCGGTCTGCAGCACGGCCAGCGTCAGCGCCCCGTAGGCGACGAATTCGCCCTGCGGGATGAAGATCACCCGCGTGACGGCGAACAGCAGCACGGTCGCCGTGGCCAGCAGCGCGTAGACCGCGCCGTTGGTCACGCCGTCGAGCGCCAGGATGCTTGCAATCGAGAAGTCCATCGGAGGGGATTCCGGTTCAGGGGAGGGCGGCGCAGCCAGTGCCGCGCCGCAGCGGGCTTATTCGACCTTCCAGTCGCCGTTGACCACCTTCAGGATCACGCCCGTCTCGGTCGTGTAGCCCCAGTGGTTGTCCTTCGAGTAGGTCAGAACGCCGTGGGAGACGACGGTGCGGCCCATCGTTTCGGTGGCTTCCTTCAGCGCGGTGCGGAACTCCGGGGTGCCCGGCTTGGCCTTCTTCAGCGCCATCGGGATGATCTTTTCCAGCACCAGCGCGGCGTCATAGGCATGGCCGGCGAACTGGTTGCGCGAGCCGGCGCCGTTGGCCTTCTCGAACTTCTGCACGAAGTCGATGGCGATCTTCTTGGACGGGTGGTCGTCGGGCAGTTGCTCGGCGATCACGCAGGGACCGGAGACGACGTAGGCGCCCTCGACATCCTTGCCGCCGATGCGCATCAGGTCGCGCGTGGCGGCGGCGTGGGTCTGGTAGACCTTGCCCTTGAAGCCGCGCTCGATGATGGCCTTGTGCGGCATCGCTGCACCTGAACCCGAGGCGACGATCAGCATCGCGTCCGGGTTCGCGGCCGTCAGCTTCAGCGCCTGGGCGGTCACGGCGGTGTCGGTGCGGGCGAAACGCTCGGTGGCGACGATCTTGATCGCCAGACCCATCGCGGCGGCTTCGGCCTGGAAGTCCTTGAGCCAGCTTTCGCCGTAGGCGTCCGAGTAGCCGAGGAAGCCGACCGTCTTCACGCCCAGCTTGGCCATGTGCTTGAGCACGGCGTGGGACATCACCGCGTTCGACTGCGGCAGGCGGAAGGCCCAGGTGTCCTTGCCGGCTTGCAGCACGGCGGGCGAGAACATGAACTGCGGCGTGGCGGCTTCCGCGACCGTGTCGGACATGGCGATGGCCACCGGCGTCGCGGCCGAACCCATCACGATGTCCATCTTGTCGGTGACGAACCGCTTGGCGTTCTGCACCCCCTTGGTCGGGTCGGAACCGTCGTCGAGCACGACGACGTTGAGCTTCTCGCCGCCGATGCTGGTCGGCCACAGCTTGATGCCGTTCTGCATCGGGATGCCCAGGCCGTTGGCCGGGCCGGTCAGCGGCAGGCTGATGCCGATGTTGATGTCGGCCTGCGCGGCGCCAGCGGCCCACAGGGCGGCCAGGGCGAGGAGGGTCTTGGTCAGCTTCATGGGGTTTGTCTCCGTGGGTGTAGGAAAGAACGCAAGGGTTTGAGCGTGGCAGATCGGTCAGCGCGGCGCCATCCGCAATGCCCCGTCCAGCCGGATCACCTCGCCATTGAGGTGGCCGTTCTGGACGATGTGGGCGGCGAGTGCGGCGAACTCGTCGGGCTGGCCGAGGCGCTTCGGGAAGGGGATCGATGCCGCCAGCGACTGCTGCACCGCCTCGGGCAGCTCGTTCATCAGCGGCGTGGCGAACAGGCCCGGCGCGATGGTGCAGACGCGGATGCCCCACTGCGCCAGATCGCGTGCCAGCGGCAGCGTCATGCCGACCACGCCGCCCTTGGACGCCGAATACGCTTCTTGCCCGACCTGCCCGTCGAAGGCGGCGACCGAGGCGGTGTTGACGACCACGCCACGCTCGCCCGACGTGCCTTCCAGTGCGTCAGCCTTCGCCAGACGGGCGGCGGCGAGGCGGACCACGTTGTAGGTGCCGATCAGGTTCACGCGCACGACCCGCTCGAAATCCTCCAGCGGCGCGGGCGAGCCGTCGCGCTGGATGACGCGCTTGGCGCTGCCGATGCCGGCGATGTTCATGACGATGCGCGCCGTGCCGTGGGCGGCCTCGGCAGCGTCGAGCGCGGCGGTGACGCTGGCGCTGTCGGTGATGTCGCAGCGCAGCGCGAGTCCGCCGATGTCCGCCGCGACGCGCTCGGCGCCGGTCTGGTTCACGTCGAGTACCGCGACCTTGGCGCCCAGCCGGGCGAGTTCGCGGGCGACCGCCTCGCCGAGGCCCGAGCCGCCGCCGGTGACGATCGCGGCGTGTCCTTGGATCTGCATGGTGTTGTCCTTCGTGCGTTCAGGGCGTCTGGGGTGTTCAGGCTTTGCGCGGCAGGACCACGAACGGGTCACCGTCGCGGCTGTCGTGGAGCTGCTCGACCAGGGCGGCGCGGTGCAGCAGCACGGCGCGCTGGTTGATCGAACCTTTGTCGGTGACCTCGCCCTTGTCGATCGACGGCGGCTCGGTCAGCACATGCAGCCGTGCCGGGCGGTTGGCGCTGCCGGTGCCGGCACGCCAGAGGTGGTCGGCCAGCGCCTGAAAAAACGCCTGCACCGCTTCAGGCCCGTCCCGCTCGGCGAGCTTCTTGCACTCGTCCGGCCGGGCAAAGATCAGCAGGCCGATCTCGTCGCGGTTCAACCCGGTGACGACCACATCCTGCACGCAAGGATCGCCCGCCAGGATGACCTTGGCGCGCAGCGGGCCGACGCTGACGAAGGTGCCGGTCGAGAGCTTGAAGTCCTCGGCGGTGCGGCCATCGAACAGCAGGCCGCGGGTCGGGTGCGCCGGGTCGATGAACTTCACGGCGTCGCCGGTGCGGTAGAAACCGTCCTCGTCGAAGGCGTCCAAGGTCTGCTCGGGGGCGCGCCAGTAGCCGGGCATGACGTTCGGGCCACGGAAGCGGATCTCGGTCTTGGCTGTGTCGCCCTCGCCATCCGGCACCAGCTTGATCTCCACGCCGGGCACCGGCAGCCCGATGTGGCCCGAGCGCACGTCGGTGCCCACCGCGAAGGTGCAGGACGGTGCCGTTTCGGTCATACCCAGCCCGGTGATGATCCGCACGCGCTCGCCGGTTTCTGCTTCACCATGTGCGTCGAGCTTGTCCCACACCGCCTGCGACAACCCGGCCCCAGCGAACATGAACGCCTGCGCCCGGGCGAACAGCGAGCGGCGCAGCACCGGGTCCGTGTCCATGGCAAAGGCGATTTCCTCGAAGCCCTTGGGCACGTTGAAGTAGATCGTCGGCGAAATCTCGCGCAGGTTGCGCAGCGTCTCGGCCATGCCCTTCGGCGTCGGCTTGCCTTCGTCGATGTAGAGCGTGCCGCCGTTGTAGAGCACCAAGCCGACGTTGTGGTTGCCGCCGAAGGTGTGGTTCCACGGCAGCCAGTCCACCAGCACCGGCGGCTCTTCCTCCAGGAACGCTAGACATTGCCGCAGCATCTGCTGGTTGGCACAGAGCATCCGCTGCGTGTTGATGACCGCCTTGGGCAGCTTGGTCGAGCCGGAGGTGAACAGGAACTTGACGATGGTGTCCGGGCCGACCTGCGCGTGGGCGGCGTCACCCGTGGCGCTCGGTTCGGTGGCGAGCAGCGCGTCGAAGGGCGTGACAGGGCGACCCTCCATGGCGCCCTCGGTCAGCACCACTTCCACGTCCGCGCCGAACACCGCCGCAATCGCCTTGCCGTAGGTGGGCGAGGCGGCGAACACCAGCCCCGGCGTGACCGTCTCGGCGATGTGGCGCAGCTTGCCGTAGTCCTGCGAAATCAGCGAATACGCCGACGAGACCGGCGTCACCGGCACCCCGGCCCACATCGCGCCGAGCACCAGCGTGAGGTGTTCGAGGTCGTTGTCCGACAGGATGGCGACCGGGCGGTCGGCGGACAGGCCACGGTCGGTCAGCGCCTGGCCCACGGCGCGGGCGCGCTGCAGCATCTCGGCATAGGAGATGCGCCGCCAGTCGCCGCCCTGGCTCGCAGGCAGGCGCTTGGCGACGAAGGTGCGCTCCGGCGCCTCGGCGGCCCAGCGTTCGAGGGCGTCGGTCAGCCGCGGCGGGTAGTCGCCCAGCGGTTCGGTCGAGCGCAGCACCTGCAGGCCATCGGCGCGGGTGTCGAGCACGGCGTCGGTGCAGCCGCCGACGCGGATGTCACGGTAGCGGGGTTGGAGGGCGCCGCTCATGGCTGCTTGACCACCTTGCCGGCCCGCCCTTCGAGGAAGGCGCGCAGACGGTCCTGGGCTTCCGGCGTGTTGCTGGCTGCCGCCGCCATCAGCGACTCGGTGAACAGTCCCTCGGCCGGACTCATCTCGACGATGCGCGGCAGCGCGTGCATCACGGCGAAGGCGGTCATCGGTGCGTTGCCGGCGATCTTGCGGGCCAGCTCGATGCCCTTGGCCAGCCCGGCGCCATCCACGGTGCGGTAGTTGACGACGCCGTAGCGTTCGCCCTGGTCGGCGTCGAACACACGGCCGGTCAGCATCATGTCGGTCATGCGCGCCATGCCCATCAGCCGGGGAATGCGCACCGAGCCACCACCGCCGACGAAGATGCCGCGCTGACCTTCCGGCAGACCGAAGTACGCGGAATCCTCGGCCACGCGGATCTGGCACGACGCCGCCAGTTCCAGCCCGCCGCCGACCACCGCGCCGTGCAGCACCGCGATCACCGGCACCTTGCCGAACTGCACCGCGTCAAACGCCGCGTGCCAGCCGCGCGAGTGCAGGATGGCGCCGTGGATGTCGCGCTCGACCAGCTCCGACAGGTCCAGCCCGGCGCAGAAGTGGTTGCCCGCGCCGCTGACCACGACGGCGCGCGTGTCCGCCGGCAAGTTGACGAAGGCGGTGTGGAGCTGGGCCACCAGGGTGTCGTTGATGGCGTTGCGCTTGGCCGGGCGGTTCAGGCGGATGTGGACGACTGGGCCGGATTGCTCGATCTGCAGCAGGTCCAGTCCGGCCAGCAAGCCGGAGACGGGTGCGAAGGGGGAGTCGGAGGCGGGAGTGGTCATGGCGTGGTGGGCAGCAGGAGCAACCGACGGGAATTTGATTCATAAATATAAGTATTAAGACCTTGCGGTGACCCCCATGAAAACCCTTTGTTGCGCCGCAGCACGGCTTAAATCACTTTAATTTTGCGGGTAAACCCTAAACTGTGATGCCTGAATTGATTACAAAATTTAAGCAACTCATCCGGGCACTTACCATGAACACCAACGACCTCATCGCCATCGACATCCACACCCACGCCGAGGTGTCCTGCCGCAATCCCTTCGACAGCTACGGCGAGGAGTACGACCGCGCCGCCGACAAGTACTTCGGCTCCAACCGCCGCCCGACGATTGCCGAGACCGTCGCCTATTACCGCGAGCGCAAGATCGGTTTGGTGATGTTCACGGTGGACAGCGAGGCGCAGCTCGGCCGCCGCCGCATCCCCAACGAGGAGATCTGCGACGCGGCCCGCGAGAACAGCGACATGATGGTGGCCTTCGCCTCGATCGATCCGCACAAAGGCAAGATGGGCGCCCGCGAAGCGCGGCGGCTGATCGAGGAGCACGGCGTCAAGGGCTTCAAGTTCCATCCGACCGTGCAGGGCTTCCTGCCGTATGACCGGATGGCGTGGCCGCTGTACGAGGTGATCGCCGAGTACAAGCTGCCGGCCATCTTCCACAGCGGGCATTCGGGCATCGGCTCGGGGATGCGCTGCGGCGGCGGCCTGCGGCTGCAGAACTCGAACCCGATGCTGCTGGAGGACGTGGCGATCGACTTCCCCGACATCCAGATCGTCATCGCGCACCCGAGCTGGCCGTGGCAGGACGAGGCGCTGTCGCTGGCGCTGCACAAGCCGAACGTGTGGATCGACCTGTCGGGCTGGAGTCCCAAATACTTCCCGGCGCAACTGGTCCAGTACGCCAACACGCTGCTGAAGGACCGGATGCTGTTCGGCTCCGACTACCCGCTCATCACGCCCGAACGCTGGATGAAGGACTTCGACGAGGCCGGCTTCAAGGACAAGGTCAAGCCGCTGATCCTCAAGGAAAACGCCAAGCGGCTGCTGGGCTTCGCCTGAGCACGTCTGAGCGGGTGCGCTCCACCGCACAGCGTTCGGTGTCCCGGCCTTGCGCAGGGTGGCCGACCGGTGCGGCGGGTTGTGCCAAGGTGGACGGCCGGTGTGCGGGTTAACACTGGTCCGCGGCGTCGGTGGGCGGCCCGTTGACGACGGGGCACGGCCTTTGCAAGACTAGGCCGCTTTTTCCACCTGCCTGACCCCAACGAGGAGACTCCATGCAAGTTCTGCTGCCCGTTCTGGCCGCTGCCACCCTGACCCTGTCCGCCGGCCTGTCCCAGGCGGCGGAAGGCAAGGACGTTTACAACCAGGCGTGTGCCATGTGCCATGTGCCGGGACTGGCGAATGCGCCCAAGTTCGGCGACAAGGAGGCGTGGGCGCCGCGGGTCAAGACGGGTCGGGAGGCGCTGCTGAACGCCGTGTTGAAGGGCAAGGGCGCGATGCCGGCCAAGGGCGGCAACCCCAAGCTGAGCGACGAGGATGTCGGCGCGGCGCTGGATTTCATGCTCGCTGCCGCAAAATAAGGCAATCTAGGGAAATCCGTTTTAAATCAAGGACTTGAACGGTTAGTTCTCAACTAATCCCCAGGGTTATCCACAGCCTCTGTGGAATCGACCGTGGTGACATGATCAAAAAAACGCGACCCTCGGGTCGCGTTTTGCATTTCACATGGCGGCTGCCGAAATCACTGCTCGGCGAAGGCCCGCTCGATCACGAAGTCACCTGGCGTCGTGGTGTTGCCTTCGGCGAAACCACGCTCTTCCAGCATCTTCTTCAAGTCGCGCAGCATGGCCGGGCTGCCGCAGATCATGGCGCGGTCTTCCGTCGGATTCAGCGCGGGCAGGCCGAAGTCGCTCCACATGCGGCCGTCCTCGATCAGGTCGGTGATGCGGCCCTGGCGCTCGAAGGGTTCGCGGGTCACGGTCGGGCAGTAGACCAGCTTGTCGCCGATCACCTCACCCAGGAACTCGTGGTTCGGCAGGCCCTTGAAGAGATCCTGGTAGGCCAGTTCGTTCACTTGGCGGCAGCCGTGGACGACGATGACCTTCTCGAAACGCTCGTAGGTCTCGGGGTCTTGAATGATCGACAGCCACGGGGCCAGCCCGGTGCCGGTGCCCAGCAGGTACAGGCGCTTGCCGGGGTTCAGGTAATCGACCAGCAGCGTGCCGGTGGGCTTGCGACCGACGATGACCTTGTCGCCGACCTGCAGGTGCTGCAGGCGCGAGGTCAGCGGGCCGTCCGGCACTTTGATCGAGAAGAAGTGCAGGCTTTCTTCCCAGTTCGGGCTGGCGATCGAATACGCCCGCAGCAGCGGCTTGCCGTTGACGGGCAGGCCGATCATCACGAAGTGGCCGCTCGAAAACCGGAAGGCCGGGTCGCGCGTGGTGGTGAAGCTGAACAACCGGTCGGTCCAGTGGTGGACCGAGGTGACGGTTTCTTCGTTGAAGGCTTTCATGGCAGTCGCAGGCAGGAGCAGAGGCAGAGGCAAATGGCCAGCGCGGAGGGATCGCGCGCGAAGGTCGAGGATACCCGATGGCGGCAGCAAGTCACAGATTGCCCGGCCCGTCAATCAGGCGTTCCCCGGCGAACAGGCTTTCGACGGTTTCACGGGCGCGGATCAGCGTGACCTGCGCACCATCGACCATGACCTCGGCGGCGCGCGGGCGGCTGTTGTAGTTGCTGGCCATCGCCATGCCGTAGGCGCCGGCCGAGAGCATCGCCAGCGTGTCGCCGGGCTGCACGGCGAAGCTGCGGTCGCGGCCGAGCCAGTCGCCCGACTCGCACACCGGGCCGACGACGTCCCAGGTCTGCGCCGCGTCGTCGCGCTGCTGACACGGCACGATCGCCATCCACGCCTCGTACATCGCCGGGCGGGCCATGTCGTTCATCGCGGCGTCCACGATGCAGAAGTTCTTGTGCTCGCCGGGCTTGAGATAAAGCACTTCAGTCAGCAGCACGCCCGCGTTGCCCACCAGCGAGCGGCCCGGCTCCATCAGGATCTCGCGGTGGCCATGGCCACGGGCGTCGATCTTGGCCAGCAATGCGCCGATCAGTTCGCCGGCGCTGGGCGGCTGCTCGTCGGTGTAGGTGATGCCCAGGCCGCCGCCGAGGTCGAGGTGATGCACGGGGATGCCGGCCGCCTCGATCGCTTCGACCAGGTCCAGCACGCGGTCGAGCGCGTCGAGGTAGGGGCTGACCTCGGTGATCTGCGAGCCGATGTGGCAGTCGATGCCATGCACCACGATGCCGGGCAGGCGGGCGGCGTGCTGGTAGACGGCCAGCGCGTGTTCGTGCGAAATGCCGAACTTGTTGCCTTTTAGCCCGGTGGAAATGTAAGGATGTGTCTTGGCGTCCACGTCCGGATTGACGCGCAGGCTGATCGGCGCCGTCTTGCCTGCCGCGGTGGCGACTTCGGACAGCACGTCGAGTTCAGCCTCGCTTTCGACATTGAAGCAGCGCACGCCCGCCTCCAGCGCCAGTCGCATCTCGGTGCGGGTCTTGCCGACGCCGGAGAACACCACCTTGTCCGCCATGCCCCCGGCGGCCAGCACGCGCTGCAGTTCCCCCGCCGAGACGATGTCGAAACCACAGCCGGCCTCGGCGAAGGTCTGCAGCACGGCGAGGCTGGAGTTGGCCTTCATCGCGTAGCAGACGAGGTGGGGGCGGCCGGCCAGCGCCTGCTGGTAGCTGGCCACGGCGGCGCGCATGGCGTTGCGCGAGTAGACGTACAGCGGTGTGGCGTGGTCGCGGGCCAGATCGGCCAGCGCGTGGCCTTCAAGGGTGAGGGTGCCGGCGGCGTCGCGGGCGAGGAAGGGGGAGCCGGGCAGGTTCATCGTGCGGGTGTCGAAGCGGAGGCGGCCACGGCCGCAGGAGGGGGAGGGGGGGTGTCCGGCGTGGGCAGCGTCAGCGGACCCTTCTGGCCGCAGGCCGACAGCAGCAGCGCGCAGGCCACGGTGGCCCGCGGCGCTAAACTCGTTTTCAGCCAGTCTTGGACTTTGAACATCGACGGATTCTAGCGACCATGCACCACACCACAGCCCCGACCCCCCCGGCCCCGACGACCCCGTCCGGCCTGACCGATGCGGAGTACACCCGCCGGGCACACGCGGCACTGGCCACGGTCGAAGCGACCACCGACCGCTGGCTCGACGACGACGTGATCGACATCGACACCCACCGCACCGGCGGCCTGCTGGAGCTGAGCTTCCCGGGCGGCAGCAAGATCATCCTCAACACCCAGCCGCCGCTGCAGGAGGTCTGGATGGCCGCCCGTGCTGGCGGGTTCCACTACCGCTGGATGGAAGGCGCCTGGCGCGATACCCGCAGCGGGGACGAGTTCTTTGCCGCACTGTCCGCCCAGGCCAGCGCGCAGGGGGGACAGGCGCTGGTCTTCACGTCCGGAGACACGCCGGTCTGACGCAGGATCACCGCGGGGTTTCGGTCGGCGCTGGTGCTGGCGCCGGCGTTGGCACGCCCGGCGCAGGCGACGGGCTGGGTACCCCGCCCGTGTCCCGGAACAGGTCCAGGATGCCCTTGCGTTCCTCCGCTTGCGGCAGCCGTGGCGCAACATCTTCCAGACCCAGCGACTTCACGCCACCGCCCTGGCTGTTCTCGGCGTAGTACCAGTCGCCATTGACGAAGACCACGCCGTCCGGCGCGGTGTATTCGCTCACCGGCACCGTGCGCAGCGCCTGCGCCATGTACTCGATCCAGATCGGCAGGGCCAGACCACCACCGGTCTCCTTGTCGCCCAGCGAGCGCGGCGTGTCGTAGCCGATCCAGACGATGGCGACGAGGCCCTTGTTGTAGCCGCTGAACCAGGCGTCCTGCGAGTCGTTGGTGGTGCCCGTCTTGCCGTAGAGGTCCGGGCGCTTGAGCGTGGACTGCGCTTTCGCGGCGGTGCCGGTGCGGGTGACTTCCTGCAGCAGGCTGCTGGTGATGTAGGCGTTGCGGGCGGGGATGACACGCAGGCGCTCGTCCTGGCCGCTCTGTGGCGGTGATTGGGCGATGGGCTGGCCGCGGCTGTCGGTGATGCGGGTGATGAGGGACGGGTTGACGCGGATGCCGCCATTGGCCAGCACGGCGTAGCCGTCGGCCATCGAGAGTGGCGTGACCGCGCCGGCGCCGAGGGCCATCGTCAGGTAGGGCGGGTTCTTCTCGGCCTCGAAGCCGAAGTGCGTGATCCACTGCTGTGCGTAGGCTGGCCCGATCGCCTTGAGCAGGCGGATCGAAATCATGTTCTTCGACTTGGCCAGCCCGCGCCGGATCGACATGGGTCCGTCGAACTGGCCATCGTAGTTCTTCGGCTCCCAGGGCTGGCTGCCGGTGACGCCCGCGTCGAAGAACAGCGGGGCATCGTTGACGACAGTGGCGGGCGAGAAGCCTTTTTCCATCGCGGCCGAGTAGATGAAGGGCTTGAAGCTCGATCCCGGCTGGCGCCACGCCTGGGTGACGTGGTTGAACTTGCTCTTGGCGTAGTCGAAGCCGCCGACCATGGCGCGGATCTCCCCGTTCTGCGGGTCGAGCGTAACCAGCGCACCTTCGACTTCGGGCAGGTTGACGATGCTCCAGTCGCCCTTGCTGCCCTTCAGGACGCGCACCACCGCACCGCGGCGGATCTGCATCTTGGGGGTGACATCCGCCATCAGCGAGGCGCGCGCCTGGCGCAGACCGTCTCCGGTCACGGTGATCGCCTCGCCGTTCTGCAGCACGGCACCGACCTTTTTCGCATCGACGGACGTGACCACGGCAGCGCGCAGATCGTCGAAGTCCGGGTGGTCTTCGAGCGCCTCGGCCACGCGGGCGTCGAGCTTGGCCTCGTCCTTGGGCAGATCGACGAAGGCGGTGGGGCCGCGGTAGGGCTTGCGGGCTTCGAAGTTGAGCAGGCCGCGCCGCAGGGTGCGGTAGGCGTGGATCTGGTCCGCGGAGCGCAGCGAGAGTTCGACGTTCAGGCCGCGCGTGTAGGCCGCTTCCCCGTATTGGGCGAAGACCATCTGGCGGGCGGTTTCGGCGGCGTATTCGGCGTGGATGCCGGCGCTGCGCGGGGTGCGGTAGGTCAGCGTTTCGGCCAGGGCCTCGTCGTGCTGCGCTTCGGTGATGAAGCCGTTTTCGAGCATCCGGCCGATGATGTGGCGCTGGCGCACCTCGGCCCGCTTGCGGTTGACGATGGGGTTGTAGGCCGATGGCGCCTTGGGCAGACCGGCGAGCATGGCGGCCTCGGCGACGGTGATGTCCTTGAGCGGTTTGCCGAAGTAGATCTCGCTGGCCGCCGCGAAGCCGTAGGAGCGTTGACCCAGGTAGATCTGGTTCATGTAGACCTCCAGGATCTGCTCCTTGCTGAGCTGGCTCTCGATCTTCAGCGACAGCAGGATCTCGTAGACCTTGCGCGTGAGCGTCTTCTCGGTGGAGAGGTAGAAGTTGCGCGCCACCTGCATGGTGATGGTGGAGGCGCCCTGGCTGCGTGCATCGTGCAGATTTTCGATGGCGGCCCGCAGGATGCCCTTGTAGTCGATGCCGCCGTGCTGGTAGAAGCGGGCGTCCTCGATGGCGAGCACGGCCTCCTGCATCACCTTGGGGATGGCCTTGATCGGGAGATAATTCCGCCGCTCCTCGCCGAACTCGCCCAGCACGACCCCATCCGCCGACACCACCCGCATCGGCAGCTTGGGCCGGTAGTCCACCAGACCGCTGATCTCGGGCAGGTTCGGGTAGGCCACGGCCAGCGCCAGCCCCAGCAGCAGCAGGAACGTCAGCACCCCCGCCAGCGGCAAGCCGATCAGCCAGGCCAGGGTGCGCAGCACGGGGTGTGGGCGCAGGGGCGACGCGGTCTGGCTGTCGGTCGAAGGAGGTCGAGGGGTGTCGCTCATGTACAGGAACAGGTGGGCCTGGTGCGTCCGTTGGATTCCGAGGGATTCCAACGGATTATAGGAACTGGTCACAAACGCCGAGATACGTTTGTAACGCGCCGGGATCGTGCCTTGTCCGGGCCGTCGTATTGTGCTTGGATGGCAGCTTGCGTCGTCTTGGGCAGCCCGGTGCGGGCTGGGTCAGGGATAACGCGGCGACAATGCAAAATTCGGGAAAATCTTTGTGCCTCAATGGCTTTGTTGCTAGCATTGAAGTGGTTTATTAACAGTCTGGTCCGTGCGTGGACGTGACTTTGGGGAGTCTGCGTGAGCTTTCTTGACATCCTTCTGGGCCGCAAGCATGCGTCTCTGATCGGACTGGACATCAGCTCTTCCGGCGTCAAGCTGGTCGAGCTGAGCCAGAGCGCGTCGGGTGAGTACATCGTCGAACGATTTGCCAGCGAGATCTTCGAAAAGGGATGGATCGCGGAAGGCCAGATCGAGAAGTTCGACGAGGTGGCCGATGCCGTCAAGCGCGTGATCGTCAAGAGCGGCTCGCGCACCAAGAGCGTGGCGATGGCCATGCCGCAGTCGGCCGTGATCACCAAGAAGATCGTGCTCCCGGGTGGTCTGCGCGAAGAAGAACTGGAGATGCAGGTCGAGGCCGAGGCCCACCAGTACATCCCGTTCTCGCTCGACGAGGTCAGTCTCGACTTCTGCGTGGTTGGCCCGAGTGCGCAGCAGGTCGGCGATGTCGAGGTGCTGATCGCCGCGTCCCGCAAGGACCGGGTGCAGGACCGCCAGGGGCTGGCCGAGGCAGCCGGGTTGAAGCCGGTGATCCTCGACATCGAATCCAATGCGTCCAGGCTGGCCATGAGCCGCGTCATCGACAACCTCCCCAACCAGGGGCGCGATGCGCTGGTGGCCCTGTTCGAGATCGGTGCGGATTCGACCAGCCTCAAGGTGCTGCGCGACGACGACATCCTCTACGACCGGGACCAGGCGTTCGGCGGCGCGCAGCTCACGCAGCTCATCGCGCGCCAGTACGGCCTGTCCTTCGAGGAAGCCGAGAACCGCAAGACCGCGGGTGATCTGCCCGAAGACTACGAATCCACGCTGCTGGTGCCCTTCGTCGATAGCCTGTCGCAGGAAATCGGCCGCGCGCTCCAGTATTTCTTCACGAGCACACCGCACCACAAGGTCCACTACGTGATGCTGTCCGGCGGCTCGGCCACACTGCCCGGCCTGAAAGAGCGCGTGACCGAGTTCACCGGCTTCGCCTCCCAGGTGGTCAACCCCTTTGAAGGCATGAAAATCGGCTCCGCTGTCCGGGAAAGCAAGTTGCGCCGCGAGGCCCCGTCCTACCTGACCGCCTGCGGGCTGGCGATGCGGAGATTCCTGCAATGATCCTGATCAACCTCCTCCCGCACCGGGAAGAGAAACGCAGGCGCCGCAAGCAGGCTTTTTTCCTGGGCGTTGCGCTGGCGGTCCTGGTGGGGCTGCTGATTGCGGGTGCGTGGTACCTGGTGCTGGGTGAAATGCGCCGTGAGCAGCGGACGCGCAACGAGTTCCTGCAGACCGAGATTCGCCGGCTGGAAGGGCAGATCAAGGACATCGCCTCGCTGAAGTCCGAGATCGAGGCCCTGAAGGCGCGCCAGAAGGTGGTCGAGGATTTCCAGATCGACCGCAACATGCCGGTGCATCTGCTCAACGAGCTGACCGCACAGGTGCCCGAGGGCATCTACCTGACCGCGATCCGCCAGGACGGGCAGGGCGTGGCGGTCACTGGCGTGGCGCAGACCAACGAGCGGGTGTCCGAATTCCTGCGCAACACGGCCTACCACTCGCCCTGGCTGGAGCGGCCGGAGCTTGTGGAGATCAAGGCCGCCGCAGTGACGACCGCCCGCGACCAGAAACGCCTGTTCGAATTCGCCGTGCGCCTGACGCTCAAGCGTCCGCAGGACAAGGAGCAGGCGGCACGCCCGGTGGTGCCTGGTGCGTCGGGTGTACCGTCTGCTGCGGCATCGGCGGCGCCTGCGGCGTCCGGCTCAGCGTCATGAAGGAGGCGTGATGGCCAACACGACACGTCCCCCGATGAACATCGAATTCGACACGCTGATTGACAACGTCCAGTCGCAGTTCCGCAACCTCAATCCGCAGCAGCCCGGCCAGTGGCCGCTGCTGCCCAAGCTGGCCACCTGGCTGGTGACGGCGGTGGTGGTGGTGGTGCTGGCCTGGTTTGGCGTGATCGCCGACGAGGTGCAGGCGCTCGACGACGAAGCCGCCAAGGAGCTGACCCTCAAGACCGAATACCGCACCAAGCTCGCGCAGGCCATCAACCTCGACGAGCTGCGCAAGCAGAAGCTGCAGGTGCAGGAGTACGTGACCCAACTGGAGCGCCAACTGCCGGGCAAGGCCGAGATGGACGCGCTGCTGTCGGACATCAACCAGGCGGGCGTCGGGCGCGGGCTGCAGTTCGAGCTGTTCCGGCCCGGTCAGGTGGTGATCAAGGACTATTACGCCGAGTTGCCGATCTCGTTGCGTGTCAGCGGCAAGTACCACGACATCGGCTCGTTCGCCTCCGACGTGGCCAATCTTTCGCGCATCGTGACGCTGCACAACCTCGTCATCACCATGCCGGGGTTGGCGCAGGGCCAGTCGGTTCCCAACGGCACCGGCCTGCTCGCGATGGAAGCCACCGCGCGCACCTACCGCTACCTCGACCAGGCCGAAGTCGAAGAGCACCGCCAGGCCCAGGCCAAGGCGGCCAAGGCGGCCGGAGGTGCCAAATGAGCGCGCGCGTTCGCACACTGAGGACACTGGCGGCGGTGCTGCTGGTGGCGACCACGGCGCTCACGCTCACCGCCTGCTCCGACCCGCACGAGGAGCTGCAGGCGTGGATGGACGAGCAGCGCCGCGATGCCAAGCCGCGCGTGTCGCCGCTGGTGCCGCCGCGCAAGTTCGACCCGCAGCCCTATCTGGCGGGCAATGCGGTCGAGCCATTCAGCGTCCAGAAACTGCAGGTCGCCATCAAGCAGGAGAGCCGCCAGCCCAACTCGCTGCTCTCGCCCGAAATGAACCGCCGACGCGAGCCGCTGGAAGCCTATCCGCTCGACTCGCTGGGCATGGTGGGCAGTCTGGTGCGCAGCGGCAAGACCTATGCGCTGTTGCGGGCGGACAACCTGCTGTACCAAGTCAAGGTGGGTGACTACATGGGCCAGAACTATGGCCGTGTCACCCGCATCACGGAAACCGAAATTGCCTTGCGCGAAATCGTGCAGGACGCGATTGGAGAGTGGATCGAGCGCACCAGCACGCTTGCCCTCCAGGAGCGGGCCCAGGAGAAGCGATGAAGACCACCGACAAGATTGCGATCGCCTCGACGGATCGCTGGAGCGTTCGACTGGCTGCGCTTGCCGTGCTGGCGGCAGCGCCGCTGGTCAGCTTCGCGCAGAACGCCATCCAGTCCATCAGCAATGGGCTGCAAGGCGGCAGCGAGGTCATCCGCCTGGAGTTCAGCGAGCCGCTGACTGCCGTGCCGAAGGGCTTTGCGCTGCAGTCACCCGCCCGCGTGGCGCTGGACCTGCCGGGCGTGCGCAACGCCACAGGCCACACCACCCAGGAGGTCAACCAAGGCAACCTGCGCTCGCTGGCGCTGGCCCAGGGCAGTGACCGTACCCGGCTGGTGCTCAACCTGAAGCAGTCCACCCGCTACCGCGCCGAGATCAACGGCAAGACCCTCACCGTCACGCTCGACCCGGTGTCCGTGGGGGGCGTGTCGGCGGCACCTGCCATGGTGGTCGCCGGCAGCGCCGCCGAGCCAGTGCATTTCGCCGACCCGCAGAACACCCAGCCCGAGCGCCTGCGCGACATCGACTTCCGCCGCGGCAAGGACGGCGCGGGCCGCGTCGTCGTCGATCTGCCGAGCAACCAGGTGGGCGTGGACATCCGCCAGCAGGGGCAGAACCTGATCGTCGAGTTCCTGCGCTCATCGGCTTCGGAGGGCTTGCGCCGCCGGCTGGACGTGACCGATTTCGGCACCCCGGTCCAATCCGTCACCACCACCCAGGTCGGCGACCGGGTCCGCATGGTCGTCGAGCCGCGCGGCAATTGGGAGCACAGCGCCTACCAGACCGACAACCAGTTCGTGCTCGAAGTGCGCCCGGTCAAGGTCGATCCGCAGAAGCTGACGCAAGGCGTGAGCTACGCGGGCGACAAGCTCTCCCTGAACTTCCAGAGCATCGAGGTGCGCGCGCTGCTCCAGGTCATCGCCGACTTCACCAACTTCAACATCGTCACCAGCGACACCGTCACCGGCAACGTGACGCTGCGCCTGAAGGATGTCCCCTGGGACCAGGCACTCGACATCATCATGCAGGCCAAGGGGCTGGGCGTGAAGAAGGCCGGCAACGTGCTGTGGGTGGCTCCCAAGGAGGAACTGGCCGCCAAGGACAAGGCTGAGCTGGAATCCAAGGCACAGGTGGCTGCGCTGGAGCCACTGCGCACCCAGGCATTTCAGCTCAACTACACCAAGGCCGAAGAGGTCGCCAAGGGGCTCGTCGGGCAGCAGGGCGGCGCTGCGGCGAACGGCACGACCAACGCCACGCGGCTGCTGTCCACCCGCGGCAGCGTCATCTCCGAGATGCGGACCAACCAGCTCTTCGTGACCGACATCCCGACCAAGCTCGAAGAGATCGGCCAGATGATCACCAAGATCGACATCCCGGTGCGCCAGGTGATGATCGAGGCGCGCATCGTCGAGGCCGAGGACACCTTCGGGCGTTCGCTGGGCGTGAAACTCGGGGCGAACGATTTGCGCGGCGTGCGTGGTGGCGTGCCCGGCGTGAACCTCGGGCTGGGCAACGCCACGGTGGGCGGCACCTACGGCGGCATCGGCTACCAGACCGGGCAGTCCTCCACCAGCGACTACGCCAACACCCAGTTCGTCAACCTGCCGGCCAACACCAGCACCTTGGGTGGTGCCAGCGCGGCGACCTTCGCGCTGTCGCTGTTCGGCGCGGCGTCGAACCGGTTCCTGAACCTCGAACTCTCCGCCCTCGAAGCCGAAGGCCGCGGCAAGCTGGTCTCCAGTCCACGGGTCATCACGGCCGACCAGGTCAAGGCCCTGATCGAGCAGGGGACCGAGCTGCCGTACCAGACCGCCACCTCCAGCGGCGCCACCGCGATCCAGTTCCGCAAGGCCAACCTCAAGCTCGAAGTGATCCCGCAGATCACGCCCGAGGGCAGCATCATCCTCGACGTGGATGTCAACAAGGACAGCGTCGGCCAGCAGACCGCAGCCGGCTACGCCATCAACACCAAGCATGTGAAGACGCAGGTGCTGGTCGAGAACGGCGGCACGGTGGTGATCGGTGGCATCTTCGAGATCAGCGAGACCGAATCGGTGAACAAGGTGCCGTTCCTGGGAGATATTCCCTATGTGGGTGCCCTGTTCCGGAACAAGACTCGCGCTTCGAACAAGACCGAGCTGCTCGTGTTCCTGACCCCCAAGGTCATCACGGACCGCAACGCCGCAGCCCGCTGAACCTGGACCCAACCGAAGTGATGGCAATGAACAAGATGATCTGGCGTGTCGGGGGACTGGCACTGGCGGCGGCCCTGAGCGCGTGTGGCGGTGGTGGCACGGACGCAGGCTGCAGCGTCTTTTCCAGCAGTTGCACCAGCACCACCACCACGGGCACCACCTCGACCACCGGCGCGGTCTCGACCAGCTCGGCCGGCACGGTGGCGCTGTCGCTGTCTAGCACGACGATCAGTGCCTCCACGCCCGGCACCGTCACGGCGCTGGTCCGGGACGCCAGTGGCACACCGCTGGCCAACGTGCTGGTCAACTTCTCCGTGTCGAGCGCCATCGCGACGGTGTCTCCCAGTGCCAAGACGGGGGCGGACGGCTATGCCTCGGCGACGCTCCAGCCCGTGGCGGGCACGGTCGGTGCGGCCTATGTGGTGGCCGCTGCCGATGTCTCCACCGCCTCGACGCTCACGACACGCACCGTGTTCACCGTGTCGGCGGTGGATATCACCTTGACTGCGGCGACTGCCAGCCCCACGACGGTCAACGCCTACGGCTCGTCGGTGATCACGGTCAACGTGACGGGCGCATCGTCGTCGTCGCCGGTGACGGTCAACTTCTCGTCCACCTGCGCCAGCGCGGGCAAGGCGCTGTTGTCGCCGGCCTCGATCACCGTGACCGGGCCGACGGCTTCGACCACCTACCAGGACAATGCGTGCGCCGGAACCGACCGCGTCAGCGCCGCGGTCACGGGCACCAGCGAACGCAAGCAGGTCGATCTGGCGGTGACGCCACCAGTGATCCAGGCGCTGGAGTTTGTCTCGGCCAGCCCGACCAAGATTTGTCTGGCCGGCAGTGGTTGTGCAGGCACCGCCGAAGTCCAGTTCAGCCTCAAGGACCAGTCCAGCAAGCCGATCGCCAACCGCGATGTCTACTTCTATTTGGATAACGCCAACATCGCCACCCTCTCCGCCGCCTCGAACAAGACGCTGGCCACGGGCATCGCCAGCGTGTCGGTGTCTGCCAAGTCCATTCCTTCGCCGATCCGTGTGCGTGCCTCGGTGACGCTGGACGACGGAACCTCCCTCAGCACCTACTCCAACGTGCTGGCTGTCAGCGCCGGTCTGCCGGCGGCCAACGCCTTCAGCTTCTCCGCCTCGGCCTACAACCCGGATGGCTGGCAGCGCGACGGCACCGAAAGCGACATCCGCGTCCAGCTCAACGACCGCTTCGGCAACCCCGTGCCCGATGGGACCGTCGTCAGCTTCGTCTCCGAAGGCGCCAGCATCATCCCCGCCAACTGCACCACGGTGTCGGCGGTGTGCAATGTCAAGTTCGTCACCAGCAATTACCGGCCAGCCGATGGACGTGTCGCGGTCGTGGCCTTCGCCAAGGGGGAAGAAGCGTTCAACGACGCCAATGGTGACAACCTCTACACGGCGGGCGAGGCGTTCACCGACCTCGGTCCCGTGTTCCTGGACAAGGACGAAAACGGGCAGATGGCGGCCCAAGGCGAGTACATCACCGGCGACGCGCTCAATGGCAAATGGGATCCGCTCACCTATGTCTGGGTCCAGCGCACGTTCACGCTCTCCGACAGCTCGCGCAAGCCGCGCCTGTTCAATGTGAACCCGGATGGCGTCACCTGCAGCGCGACACCCTTCCCGCCGCAGGTGCTGTCCCTGACTGCGGCGAAGGTTTGCCGCCTGACCACCCAGTTCTGCATGAGGGATGCCAACACGGCCGCTGATGCCTTGGGTGGCAATCCCGTGCCGGCCAATGCCACGCTCACCGTGTCCACCAAGGCCAAGGGCGGATCGGTGGCGGTGGACCCTTCGCCGGTCACGGGCACCTTCACCGGCCCGACCTTCCACCGCATCCAGGCCGATCTCGACGATTGCACCAAGCCACTCGAAGCCGGCGGGCCCATCGACCTGACGGTGAAGATGCCCAACGGCCAGTCCTACAAGTTCGACCTCGGCGTCCTGCAGTAAGCGCCCATCGGCACACGCAAGGTAGACTGATCGACCGTCCCGCACCGGCCACCTCGGCGCGGGCGATCGATCACCGATTTCTCCCCCAAGCGCGTGGCCCTTTCCCTTTCCATTTCCCCGGACGACGGGGCCGGTGCCCAGCGGCCCGCGACACCCACCATCAGCCTCGTCGCCATGCCCGGCGCTGGCAAGTCCACGGCCGGGCGGCACTTGGCGAATGCGCTGGGGATGCCCTTCGTGGATGCGGATGTCGAGATCGAGCGCCGCATCGGCATGTCGATCCGCGCCTTCTTCGAGCGCGAGGGCGAAGCGGCATTCCGTGACATCGAGCAAGCGGTGCTGGCCGATCTGGCGCACCGTGGCGCGCTGGTGCTGGCCACGGGGGGGGGATCGGTGCTGCGCGAGGCCAACCGGCAGGTGCTGCGCGACCACACGACAGTGGTCTACCTGCGCGCCTCGCCCGAAGAGCTGTTCCGCCGCCTGCGCCACGACACCCAGCGCCCGCTGCTGCAGGTGGCCGATCCGCTGCGCAAGCTGCGCGACCTGTTCCAGACCCGCGATCCGCTCTACCGCGAGACGGCGCACTTCATCATCGAGACCGGCCGCCCCTCGGTGCCGACGCTGGTCAACATGATCCTGATGCAGCTCGAACTGGCCGGCGTGGTGTCCGCCTTCCGTCCGGCCAAGGCCGCCACGCCCGGCGCGCTTCAACGAACCAGCCCACGATGACGATGACCACGCCCTCCGCTGTGCCCCAGATCCAGACCGTTGCGGTTTCTCTCGGCGACCGCAGCTACGACATCCGCATCGGCGCGGGCCTGCTCGACGCCGACGAAAGCTGGACCGGCCTGCCCAAGGCGGCCACCGCCGTCATCGTCACCAACACCACCGTCGGCCCGCGCTACGCCGCCCGTCTGCGCACCGCGCTCGACAAGCACTACCCGCGCGTGCTGACCATCGAGTTGCCCGACGGTGAGGCGTTCAAAGACTCGGCAACGCTGAACCTGGTCTACGACGGCCTGCTCGGCGCCGCCTGCGACCGCAAGACGGTGCTGTTCGCGCTCGGCGGCGGGGTCATCGGCGACATGACCGGCTTCGCGGCGTCCTGCTACATGCGCGGCGTGCCGTTCGTGCAGGTGCCGACGACACTGCTGTCCCAGGTCGATTCGTCGGTGGGCGGCAAGACCGCGATCAACCACCCGCTCGGCAAGAACATGATTGGCGCGTTCTACCAGCCGGTGCGCGTCATCTGCGACCTCGACACGCTCGACACGTTGCCCGCGCGCGAACTGTCCGCCGGGCTGGCCGAGGTCATCAAGTACGGACCCATCGCCGATGCGGACTTCCTCGGCTGGATCGAGGCGAACCTGCCCGTGCTGATGGCCCGCGACAAGACCGCGCTGGCCCATGCCGTGCGGCGTTCGTGCGAGATCAAGGCGGCGGTGGTCGGCAGTGACGAGCGCGAGAGCGGCTTGCGCGCCATCCTGAACTTCGGCCACACCTTTGGCCACGCCATCGAGTCCGGGCTGGGCTATGGCGAATGGCTGCACGGCGAAGCGGTTGGCTGCGGCATGGTGATGGCGGCCGACCTGTCGGCGCGGCTCGGCCTGGTGCCGGCCGAGTTCGTCACCCGCGTGAAGGCGGTGTGCGAGCGCGCTGGCCTGCCGGTGGTCGGCCCGGCGCTGGGTGTGGACCGCTACCTGGCGCTGATGCAGGTGGACAAGAAGACCGAGGCCGGTGAACTCCGCTTTGTCGTGATCGACCGGCTTGGCAGCGCCCGAATGCAGGGCGCACCTGAGTCGATGGTGCGCGCCGTGTTGGCCGCGCACTGCGAACCGGCCTGATGCGGTTCAACCTTCGGTCGGCAGGAAACCCTCGATCGACAGGTAACGCTCGCCCGTGTCGTAGTTGAAGCCAAGCACGCGGGCACCGGCGGGCAGCTCCGGCAGCTTCTGGGCAATCGCGGCCAGCGTCGCGCCGCTGGAAATGCCCACCAGCAAGCCTTCCTCGCGGGCGCTGCGGCGGGCCATTTCGCGGGCGGCTTCGGCGTCCACCAGGACCACGCCGTCGAGCAGGTCGATGTGCAGGTTCTTCGGGATGAAGCCGGCGCCGATGCCCTGGATCGGGTGCGGTGCGGGCGAGCCGCCGCTGATGACCGGCGAGGCGGCCGGCTCCACCGCGTAGACCTTCAGGTTCGGCCACCGGGCCTTGAGCACCTGCGCGCAGCCGGTCAGGTGGCCACCCGTGCCGACACCGGTGATCAGCGCGTCCAGCCCGTCGGGGAAGTCGGCGAAGATTTCCTCGGCCGTGGTGCGGACATGGACCGCGACGTTGGCCGGGTTCTCGAACTGCTGCGGCATCCACGCGCCGGGTGTGGCCGCGACCAGCTCCTCGGCCTTGGCAATCGCGCCTTTCATGCCTTTCTCGCGCGGCGTCAGCACGAACTTGGCGCCATAGGCCAGCATCAGCCGGCGGCGCTCGATGCTCATGCTCTCGGGCATCACCAGCACCAATGCATGGCCCTTGACCGCTGCGACCATGGCCAGCCCGACACCGGTGTTGCCCGAGGTTGGCTCGACGATGGTGCCGCCGGGTTGCAATGCGCCGCTGGCTTCGGCGTCCTCGATCATCGCCAGCGCGATGCGGTCCTTGATCGAACCGCCCGGATTGCCGCGCTCCGATTTGATCCACACCTCGGCGCCGGGGCCGAACAGGCGGTTGACGCGGATGTGCGGGGTGTTGCCGATCGTGGCGAGAACGTTGGCGGCTTTCATGGTCGGTGGACTCCGGGTGGTACCAAAACGGGCAAGTCGGGCAAGTCTGAGGAGAATGTGCATTCTGACCCATCGACAGCGTGCCCGTCCGGTCCTCACAATCCTGTCCGCCGCCCCTTCGACTCTCGACCATGGCCCGATTGCCCCGCCTTGCCGTTGCCGGCCTGTCCCACCACGTCATCCAGCGTGGGCACAACCGCCAGCCGGTGTTCCTCGACGACGCGGACCGCCACGCCTACCTCGGCGCCCTGCGCGAGGCGGCGGCGCTGCAGCGCGTGGCCGTTCACGCCTACGTGCTGATGGACGACCACATCCACCTGCTGGTCACGCCCCCCACCGCCGAGGCGCTCAGCAAGATGCTGCAGGCCCTTGGCCGGCGCTACGTCAGCGCCTTCAACCGCCGCCACGGCCGCACCGGCACGCTCTGGGAAGGCCGTTTCCGCGCCACCGTGCTGGAAAGCGGCCCGCATGTGCTGACTTGCATGCGCTACATCGAACAGAACCCGCAGCGCCTGATCCCGCCCACTGCCGCGACCGACTACCCCTGGTCCAGCGCCGCCCACCACCTCGGCCAGCGCCGCGATCCGCTGCTCACTGGCCACGCGCTCTACTGGGCGCTGGGCAACACGCCCTTCGAGCGCGAACTCGCCTGGCGCAGCTTGCTCGACGATGCGCTTGGCAGTGCCGAAGTGCAGGCCCACACGGACAGTGCGCTCAAGGGCTGGGCGCTCGGATCGGGTGCATTTCTTGCAAGCCTGGGTGCGACCACCGAGCGCCGCATGGCACCACGTCCCCGCGGGCGTCCCCCTCGGGCGGTGGTGTGACGCCATATTGATCCGTCCCCATTAAAGCGTCGTGAATTTGCTGCTTGTCTTTTAATCGAGCCTGACCCCATTTTGTTTTGCTTGAGGGCTGCGCTGCAGTGCAGTAAATTGGCACGGTTTTCCCTTTGCTCACCGCCATACGCAGGAGTGCGCCATGAACCAGGCTGCCTCGGGACACCCGTCCCCCCAAGAAGTCCAAGCCCTCGCCCTCGGCGGGTTGTACGACCCGGCCAACGAGCATGACGCCTGCGGCGTCGGTTTCGTCGCGCACATCAAGGGCCAGAAGGCGCACTCCATCGTCGAGCAGGGCCTGAAGATCCTCGAAAACCTCGACCACCGCGGTGCCGTCGGTGCCGACGCGCTGATGGGCGACGGCGCGGGTATCCTGATCCAGATCCCCGACGAGTTCTTCCGCGCCGAGATGGCCGCACAGGGTGTCAAGCTGCCCCCGCTGGGCGAGTACGGCGTCGGCATGATTTTCCTCCCGAAAGAGCGCGCTTCGCGTCTGGCGTGCGAACAGGCTGTCGAGCGCGCCATCAAGGCCGAAGGGCAAGTGCTGCTGGGCTGGCGCGACGTGCCGGTGGACAAGGACATGCCGATGTCCCCGACCGTGCGCAAGACCGAGCCGGTGATCCGCCAGGTCTTCATCGGCCGCGGCGCCGACGTGATCGTGCCGGACGCGCTGGAGCGCAAGCTGTACGTGATCCGCAAGACCGCCTCGGCCGCGGTCATGAAGCTCAAGCTCACGCACAGCCGCGAGTACTACGTGCCCAGCATGTCGTGCCGCACCATCATCTACAAGGG
>NZ_JAAFKF010000020.1 GCF_013299175.1 Sphaerotilus sp.
CGTACTTCCAGTCGCCGACGGCGCCGAACAGGATCGCGTCGGACGCCTTGGCGAGGCTCAAAGTCGATTCCGGCAGCGGGTGGCCGTGGGCCTCATACGCCGCGCCGCCGACCTTGGCCTCTTCCATCTCGAAGGGCAGGTCGAGCACGTTCAGCACGCGGACGGCTTCGGCGACGATCTCGGTGCCGATGCCGTCACCGGGGAGGACTGCGATTTTCATGGTCATGGGAACGTCTTTCGTGAACAGGTTCGGTGCAGGTTCAGCCGACCAGCCGGTGGTTCAGCCACGGCTTGGCGGCCAGCCGCTCGGACTCGAAGGCGCGGATCTTGTCGGCGTGGCGCAGCGTCAGGCCGATGTCGTCGAAGCCGTTGGTCAGGCAGAACTTGCGGAACGCCTGGACCTCGAACGGGATCTCCTCGCCGTCGCCCTTGACCACCACCTGGCGCGGCAGGTCGATCGTCAGCCGGTAGCCGGGGAAGGCGTGGACCTCGTCGAACAGTTTCGCGATCACGCTATCGGGCAGCACGATCGGCAGCAGCCCATTCTTGAAACAGTTGTTGAAGAAGATGTCGGCGAAGCTCGGCGCGAGGATGGCGCGGAAGCCGTACTGGTCCAAAGCCCACGGCGCGTGCTCGCGGCTCGAACCACAGCCGAAGTTCTTGCGCGCCAGCAGCACCGAGGCGCCCTGGTAACGCGCTTGGTTCAGTACGAAGTCCGGGTTCGGCTTGCGCACGACGTGTTCCTGGCCGGGCTGGCCCACGTCGAGGTAGCGCCACTCGTCGAACAGGTTCGGGCCGAAGCCGCTGCGCTGGATCGACTTGAGGAACTGCTTGGGGATGATGGCGTCGGTATCGACGTTGTCGCGGTCCATCGGCGCGACGAGACCTTGGTGAACGGTGAAGGCTTGCATGGCGAAATTCCTTGAATCTGGGCGAGCTGATCGGTCAGGTCAGCCGAGGCGGCGGACATCGACGAAGTGGCCTTCCAGCGCGGCAGCCGCGGCCATCGCCGGGCTGACGAGGTGGGTGCGGCCGCCGGCGCCTTGGCGACCTTCGAAGTTGCGGTTGCTGGTCGAGGCACAGCGTTCGCCCGGCTCCAGCCGATCCGCGTTCATCGCCAGGCACATCGAGCAACCCGGCTCGCGCCACTCGAACCCCGCGGCCTTGAACACCTTGTCCAGCCCTTCCCGCTCGGCCTGCGCCTTCACGAGGCCCGAACCGGGCACGACCATCGCGACCTTGATGTTCGCCGCCACCCGCTTGCCCAGCTTGCGCACGACGGCCGCGGCCTCGCGCATGTCCTCGATGCGGCTGTTGGTGCAGGAACCGATGAAGACCTTGTCCACGTACAGGTCGGCCAGCGCCTTGTTCGGTGCGAGGCCCATGTACTTCAGCGCCCGCTCGATCGCGTCGCGCTTGACCGGGTCGCGTTCCTTGTCGGGATCGGGCACGCGCTGGTCGATCGCCAGCACCATCTCGGGCGAGGTGCCCCAGGTGACTTGCGGGAGGATCTGCGCAGCGTCCAGTTCGACCACGGCGTCGAACACCGCGTCCGCGTCCGATTGCAGCGTGGACCAGTACGCCACCGCCTGCGCCCACTCGACACCGCTCGGCGCGAACGGCCGGCCCTTGACGTACTCGATCGTCTTCTCGTCCACGGCGACCAGCCCGGCGCGTGCGCCCGCCTCGATCGCCATGTTGCACACCGTCATGCGGCCTTCCATGCTCAGCGCCCGGATCGCCGCGCCGCCGAACTCGATGGTGTAGCCCGTGCCACCCGCCGTGCCGATCTTGCCGATGATGGCCAGCACCAGATCCTTGGCACCGCAGCCGAAGGGCAGCACGCCGTCCACCTTGACCAGCAGGTTCTTCGCCTTCTTGGCCAGCAGCGTCTGCGTGGCCAGCACATGCTCGACCTCGCTGGTGCCGATGCCGTGCGCGAGTGCGCCGAACGCGCCGTGCGTCGAGGTGTGGCTGTCGCCGCAGACGACGGTCATGCCGGGCAGCGTCGCGCCCTGCTCCGGGCCGATGACGTGGACGATGCCCTGGCGACCGTCCATGAACGGGAAGTAGGCCGCTGCGCCGAACGCCTTGATGTTGGTGTCGAGCGTGGTGATCTGCTGGCGGGAGATCGGATCCTTGATCCCTTCGTAGCCGAGTTCCCAGCCGGTGGTGGGCGTGTTGTGGTCGGCGGTGGCGACGATGGAACTCGTGCGCCAGACCGGGCGGTTGGCCAGGCGCAGGCCCTCGAACGCCTGCGGGCTGGTGACTTCATGCACCAGGTGGCGGTCGATGTAGAGCACCGAGGTGCCGTCTTCTTCGGTGTGGACGACGTGTTCGTCCCAGAGCTTGTCGTAGAGGGTGCGTCCGGTCATGGGAGGTTCTCGTGCGGTGGAATGGTGGGCGGGATGGTGGGCGGGACGGGCGGGCAAAGGAATTCGACGAAACGGCGCACCACGGCAGGCTGAACCTCCTGCTCACGCACGCCGACGAGGTACTCGCGCTGCGCCCAGGGTTCGTCCAGCGTGATCAGTTTCAACCGGAACAGCCGCGCCAGCCGCTCGGCGACGGCGGATGGCATCAGCGCGATCCCCAGACCCGCCTCGACGAGTTGCGCGATGGCATCGAAGCCGCGCACCTGCATGCGCGTGCGCAGCGGGCGGCCCTGCTCGGTGGCCTGGGCGAGGATCATCTGCTGCAGTGCGGCACCAGTGTGCTGGCCGACGAAATCGAAGTCGAGCAGCTCGGCGAAGCGCACCGACACCCGCGGCGCCAGCCCATGTGCGGCCGGCGTGATCAGCACCAACCGGCCTTCGCGGTAATGCCAGGTCTGCAGCCGCGACTCCAGCAGCGGCGGCACAAAGATGCCCACGTCGGCCGTGCCCTCGGCCACCGAACGTTGCAGCTCCGTGCTGGTCTGGTCTTCGAGCGTGATGCGGATGTCGGGGTGCGCGCGCGCGAAGGCGGCCAGATCGGGCGGCAGGCATTCGGCGATCGCCGACGCGTTGGCGACCACGCGCAGGTGGCCGCGGATGCCATGGGCATATTCGGCCACCTCGTCTTCCATGGCGTGCAGCGCGGCGTGCAGGCGGCGGACGTGGCGCACCAGCGCGTGGCCAGCGGCCGTCAGCTCCACACCGCGGGCACGGCGCGCAAAGAGCTGCACACCGAGCCGGGTTTCCAGGTCACTCAGTCGCTTGCTTGCCGCGGCCAGCGCCAGGTGCTCGCGCTCGGCACCGCGCGTGATGCTGCGTGTCTCGGCGATGGCGAGGACGAGGTTGAGCGTGACGAGGTCGAAGCGCATGGGAGCGCCATCTTGCCCCAAGCCGGCGCGGCCGGTGGTCGGCAATCAACGAGGAAGCCTTCGCTGGACACGAAGGCTCATGCCGGCGCCACCACCACGGGATGGATCCACCGCCGCAGCCGCGGACCCAGCGGGCGCTCGACTCCGCGGTGGATCAGCACCGACACCCCCAGCACCACCACCACCACGCCCGCCAGCCGCAGCCCCAGCCCCAGTCCGGACGGCTTCCACGCCTCCAGCAACAGGTAGCCGATGTTCTGATGCACCAGGTACACCGGGTAGGTCAGCGCGCCGATCCACCGCGTCACCCACGAACCACGCAGCCGCCAGCGCCCCGCCGCGATCCACGCAAACACCGCAAAGCACAGCGTCAGCACCGCGGCCACCACCCAGCCACTGCGCACCGAGCCATCGGCGGCGCCTTTGGCAAGTTCGTCCGGCGCCGTCGCGCGGGCCAGTGTCACCAGGAAGCAGCACCACAGCAGCAGGTACCGCTGGCGCGTCCATCCGGCATGGCGGATACGGTGGAACAGGATCCCGGCCGAGAACAGCGGGGCCCACTGCAGCGCCAGCCACACCTCCGGCAGGTAGACGCGCCGGACAAAATCCGCGATCGACAGCAGCAGCCAGACCACCAGCAATGCCTCGATGCGCGCCAACGCCCCCACCCACAGCACGGCGCCCATCAACAGATAAAACTGGAACTCGACCGCCAGCGACCAGTAGGCACCATCGACCAGCGCCACCCCGAGCGCGTCCGGCAGCCAGTGCATCACCATCGTCAGATTGAGCAGATCGTCACGCAGCCCCACCGCAAACGTCGAAGACGCCAGCGCCCAGACGACACCCGCCGTCAGGCACACGCTGACCCAGTAGGCCGGGTACAGCCGCGCCACCCGCGAGGCGGCAAAGGCACGCACCGTGGCGCCCTGGGCCGAGTGGAAGATCACGTACCCGCTGATGAGAAAGAACAGGGACACGCCCAGGTAGCCGTAACGGGCGATCTCGGCCAGCATGGGGGGTGCCGAATCGGTGATCCAGTCGTCCTGCTGGCCCCGGTAAAGGTAGTGGAAGGCGACCACAGTCGTGCAGGCAATCCCACGCAGAACATCGATTTCGTGCTGGCGATCTTGGCTCATGCACCGAGCCTAGCAACGCACCCGCGCCGCGCCATTGCCCATCGGTGAACTTAAGGCAACTGCAACTCTGCCAAAAGGTGCGCACAAGGCAAGCGAAAAACAAAAACCCCTGACATCGGACGATGTCAGGGGTGATTTGCAGACAAACATGTCTTGGCGGAGACGGAGGGATTCGAACCCTCGATGCACTTTTGGTACATACTCCCTTAGCAGGGGAGCACCTTCGGCCACTCGGTCACGTCTCCGGCGAAGAGGATCGACTATAGCCTAGTTCTTCCTCATTTGCAAACAACGACGCCAGAACTCAAGCGTCCAGGCCAAAAGCCTTGTGCAGCGCACGCACCGCCAGTTCCATGTACTTCTCATCGATCACGACCGAGGTCTTGATCTCGCTGGTGGTGATCATCTGGATGTTGATGCTCTCGTCGCTCAGTGCCCGGAACATCGTCGAGGCCACGCCCGCGTGCGAGCGCATGCCGATGCCGACGATCGAGACCTTGCAGATCTTGGTGTCCCCCACCACGGCAGCCGCACCGAGCGCCGGCACCACTTCGGACTTCAGCAGGTCGAACGCCCGCTGGTAGTCGCTGCGGTGGACGGTGAACGAAAAATCAGTCTTGCCGTCGTGCGAGACGTTCTGGATGATGACGTCCACGTCGATGTTGGCCTCGGCGACCTTGCC
This sequence comes from Sphaerotilus sp., assembly GCF_013299175.1. GTDB lineage: Bacteria > Pseudomonadota > Gammaproteobacteria > Burkholderiales > Burkholderiaceae_C > Sphaerotilus. The sequence continues at coordinate 5,126 of NZ_JAAFKF010000020.1, forward strand.
CAGGATGCCATAGGCGATGCCGGGCTTGTCCGGCACGCCCAACACGGTCAGCTTGGCTTCGTCGCGGTTGAACGCGATGCCCGACACAACGGCTTGTTCCATCTTCTCGTCTTCCTCGAAAGTGATCAGGGTGCCCGACTGGGCTTCTTCCTCGATGGCGATGTCCCACGGGGTGAAGCTCGACAGCACGCGCAGCGGCACGCGGTACTTGCCCGCAAACTCGACCGAGCGGATCTGCAGGATCTTGGAGCCGAGCGAGGCCATCTCCAGCATCTCCTCGAAGGAGACGGTGGCCAGCCGCTTGGCTTCCGGCACGACCCGCGGGTCGGTGGTGTAGACGCCGTCCACGTCGGTGTAGATCAGGCACTCGGCCGCTTTCATCGCCGCCGCCACCGCCACCGCCGAGGTGTCCGAACCCCCACGGCCGAGCGTGGTGATGTTCATGTCCTCGTCCACGCCCTGGAAGCCGGTGATCACGACCACGCGGCCGGCGTCCAGGTCGGCGCGCACGCGGGCGTCGTCGATGCTCTGGATGCGCGCCTTGGTGTAGGCCGAGTCGGTGCGGATCGGGACTTGCCAGCCGGAGTAGCTGACGGCGTCCATGCCCTCGGCCTGGAGCGCGAGCGACAACAGACCGACCGACACCTGCTCGCCGGTGCAGGCGATCATGTCGAGTTCGCGGGTGACGGACGCGGTCTGGACGGCCGGAGAGACTTCGCGGGCCAGGCCGAGCAGGCGGTTGGTCTCGCCGCTCATCGCGGAGGGCACGACCACCATCTGGTGACCGGCGCGGGCCCACTTGGCCACGCGCTTGGCGACGTTGCGGATGCGCTCGGGCGAGCCCATCGACGTGCCGCCGTACTTGTGAACGATCAAAGCCATGGGGTTGTGGCTCGCTGGGGAGGAGCTGGAGAGTCGAAAAGCTCACGATTTTAGCGGGTTCCAGCGCAACACGCCCCACTGCAGGTGAAGCTCACCCGCCCCCAGCACCGGCCAGCGGGCCTCGACACACACGGGCAGCTCCCGCGACAGCCGGTCCAGCCAGCTCGCCCGCAGCGCCACGCCCGTCGTGCGCCGCCACCACAGGTGCAGCAGGTTGCGCAACCGGGCGCCCCCCAAGGCCACGGCCGCCACCGCATCCAGCCCCTCATCACCCACCGCCACCCGCGCCAGGTCCATCTCGGCCAGCGCCTGCAGGCATTCCGCCGCGTCCTGGGCATGCTGTGCCGCGCGCCCGAGCACCTGCGGCGCCTGCGGAAACGCGGCGGTCAGCGCAGGCCAGACCTCCAGCCGCAGCCGGTTGCGGGCGTAGCGCGGGTCGGCGTTGCTGTCGTCCTCGATGTGCTGCAGGCCGTGGTGCGCGACGTAGGCGTCAATGGCGGCACGGGCATGCGCCAGCCAGGGCCGCCGCCACGTCACCCCCTCGCGCACGACCGAAGCCGGCATCGACGCCAGCCCGGCCGCCCCCGCCCCCCGCAGGGCCTGCAGCAGAAAGGTCTCGGCCTGGTCTTCGCGGTGGTGGGCCAGCAGCACCGTGTCACAGCCGGCCGCATGCGCCATGTCCGCCAGCGCGGCGTAGCGCCCTTGTCGAGCGAGTGCTTCCACGCTGTCGCCCAGAGCGGGTTTCAGGTGCAGATGGCGTGCGTGGAAATGGAGATCGGCGCCCTCGGCACGCCAGCGGTCGCATTGCGCGGCACAGTGGGCGAGCCAATCGTCGGCGTGGCGGCTCAGTCCGTGGTGGACGTGGAGCGCATGCACAGGCGCCGGCTGTCCCGTCGCTTCGGCCACCTGCCGGGCCGCACGCCACGTCGCGTGCAGCAGGGCCACCGAGTCACGCCCGCCACTGCAGGCCACGGCCAGCGGGCGGGGCGTCACGGGCAAACCAGGCCAGGACTCAAGCCTTGGTGTCGGTGTAGCGGCCGTAGCTGCGCAGGCGGTTGTAGCGGTGGTCCAGCAGCTCCTTGGTCGGCAGATCGACCACCTGCCGCAGCGCGTCGTTGAGCGCCCGCTTGAGGAAGGCTGCCATCTGCTTGTGGTCGCGGTGCGCCCCACCGACCGGCTCGCTGACGATCTTGTCGATCAGGCCGAGTGCCTTCAGCCGGTGCGCCGTGATGCCCAGCGCGTCGGCGGCGTCGCTGGCGCGTTCGGCCGTCTTCCACAGGATCGACGCGCAGCCTTCCGGCGAGATGACCGAGTAGACCGAAAACTGCAGCATCAGCACCTGGTCGGCCACGCTGATGGCGAGCGCGCCACCGGAGCCGCCTTCGCCGATGATGGTCGTGATGATCGGCACTTCGAGCTGCGCCATCTCGAAAATGTTGCGGCCGATCGCTTCGGACTGGCCGCGCTCTTCGGCGCCAATGCCAGGGTAGGCGCCGGGTGTGTCCACGAAGGTGAACACCGGCAGGCCGAACTTCTCGGCGACCTTCATCAGGCGCAGCGCCTTGCGATACCCCTCGGGGCGCGCCATGCCGAAGTTGCGGGCGGCGCGCTCCTTGGTGTCGCGGCCCTTCTGGTGGCCGAGCACCATGCAGGCGCGGCCGTTGAAACGGGCCAAGCCGCCGACGATCGACTGGTCATCCGCGAACGAGCGGTCGCCGTGCAGTTCCTGGAATTCGGTGAAGATCTCATGCACATAGTCCAGCGTGTAGGGACGCTGGGCGTGGCGGGCGATCTGCGTGACCTGCCACGGCGACAAGCTGGAGTAGATGTCCTTGGCGAGCTGCTGGCTCTTCTTGGACAGGCGATCAATCTCTTCGGAGATGTCCACCGCCGACTCGTTTTGCACGTAGCGCAGTTCCTCGATCTTGGTTTCGAGTTCGGCGATCGGCTGCTCGAATTCGAGGAAATGTTTTTTGCTCATATGCATTGATCCTCATTGATCCGTCTGGGTCAGTACTTAAGTTTAGTACGTGACGGGCACTGGGTCGAGACTTCGCCAGAGGTACCAGGTGGCCACCGAGCGGTACGGCGCCCACGCGTCGGCGACTTCGCGTGCTTCGGCACGCGAGACCGGCTCGCCACTGAAGTAGTTCAGGCTGATGCCCTTGATCAGGCCGACATCGTCGAGCGGCAGCACGTTCGGGCGCATCAGGTAGAAGATCAGGAACATCTCGGCCGTCCAGCGGCCGATGCCACGGATGGTCACCAGCTCGTCGATGATGGACTCGTCCGGCATGGCGTCCCAGCAGGTCTGCTGCAGGCCGCCCTCGGTGAAATGGCGTGCCAGATCGGACAGGTACTCGGCCTTGCGCGCCGACAGTCCCGCACTGCGCAGCACCGGCACCGGCAGCGCCAGCACCGCCTGCGGCGCCACAAGGTAGCGCGTGCCGACCCCGAGGCCGACGAAGCGGGTCCACACCGACTGCGCGGCCTTGACCGAGATCTGCTGGCCGACGATGGAGCGGGCCAGCGTGGTGAAGGCGTCGCCACGGCTCTGCAGACGCACCGCGCCGAAGCACTCGGTGAGCTTGTTCATCACGCGGTCACGGCGGGCCAGGTGGGCACAGGCGTCGTCCCAGTAGGCTGGCGTGACCAGGGGGGGATCGCCGGCGTCGGGGGTCGAAGGCAAGGCATCGTGCGGATTGCGCATGGGGGCAGCTCGGCTTCGGGACTCAGGCCAGCACCCAGGTCGTGCCTTGGGGGTTGTCCTTCAGGACGATGCCCTGCGCCGCCAGTGCCGCACGGATGCGGTCGGCCTCGGCGAAATTGCGCGCGGCCTTGGCGGCAGCACGGGCCGCGATCCGGGCCTCGATGTCGGACTCGTCCACCGTGGCCGGGCCGGCGCCAGACTGCAGGAACTGCCGCGCCGGCTGCTGCAACACGCCCAGCACGCCGCCCAGGCGCCACAGCAGCGCAGCGGTCTCGGCCGAGCGGCTGCGGTTGACCTCGCCGGCCAGCTCGAACAGCACCGCCACGGCGATCGGCGTGTTGAAGTCGTCGTCCATCGCCGCCTGGAAGCGGGCGGCGGCGGGGTGGGTCCAGTCGATCTCGGCGGGTGCCGTGTCGGGGGCCACGGCATCGAGCGCGGTGTAGAGCCGGCGCAGTGCGCTGCGGGCATCGTCGAGACCGGCGTCGCTGAAATTGAACGGGCTGCGGTAGTGGACGCGCAGCATGAAAAACCGCAGCGTCTCGCCGTCGTAGGACTTCAGCACATCGCGGATGGTGAAGAAGTTGCCCAGCGACTTGGACATCTTCTCGTTGTCCACATTGAGGAAGCCGTTGTGCATCCAGGTCTTCGCGAAGGGCTTGCCGTTGGCGCCTTCGCTCTGGGCGATCTCGTTCTCGTGGTGCGGGAACTGCAGGTCCAGCCCGCCACCGTGGATGTCGAAGGTCTCGCCCAGCAGCGCGCAGCCCATGGCCGAGCATTCGATGTGCCAGCCGGGCCGCCCCGCGCCGTAGGGCGAGGCGTACTTGGCATCCGCCGGCTCCTCCGGCTTGGCGGATTTCCACAGCACGAAATCGAGCGGATCGTCCTTGCCATCGGCCACCGCCACACGCTCGCCGGCGCGCAGGTCGTCGAGCGACTTGCCCGAGAGCTTGCCGTAGCCGGGGAAGCGGCGCACGGCGTAGTTCACGTCGCCATGGCCCGACTGGTAGGCCAGCCCCTTGTCCTGCAGCGTGCGGATCATCGCCAGCATCTGCGGCACGTACTCGGTGGCACGCGGCTCGTGGGTCGGGCGCTCGATGCCGAGTGCGCCGATGTCGGCGTGCATGGCCGCGGTCATCTCGTCCGTGAGCTGGCGGATGGTGATGCCGCGCTCGACGGCACGGCGGATGATCTTGTCGTCGATGTCCGTGATGTTGCGCACATAGGTGACTTGCCAGCCGCTCGCCCGCAGCCAGCGTTGCACCACATCGAAGGCCATCATCATGCGGGCGTGGCCGATGTGGCAAAAGTCGTAGATGGTCATGCCGCACACGTACATGCGCACATGGCCAGGGTCGATCGACTGGAAGTCTTCAAGCGAACGCGTGAGGCTGTTGTGGATACGCAGGGTCATCGCTTCTGTCAGGAGTGCGGGGTGGGCGGGGCAGTATAGCTGCGCCCCATCGGGGCCGGGATGGTGGGTTCGCCCGCGTCCCAAGGGCGGCTCCGGTTTCAAAAAATGCACAATTCAGCCATGTCCTCACACCAGACGCCACGGTTCAACCGGCTGCTGGCGGCCACGCTGGCTGCCGGTTGGCTGCACGCCGCCGGTGCCACCGAGCCGCCCCCGCAGGCGCCCGACCCCCTGCGCACGCAGGCCATGGCATTGGTCGCGCAGCAGCAGGACGCCCAGGCGCTGGCCCTGTTCGAAGCCCGTGTGCAGCGCCAGCCCGGTCAGGCGCAGGCGCTGATCGACCTGGGGGTGGTGCTGGCGCGGCTGGGGCGGCTGCCCGAGGCACGCCAGCGTTTCGACGAGGCCCTGCGCACCAGCCCGCTGCACGCCCTGGCCCACGACAACCTCGTGCAACTCCAGCTCAACATGGCCCGCCACGCCTACGCCGCCGCCCTGCACGCCAGCGATCCGCTGCCCGCCGCCGACAGCGGCCTGCAATGGAGTCCCGATCCGACACCGCTGGCGCCGACCCTGGCCGCCGAGGCGCTGCTGGCCTCGGCCCCGCCGGCCATGGGTGCGGCCGTGCTGTGGACCGCACGGCTCGACCCCATGGCCTGGCTGCGCCCGCTGCTGGCCTCGCTGGCCCTGCTGACCCTGGGCGCCACCGCCTGGGCCGTGAACCGGCGCCTGCCCGCAGTCGTGGACGCCACCCCACCACCGGCCGCCACCGCCTCGCCGCCGGCCACGGTCGCCGTCCCCGAACACGAGCGCGCCGTGCCCGAGGAGCGGCTGATCCAGGTCTACCGCCTGATCGGGCAAGGGCACTGGGCACGGGCACTGGAGGCGGCAGAGGCACTCGTGCGCGACCAGCCACGCTTCACGCTGGCGCAACTCGTCTACGGCGATCTGTTGCTGGCCCACAGCGGCGTCCTGCGCGGTTTCGGGCGTGGCACGGCACAGGCCCCCGGTGGCGGCGCCACCCAGATCGCACCGCTGCAGCTCGAAGCCCGCCAGCGCCTGGCCGCCTGGCAAGCGCCACCGCCGCCGGGCATGGTGCCGCGCGGCGTGCTGCTGCTGCCGGCGTCGGTGCGGCAGGTGGTGGTGGTGGACGGGCTGCGCTCACGGCTGTTCGTGCTGGAGCACCGGGCCGGGCAGCTCGTGCCGACCGCCAGCCTCTACGCCGCCATCGGCCGACTCGGCGTCGGCAAGCAAGACGAAGGCGATCAGCGCACACCGCTGGGTGTCTATGACATCACGGGCCGGCTCGGCAGCCAGCAGGTGGGCGATTTCTACGGTGCGGGCGCCCTGCCGCTGAGCTATCCCAACGAACACGACCGGCGCCTGCACCGCACCGGCGCCAACATCTGGCTCCACGGCACCCGCGCCGACCGCCACGCCGAGGCCCCCTTCTCCAGCAACGGCTGCATCGTCCTGTCCAACCCCGACATGGAGCGGCTGCTGCGCGACCTCGTCCCGCGCCGCACCCCGGTGGTCATCGCGGAGCGACTGGAGTGGATACACCCCAAGTCACTGGCGGACACCCGCAACGCCGCGGTGGCGCTGGCCGAGTCGTGGCGCCAGGCGCGCATGCAGGCCGACCCGTCCCGGTTGCTCGGGCTGTACGCGCGGTCCTTCGACAACGGGCTGCAGGGCTGGGCCGAGTGGCAGCGCCAGCTCGCGAAAGACACCGCCAGCGGCTCCGGCCGGGAGCGCGAGTTGCTCGACCTCACCATCCTGGACAACGCGGACGGCAGCGACGCGCTGTTCATCACCTTCCGCGAAGTGCTGCGCGGCAGTGCCTCCGGAAGCCTGCGCCGGCAGTACTGGGCCCGCGAGCGTGGACAATGGAAGATCTTTTCTGAAGGAGTGTTGGAATGAGTTCATCTCAGCTCGTGCGCGCTGCGGCGGCCCTGGCCCTCGGTCTGGCCCTCAGCGGTGGCGCCAGCGCCGAGAAGGTGCGCCTGACCACGTCGATGGGCGACATCGTCGTGGACCTGGACGCCGCCAAGGCCCCCAAGTCGGTGGCCAACTTCGTCGAGTACGTCAAGGCCGGCCACTACGACGGCACCATCTTCCACCGCGTGATCAGCAACTTCATGGTGCAGGGCGGCGGCATGGAGCCGGGCATGAAGGAAAAGCCCACCCGTGCCCCGATCCCGCTGGAAAGCCGCAACGGCCTGAGCAACACCCGCGGCACGCTGGCGATGGCGCGCACGATGGTGCCGGACTCGGCCACGTCGCAGTTCTTCATCAACGTGAAGGACAATCCCTTCCTCGACCAGCCCAACTCGCAGGACGGCAACGGTTACGCGGTGTTCGGGCGCGTGGTCGAAGGCATGGACATCGTGGACAAGATCCGCGCCGTGCCCACCGGCAACGCCGGACGGCACCAGAACGTCCCCGTCGAGCCGGTCCTCATCAAAAAAGCCTCTCTGGAAAAGTAACAGGAACACTGTCATGGCAGCCCCCCAAGTCGATCTGCACACCACCCTCGGCACCATCCGCATCGAACTCGATGACGCGAAGGCGCCCCTGTCGGCCGCCAACTTCCTCAGCTACGTCAACAGCGGCCACTACGACGGCACCGTCTTCCACCGCGTCATCAAGGGCTTCATGGTCCAGGGCGGCGGCATGGAAGCCGGTCTGAAGCAGAAGCCCACGCAAGGCGAGATCAAGAACGAAGCCAACAACGGCGTGAAGAACGAGAAGTACACGCTGGCGATGGCGCGCACCAACGCGCCGCACTCGGCCACCTCGCAGTTCTTCATCAACGTCGCCAAGAACGACTTCCTGAACTTCACCGCCGAAAACGGATCGGGCTGGGGCTACGCCGTGTTCGGCCGCGTGGTCGATGGCACCGCGGTGGTGGACCAGATCGAGAAGGTCCGCACCGGCAAGCGTGGCTTCCACGACGACGTGCCGGTCGAGGATGTCGTCCTCACCCGCGCCGTGGTCGTGGAGTGAGCCTGACGGTGCCGGTCCAGGTGCTCCATGCCGCGCCGCACTGGCGCTGCGTGGACATCGTCTCCGACCTGCACCTCAGTCTGGACACGCCGCGCACCGCCGCGGCGCTGTCCGGCTACCTGCACACCACCGACGCCGACGCCGTGCTGGTGCTCGGCGACCTCTTCGAGGTCTGGGTCGGGGACGATGTGCTGGACAGCGCGGATGGCTTCGAGTCCCGCGTGCTGCGCCAGTTCGCCGACTGCGCCGCACACTGCACGGTAGCGATGCTGGTCGGCAACCGCGATTTCCTGCTCGGCCCGCGTGCTGCGGCGCTCGCGGGCTGGCAGGTGCTGGACGAGGTCTGCATGCTCGACGCCTTCGGTCGGCGCACAGTGCTGGTCCATGGCGACGCGCAGTGTCTGGCGGACGTGGACTACCAGCGGTTCCGCCGACAAGCGCGTGACCCGGCGTGGCAGCAGCAGTTCCTCGCCCAGCCGCTGGAACGCCGCCGTGACTTCGCGCGCGGACTGCGCGACAGCAGCGAACACCGCAAGCGCACGCTGGGCATGGCCGCCTACCCCGATCTGGACCGTGACGCCATGCGCGATCTCCTGCGCCAGCACCAAGCCACGGCGCTGATCCACGGCCACACCCACCGCCCGGGCGACGAGGCGCTGGGCGACGGGCTGGTGCGCCATGTGCTCACCGACTGGGATCTGGACCACGGCTCAGCCGCCCCCCGCGCCGAAGTGCTTCGCCTGACAGCGGGTGGCGTGCAGCGTGTGCCCTTGTCGCAGGCATGCTGAGGCGCTGGCTGGACGCATGGCAACAGCGGCGCACGCAGCGCGTGCTGACGCAACGCGCCATTCCGGATGACCTGTGGCTTGACACGCTGCGGGCCTATCCCTTCCTGACCCGGCGCCCCCTGCCCGACCTGCTGCGGCTGCGCGAACTGGCAACGCTGTTCCTGGCGCAGAAGGAGTTCAGCACCGCGGAGGGGCTGAGCCTCACGGACGCGATGGCGGTTGCCGTGGCGGCACAGGCCTGCGTGCCCGTGCTGCACCTGCCGGGCGGACTCGATCTGTACGGCGGATTTGTCGGCATCGTGCTGCACCCGCACGAGGTCGTCGTGCAACGTCAGTGGAGCGATGAAGCCGGCGTCGTCCACAGCGGCGACGAGGTGCTGGCGGGCGAGGCCATGGACGGCGGCCCGGTCATGCTGTCGTGGCAGGACGTGCAGATGGCCGGCGAGCGCGACCGGTCCGAGGACGGCTACAACGTCGTGATCCACGAGTTTGCCCATGTGCTCGACATGCACCACGGCAGCGTCGATGGCTGCCCCGCGCTGCCCGACCGGGCGATGCGGACACGCTGGCGCGACGTGATGGCCCGCGCCCTGGTGCAGCACACCACCGAAGTGGACAGCGGACAACCCACCTGGCTCGACCCCTACGCCGCGCAGGGGCCGGAAGAGTTTTTTCCCGTCACTGCAGAAGCATTCTTCGTCGCGCCAGACGGTTTGCGGGCCGAGTTTCCGGAGGTCTACACGCTGCTGAGCGCGTACTTCGGCCAGGATCCGGTGCGCTTCAAGGCATGAGCGCATGAAAAAAGGGCCTTGCGGCCCTTCGGGAGACAACATCCGATCGGGCATCAAGCCGTCGCCGGCTCCGCCTTCGGCTTGTCGCTCTTGTCGCGCGGCTCGATGTCGAGCTGCACTTCACCCGCCTCGTTCACGTCCACCGTCAGACGCCCACCGTCCGTCAGGCTGCCGAACAGCAACTCGTCGGCCAGTGCGCGGCGGATCGTGTCCTGGATCAGGCGCTGCATCGGGCGGGCGCCCATCAGCGGATCGAAGCCCTTCTTGCCCAGGTGCTGGCGCAGCGCATCGGTGAAGGTGACTTCGACCTTCTTCTCGCTGAGCTGGCCTTCGAGCTGCAGCAGGAACTTGTCCACCACGCGCAGGATGATGTCCTCGTCGAGCGAGCGGAAGCTGACGATCGCGTCCAGCCGGTTGCGGAACTCGGGCGTGAACATGCGCTTGAGGTCGCCCATCTCGTCGCCGACCTCGCGCGAGTTCGTGAAGCCGATGGTGGACTTCTGCAGGTTCTCGGCGCCCGCGTTGGTCGTCATGATGATGATGACATTGCGGAAGTCGGCCTTGCGCCCGTTGTTGTCGGTCAGCGTGCCGTGGTCCATGACCTGCAGCAGCACGTTGAAGACATCCGGGTGCGCCTTCTCGATCTCGTCCAGCAGCAGCACGCAGTGCGGCTTCTTCGTGACCGCCTCGGTCAGCAGACCGCCCTGGTCGAAGCCAACGTAGCCCGGAGGTGCGCCGATCAGGCGGCTGACGGCGTGGCGCTCCATGTACTCGGACATGTCGAAGCGCAGCAGGTCGATGCCGAGGATGTAGGCCATCTGCTTGGCCACTTCGGTCTTGCCCACGCCGGTCGGGCCGCTGAACAGGAAGGCACCGATCGGCTTGTCCGGCTTGCCCAGACCCGAACGCGCCATCTTGATCGCGCCGGCCAGCGCGTCGATCGCAGCGTCCTGACCGAACACGACGCTCTTGAGGTCGCGGTCGAGCGTCTTGAGCTTGCTGCGGTCGTCGGTGGTGACGCTGGCGGGCGGGATGCGCGCGATCTTGGCGACGATGTCCTCGACTTCGGTGCGGGTGATGCGTTTTTTCGCCTTGCCCTTCGGCAACACGCGCTGCGCCGCACCCACTTCATCGATCACGTCGATGGCCTTGTCGGGCAGGTGGCGATCGTTGATGTACTTGGCAGAGAGTTCGGCTGCTGCCTGCAGGGCACCCAGGTCGTACTTGACGCCATGGTGCTCTTCAAACCGCGACTTCAGCCCCTTGAGGATCTCCACCGTCTGCTCGACCGTCGGCTCGGCCACATCGACCTTCTGGAAGCGGCGGGACAGCGCGGCGTCCTTCTCGAAGATGCCGCGGTACTCGGTGAACGTGGTCGCACCGATGCACTTGATCTGGCCGGAACTCAGCGCCGGCTTGAGGAGGTTGCTGGCGTCGAGCGTGCCGCCGGACGCCGCACCCGCACCGATCAGCGTGTGGATCTCGTCGATGAACAGCACCGCATGCGGCTGGTCCTTCAACTGCTTGAGCACGCCCTTCAGGCGCTGCTCGAAGTCACCGCGGTACTTGGTGCCCGCCAGCAGCGCGCCCATGTCGAGCGAGTAGACCGTCGATTCGGCGAGCACGTCCGGCACTTCGCCCTGCGTGATGCGCCAGGCCAGCCCCTCGGCGATCGCCGTCTTGCCCACGCCGGCCTCGCCGACCAGCAGCGGGTTGTTCTTGCGCCGGCGGCACAGGATCTGGACCACGCGCTCGACCTCGTGCTCGCGGCCGATCAGCGGATCGATGCGGCCATCACGGGCGGCCTGGTTGAGGTTCTGGGTGTACTGGTCGAGGGGCGAACCCTTGCCGCTGTCGCCGTCGTCCTTCTCGCCTTCCGACGACGCCGACGCGGACTCGCCCGGCGCCTTGGTCGGCTCGGGCGGATCGGACTTGCGGATGCCGTGGGCGATGAAGTTCACCACGTCCAGCCGCGTCACCCCCTGCTGGTGCAGGTAGTAGACGGCGTGCGAATCCTTCTCGCCGAAGATCGCCACCAGCACGTTGGCGCCGGTGACTTCCTTCTTGCCGCTGCCCGTGGACTGCACATGCATGATCGCCCGCTGGATCACGCGCTGGAAACCGAGCGTGGGCTGGGTGTCCACCTCGTCCGCGCCGCCGACCGTGGGCGTGTTTTCCTTGATGAACTGCGTGAGACTCTTGCGCAGATCGTCCAGATTGGCTGCGCAGGCACGCAGGACTTCGGATGCCGACGGGTTGTCCAGCAGGGCCAGCAGCAGGTGCTCGACCGTGATGAACTCGTGGCGCTGCTGGCGCGCCTCGACAAACGCCATGTGCAGACTGACTTCCAACTCTTGCGCAATCATGCGACCTCCATAGTGCACTGCAGCGGGTGCGCCGCTCGCCGTGCCGCTGCCAGAACCAATTCGACCTTTGTCGCTGCGACATCCCGGGTGTAGACCCCGCAGACTGCCCTGCCCTCATGGTGGATCTTCAACATGATCTGGGTCGCAGCATCGATGCCGTGGTGGAAGTGCTCCTGCAGCACCATCACCACGAACTCCATCGGTGTGTAATCGTCGTTGAGCATCACGACTTGATAGGCGCGTGGGGGTTCAACCCGTTGTTGCTGTCGCTCTTCGACGACAGCACCCTGCCCATCGGCAGGCGGGTTGGGGGATTTCGGTATTTCCGGCGGGTGGCTGGCCATGGATGCATTCTATCGGCCGTCCGGATTCCGCGCGCGGGCCTTGGACAAGCCGGTGTGGGTCGAGAGGGTTCCACACCGGCGCGTGCAGCCCCAACAGCGTCACGGCCATGCCCTTGGCACCATCTTCAGATTCTTGACAGCATTTCTAACGATCCTCAAAATCTTGACAAAATTATTGGGATTTTCGTTGGGAAACTGGAGAACAAAACGATGGCTATTGGAATGGTCAAATGGTTCAACGATGTGAAGGGTTTCGGCTTCATCGAACCCGAAGGTGGCGGCGAGGATGTGTTCGCACATTTCTCCGCGATCCAGATGGAGGGATTTCGCACCCTCAAGCAAGGTTCGCAGGTGAGCTACGACCTGATCGACGGACCCAAGGGCAAGCTGGCACAGAACATCTGCGCGCTGCAGCAGCCCTCTTCACCACGGACGGCGCCCCTGGCACAAGCCGACAACCCCAACACCTGAGGCCCACCACTGCACGACAGCACGGCGTCCTTCACCGTGGACGCTGAACCCTGAAACCCCAAAGCCCGCGCAAGCGGGCTTCACCACCTCAGGCGCACCACGCCGCCCAGGTATTCGTCCAGAGCGCATGGCCGAATGCCCACCCCCCCAGCGCCACCAGCACCGCCCCCGCCATCCGCAGCGACAGCGCCGTCCCGGCCGCCGGCACCCAGCGCAGCCACAGCAGCGGCCCGGCCAGCAACCCGAGCGAGCTGGTCAGCGCGAACACCGCCATCACCGCCGCCCCTTCGGCCGGCGTCGAAGCCACCGCCGCCAGCAGCAGCGCCGCGTGCAGCAGCCCGCACGGCAAGGCCGGCCACAACAAGCCCCACGCCGCCGCCCGGACCTCGCCCGGCAGCCGGATGCGGGCCACACCATCGGGCATGGCGGGCGACCCGCGCTGCGTCCGCTCCAGCCACGCCGACAGGCTGGCCGGCAACGCCCCCTTGAGCAGCATCCACACGCCCAGCAGGAACAGCACCGCCTGCAAGCCGCTCCACACCGGCCGCAGCCACGCCGCCGACACCGCCAGCCAGCGCACCCCGCCCACCAGCGCCGCCGCCAGCGCACCCGCCGCCGCATACGCCAGCAGCCGCCCGCTCAACACCCCCGCCACCGCGCCACCCGGTCGATCCGGCTTGCAGCGCCGCGCCACCGCCGCACAGCCCGTGCCGCACATCGCCGCACAGTGCGGCGTACCCGCCAGACCCATCAACGCCGCCGTCAAGAGCAAGGCACCCGTCATCAGATCACCTGGGAAAACCGCTCCCGGCTGCGGTCTGCACGCAGATACCGGTCGAACACCATCGCCACCGAGCGCACGAAATACCAGCCCAGCGGCGTGACCTCCAGCCCGTCATCGTGGAGCGTGACAAGACCATCGCGCGCCAGTGCCTGCAGCGACGCAAGCTCCTGCGTGAAGTACTGCCGCACGTCGATCAGGTGCGCCAGCGCCACCGACTCGTGGCTCAGCCGCCCGTGGCACATGATCGACAGGATCACCGCCCGGCGCACGAGATCATCCCGTGTCAGCGCCAGCCCGCGCACCACCGGCAGCGTGTTCCCCCGCAGCAGGTCGTGGTACTCGTCCAGCGTCTTGGCGTTCTGGCTGTAGATGGCGCCAATCCGCGAAATGGCAGACACGCCCAGCCCGATCAGGTCGCAGTCCGGCTGGGTGCTGTAGCCCTGGAAGTTGCGGTGCAGGCGGCCCTGGCGCTTGGCCTGGGCGAGGCTGTCCTCGGGCAAGGCGAAGTGGTCCATGCCGATGTACTGGTAGCCGTGGCCGACGAAGCCCGCCAGCGCCTGTCCCAGCATCCCCAGCCGATCCGCCGCACTGGGCAACTCGGCCGGGACGATGCGCCGCTGCGGCTTGAAGCGCGCCGGCAGGTGGGCGTAGCCGTAGACGGCGATGCGGTCGGGGCGCAGGCGGGCCACTTGGGCGACGGTGCGCGCGAAGCTCTCGGGCGTCTGGCGCGGCAGGCCGTAGATCAAGTCCACGTTGACCGAATCGAACCCGAGGTCACGGGCGCCATGCACCAGCGCCTCGACCTGCGCATGGGGCTGGGTGCGGTGGACCGCCTGCTGCACGGCGGGATCGAAGTCCTGCACGCCAAAGGAGAGGCGGTTGAAGCCGAGCGACTTCAGCACCACCAGCCGCTCCCGCGTCACGGTGCGTGGATCGATCTCGATGGAGTGCTCGCCCTGGGGCAGCAGCCGCACCCGCGCCGCGATCATCGCCACCAGGGCGCGCAGCTCGTCGTCGCCGAGGTAGGTGGGGGTGCCGCCGCCGAGGTGCAACTGCGACACTGGCGGCGCCTCGCCCAGCGCCTGGCAGACGAGGTCCAGCTCGTGCTCCAGCGCCTTCAGGTAGCGGGCCACATGGCTGTGGTCGCGGGTGACGATCTTGTTGCAGGCGCAGTAGTAGCAGACCGATGCGCAGAACGGCACATGCACGTACACCGACATCGGCGCCCCCGCCCCGCCCACACCGCCCAGCTCGCCGCGCTGGGACAGGGCCTGCGCCAGGTGCCCGGCGGTGAAGGCTTCGACAAACCGGTCGGCCGTCGGGTAGGAGGTGTAGCGCGGCCCGGGCATGTCCATGCGGGCCAGCAGCGCCTCGGTCCATGGCGTGTCACGGGAAAGTGTCGTATGTTCCATGGCAGGGACTGTGCCGACCCGGTCGGCCGCCGACCTTGACGCAGCGCAAGTCTGCTGTACGGCGCCGGCACAAGAATCGCCCTTTCTTGACCATCAGGGTTTCCACCATGCACGACACCACGACCCCACCCCGCCTCGAACCCCTGAAGGTGGCCTGCTCGGCCTGCAACCTGCGTGAGCTGTGCCTGCCCGTGGGGCTGTCGGACGAGGAGCTGGTGTCGCTGGACCACATGATCGGCGCGCGCCGGGCGGTGCGCCGGGGCGAGCGGCTGTTCCATGCGGGCGAGGCGTTCACCGCGCTCTACGCCGTGCGCACCGGATTCTTCAAGACCACCGTGGCCGCCGAGGACGGGCGCGAGCAGGTGACGGGATTCCAGATGGCCGGCGAGCTGCTCGGACTCGACGGCATCAGCACCGACCACCACGCCTGCGACGCCACCGCGCTGGAGGACTCGCAGGTCTGCATGATCCCCTACGGCCAACTGGAGACGCTCTCGCGCGAGTTCACGCTGCTGCAGCACCAGTTCCACAAGATCATGAGCCGCGAGATCGTGCGGGACCACGGGGTGATGCTGCTGCTGGGGTCGATGCGGGCGGAGGAGCGGCTGGCGGCCTTCCTGCTCAACCTGACACAGCGGCTGCAGGCGCGCGGCTTCTCGCACTCGGCGCTGGTGCTGCGCATGACCCGCGAGGAGATCGGCAGCTACCTGGGCCTGAAGCTGGAAACGGTCAGCCGCACCTTCTCCAAATTCCAGGACGACGGACTCCTCGACGTCAAGCAGCGCGACATCCGCATCCTCGACCAGGGCGCGCTGCAGCAGGTCGTGAACGCTGCCAACTGCTGAGCCGCAGCACCGTCACTTCACGCCCCCGGTGGCGGCGTGGTTGCGGCCCTGCATCGCTGGCAGGTGGGCGGCGTCGGTGGCGGTGGTCGTGGTGTCCAGCACGGGGTCGGGGTGCCGGATCGCCAGCCCCAGCGTGACGAAGCTCGCCACCACCACCACCAGCGGCCCGCTGATCACCAGCCAGACCATCTTGTAACGCCACCAGGGCGGGGTCTCGGCGCCCGTGGCGGGGGTCGGGATCGCAGTCGAAGCGGGATGGCGTATGCGTATCGTCATGGAGACTCCTGTGCGCTCAGCGCGGCACGATGAAGGTGGACTTTTCGCGCACCACGGCCGGCGCATGTCCGACCTCGGCGCGCTCGACCTCGAACTGGATGGCGTGCGGGCCGGGGCCGGCCTGGCTGGCGGTCTCGAACCCCGCCTGGACCGCCACCGTCACCCAGCGCGCCTCGGCCGGCCCGACCGCGACCGCCTCGCCCGGCGTCACCACCAGGCCCGGCAGACCGGTGGCGGCGAGGCGGAAACGCTGCGGCTGCTCGGTGGCGTTCATGATCTGCAGGCGGTAGAGGTTTTCGATGCGCCCGTCCTCGGCCTGGCGGGCCAGCGTCGCCCGGTCCCGCACGACATCGACCCGGAACGGCACACGCAGCCACAGGCTCGCCCCCACCGCCCCGACGATCAGCACCAGCACCGCCGTGTAGCCCAGCACCCGCGGGCGCAGCGCCCGGCGCCACATCTGCCCGCGCGTGAGGTGCTGCTGCAGGCTGTTCTGGGTGGCGTAGCGGATCAGGCCGGGCGCGTAGTCCATCTTGTCCATGATGTGGTCGCAGGCGTCGATGCAGGCCGAGCAGCCGATGCACTCGTACTGCAGGCCCTTGCGGATGTCGATGCCGGTCGGGCAGACCTGCACGCACAGGCCGCAGTCCACGCAGTCGCCCAGCCCCTTCGATTTGGCATCGACCTGCTTGCTGCGCGCCCCACGCGGATCACCGCGCTCGGCGTCGTAGCTGATGATGAGCGTGTCCTTGTCGAACATGGCGCTCTGGAAACGCGCGTAGGGGCACATGTACTTGCACACCTGCTCGCGCAGGAAACCGGCGTTGCCGTAGGTGGCCAGGGCGTAGAACAGCACCCAGAAGGCTTCCCATGGACCCAGCCCCAGCCCGAGCACCAGACCCGCGAGCGTGCGGATCGGCGTGAAGTAGCCGACGAAGGTGAAGCCCGTCCACAGCGAGAACAGGAACCACACGCCCTGTTTGCCGCCCTTGCGCAAGACCTTGTCCGTTGTCCACGGCCCGGCGTCGAGGCGCATGCGCTGGGCGCGGTCGCCCTCGAAGTGGTGCTCGATCCACAGGAAAATCTCGGTGTAGACCGTCTGCGGGCAGGCATAGCCGCACCACAGCCGCCCGGCCACCGCCGTGAACAGGAACAGCGCATAGGCCGAGACGATCAGCAACCCCGTCAGGTAGATGAAGTCCTGCGGGTAGAGCACCAGGCCGCCAATGTAGAACCGCCGCGCGAGCAGGTCGAACAGCAGCGCCTGCCGGTCGTTCCACAACAGCCAGGGCGTGCCGTAGAAGACGATCTGCGTGGTCCAGACCATCGCCCAGCGCCAGCGGGCAAAGACCCCCTGCACCGACCGCGGGTAGATTTTCTGCGTCTTCTGGTACAGCGAGATGGTCTTCACCACCGGCTCGCCGGCGGCCGGGGTCGTCATGGCTGCGCACCCTTGTGCGACAGGCTCCAGACATAGGCCGCCAGCACCTGGATCTGCTCGGGCGAGAGCCGCGCCGCATGCGCCGGCATGGCGTTGGTCTTGCCACCGTTGACCATCGCGGTGATCGCCGCCTCACCCCAGCCATGCAGCCAGACCTTGTCGGTCAGGTTGGGCGCGCCCAGGGCTTGCGTGCCCTTGCCGTCCGCGCCGTGGCAGGCTGCGCACACACCGAACCTGGTCTTGCCCAACTGGGCGGCGATCGAGTTGTGCGGGCTGCCCGACAGGCTCAGCACGTACTGCGCGACGTTCTTGACATCCTCGGCCGAGCCGACCGCCGCGGCCATCGGCGGCATCATGCCCTGGCGCCCTTCCGCGATGGTCCTGGCGATGTAGTCCACGCCCGTGCCGCCCAGCCAGTCGTCATCGGTCAGGTTGGGAAAGCCCTTGCTGCCCTTGGCGTCCGAGCCGTGGCAGCCGGCACAGTGGTTGAGGAACAGCCGCTCGCCGATGCCCATGGCCTGCTGGTCCTGGGCCAGTGCCTCCGGAGCCATCGTGGCGAAGCGGGCGTACAGCGGCGCCATGGTCTGGCGGGCCTTGGCGTGCTCGGACGCCAACTGACCGGCGGAGGACCAGTTCAGCGTGCCCTTGGCGGTGCCGAGTCCGGGATACAGCGCCAGGTAGACCGCCGCGAACACGACGGTCAGCACGAACAGGCCCACCCACCAGCGCGGCAGCGGGTTGTTCATCTCGCGCAGGTCCACGTCCCAGGTGTGGCCGGTGGAGTTGTCGTCGGCCATGGCGGTGCGCTTGCTCGCCACCAGCAGGATGAACAGGCAGAACGCGAGTCCGCCCACGGTGATCGCGATCACGTACCACGACCAGAAGCTGGATGTGAAGTCACTCATGGGTGCCTCCGTTGGATGCGTTGGATGCGTTGGATGCCTTGTGTTGGTCGTCGTCCAGGAACGGAAGCGCAGCGGCTTCCTCGAACCCGGAGCGGTTGCGGCTGGCATAGGCCCAGGCGACGATGCCCAGGAACAGGAGGAAGAAACCCACAGTCGCGAAACTGCGCAGGTCATTGACGATGTCCATGTCGCCTCCCGCTCACTTGACTGTCGCGGCTGCGGCGGCCGGACCCTTGCCCGCCGTACCGAGCACCTGCAGGTAGGCGATGACGGCGTCGAGTTCGGTCTTGTCCTTGACACCGTCGGCGGCCTTGGCGATCTCGTCGTCGGTGTAAGGAACGCCGACCTTGCGCAGCGCAGCCATGTTGGCGCCGATGCCGGCGTTGGCGGGCGCCTTGTCGAGCCACGCATACGACGGCATGTTGGACTCGGGCACCACGTCGCGCGGGTTGTTCAGGTGGATGCGGTGCCACTGGTCGCTGTACTTGCCGCCGACGCGGTGCAGGTCCGGACCGGTGCGCTTGGACCCCCACTGGAAAGGGTGGTCATAGACGAACTCGCCGGCCTTGGACGCATCGCCGTAGCGCAGCGTCTCGGAGCGGAAGGGGCGGATCATCTGCGAGTGGCAGTTGTAGCAACCCTCGCGCAGGTAGACATCGCGCCCGGCGAGCTGCAGCGGCGTGTACGGCAGCAGTCCCGCGACCGGCTGGGTCGTGGAGGTCTGGAAGAACAGGGGGACGATCTCGACCAGACCACCGAACAGGATGGTGACCAGGGTCAGGACGATCATCAGGAAGTTGCTGGTCTCGATCTTCTCGTGACCGGACACGGGGCGGTTGGCGTTGGCTTGGGCCATGGTGTGGGGTGCTCCGGTTCAGGCGTGGGCGACGACAGCCGGGATGGCGAGGGGTTCGACCTGGCCGGCCTGCACCGTCTTGACCACGTTCCAGGCCATGATGAACATGCCCGACAGGTACATCACGCCACCGCCGAGGCGGATGACGTAGAACGGGTAGGTCGCCTTGACGCTCTCGACGAAGCTGTAGACCAGCGTGCCGTCCGGGTTCACGGCGCGCCACATCAGGCCCTGCATCACGCCGGCAATCCACATCGCGGCGATGTACAGCACGATGCCGATGGTGGCGACCCAGAAATGCAGCTCCATCGCCCGGACGCTGAACATCTGCGTGCGGCCGAACATGCGCGGGATCAGGTGGTACAGCGAGCCGATCGTCACCATGCCGACCCAGCCGAGGGCGCCGGAGTGGACGTGGCCGATGGTCCAGTCGGTGTAGTGCGACAGCGCGTTGACGGTCTTGATGGACATCATCGGACCCTCGAACGTGCTCATGCCGTAGAACGACAGCGAGACGATCAGGAACTTCAGGATCGGGTCATCGCGCAGTTTGTGCCACGCGCCCGACAGGGTCATGATGCCGTTGATCATGCCGCCCCAGCTCGGCGCCAGCAGCACCAGCGAGAACACCATGCCCACCGACTGCGTCCAGTCCGGCAGCGCGGTGTAGTGCAGGTGGTGCGGACCCGCCCACATGTAGGTGAAGATCAGCGCCCAGAAGTGGACGATCGACAGCCGGTACGAGTAGACCGGCCGGCCGGCCTGCTTCGGGATGTAGTAATACATCATCCCCAGGAAGCCCGCGGTCAGGAAGAAACCCACCGCGTTGTGGCCGTACCACCACTGCACCATCGCGTCCTGCACGCCCGCGTAGGCCGAGTAGGACTTCATCGGCCAGACCGACACCGGCACCGCCGCGCTGTTGACGATGTGCAGCAGCGCCACCGCCAGGATGAAGGCGCCGAAGAACCAGTTGGCGACGTAGATGTGGCTGACCTTGCGGATGCCGACCGTGCCGAAGAACACGACCGCGTAGCTGACCCACACGACGGCGATCAGCAGGTCGATCGGCCACTCCAGTTCGGCGTATTCCTTGCCCTGCGTCATGCCCAGCGGCAGCGTGATCGCCGCGGCCAGGATGACCACCTGCCAACCCCAGAACGTGAACTGGGCCAGCGCGGGCGCGAACAGGCGGGTCTGGCAGGTGCGCTGCACGACGTGGTAGCTGGTGGCGAACAGCGCGCAGCCGCCGAACGCGAAGATGACCGCATTGGTGTGCAGCGGGCGCAGGCGGCCGTAGCTGAGCCAGGCGATGCCGTCGGTCAGTTCGGGGAATGCCAGTTGGGCCGCGATCACGACCCCGACCAGCATCCCCACGATGCCCCAGACCACCGCGGCGAGGGCGAACTGCCGCACGACGGTGTCGGTGTAGACGGGGTTAGCCGGCGGTGTGCTGATTGCCAATGTGGCCATGGTTGCTTGCTCCTGGAAACTCGACGCTTTCGATCCTTGGCCCGGATTCTTCGGTAGCAGGAACCGCACTGGATTGATCGACATCAAGCCCGTTGCGGTCCAGCCGCAAGATGCGCTCGCCTTCGCGGTCGAGGTCGTCGAACTGGCCGCTCTTCAAGGCCCAGGCGAAGACCGCGAGAACCAGGAAGACGAGGACCACCGACAGCGGAATCAGCAGGAACAGGATGTCCATGGTTCAAGCCAATCGCAGCGCGTTGAGCACGACCACCAGCGAGCTGAGCGCCATGCCCAGCCCCGCCAGCCACGGCGGCAGCCAGCCTGCCAGCGCCAGCGGCACCGAGGCCACGTTGTAGAACAGCGCCCAGCCCAGGTTCTGCCGCACGACGGCCAGCGTGCGGCGCGCCGTGGCGAACAGGGCGGGCAGGTCGTCGAGGCGGTCGGACAGCACGATCACATCCGCCCGCGCCTGCGCCAGCGCCGCGGCCGTGCCGAGTGCAACCGACACGTCGGCCCGCGCCAGCACGGGGGCGTCGTTGATGCCGTCGCCGACCATCGCCACGACGCGGCCCGCAGCCTGCAGCGCCTCGACCGCGGCGAGCTTGTCTTGCGGGGTGCAGCGGGCGCGGGCGTCGGCGATGCCCAGGCGGCGGGCCATGGCCTCGACGCTGGCGGTCTGGTCGCCGGAGAACAGGTGCAGCGCCAAGCCGGCCTGGGCCAGGCCGGCAACGCCCGATACGGCGTCGGCGCGCAGCACCTCGTCGAACTCGAAGCACGCCACCGGCTGCAGCCACCCGTCGAGTTCCATGCCCAGCCAGACCGTCGGTCGCGGCGGCAATTCCACCCCCTCGGGCAGCCCGCACCAGCCCGGCGCCCCCATCCGCACCCGCAGCGCCCGCCCCGCGAAGCGCGCGGTCGCCTCCAGGCCGAGTCCGGCGTGTTCGGCCACGTCGTCGAGCACCAACGTCCCTCCCGCAGGCCCCGCCAGCGGCGCATAGGACTGCGCCATCGCGCGCGCCAGGGGATGCTGCGAGCGCCGGGTCAGCAGCGCCATGAGGGTGTGCAGGTGCTCGCCCGCGATGTCCGGCGTGCGGTGGAGCACGCGGGACTCCACCAGGGTCAGGCGGTCCTCGGTCACGGTGCCGGTCTTGTCGAACACGACATCCTGCACGCGGGTCAGGATCTCCAGCGCGTCCAGCCGCTGCACCAGGATGCCACGCCGTGCCAGCTCGCCGGCCGACGCCAGCAAGGCCACCGGCGCCCCCAGCGACAGCGCACACGGACAGGTCACGATCAGCACCGACACGGCCACCCACAGCGCCCGGCTCGGGTCGATGAACTGCCACGCGCCCCACGCCCCCGCGGCCAGCGCCAGCACGCCCCAGAGGAACGGCGCGGCGATGCGGTCGGTGGCGAGCAGGAAATCCGGCCGCTCGGTCAAGGCCCGCTCCACCAGGGCGACGATGCGCTGGTAACGCGTGTGCGCGCCGAGCTGGAGCACCTCGACCACCACCGGCGCCCCCAGGTTGAGGCAGCCCGCGGACACCTCGTCCCCCAGCGTCCGTTCCACCGGCCGCGACTCGCCCGACAGCATCGCCTCATCGACCTGCGTGGCCCCTTCGACCACGCGGCCATCGGCGGCAAACGCCTGTCCGGCATGCACCCGCACCCTGTCGCCCACCACCAGCGCGGACGCGGCCACCAAGGTGCCCTGCCCCTGCGCATCCAGCCGTTCCACCGCATCGGGCAGCCGGCGCACCACGCTGTCGAGCGACTGCGCCGCCCGCTGCCGGGCACGCGCCTCCAGCCAGCGGGCGGCGAACAGGAAGCTGACGAACATGGTCAGCGAGTCGAAATACACCTCCGGGCCGAAGGGGCCGCGGGTGTCGAAGGTGGCCGCCGAGCTGGCGATGAAGGTCACGCCCACGCCCAGCGCCACGGGCAGGTCCATGCTGATGCGCCCCTGCCGCAGCCCGCGCCACGCGCCGCTGAAGAACGGCCCCGCCGCGAACACCATCACCGGCAGCGTCAGCACCCAGCTCGCCCAGCGCAGCAGTTGCACCATGTCGGGCGTGATGTCGCCGGCCGCGGCCACGTAGGCGGGAGTGGCGTACATCATCACCTGCATCATGCAGAACGCAGCCACGAACAGCCGCCAGATCGACTGGCGCGTCTCGCGGGTCGCCAGTGCCACCGCCTGCGCACCCGTGTCGGGAAAAGCGCCATAGCCCGCCGCGCGCACCGCCTCGATCAGCGCCGAGACCTGCGTGCGCTGCGGGTTCCAGGTGACGACCGCCCGCTGGGCCGCGCCGCTCACCTCCGCCCGCTGCACGCCCTCGACCCGGCACAGCGCGTCCTCGATCAGGCCGGCGCAGGCCGCGCAGTGCAAGCCGCTGAGCAGCAGCCGCGACTGGCCGAGTTCGCCACCCTGGCCATCGTCGATCCACCGGGTGAAGGCAGTCTGCTGCTGGGGGTCATTGACGGCGGCGGCCTGGGTCGGACTGAGGGCGGGTGCGAGAGCGGACGGGGTGGGCATGGCTTGCGCTATTCTTGAAGTTCAACGCTGCACCCAACATGATCCACATCAAGTTCAACCGCCTCCGCGCCGCCACCCGGTTCATGCCCGTGGCGACCCTGCTCGTCCTGTCGCTCGGCAGCCACGCCCAGGACCGCCCGCAGAAACTGCCCACCACGCAGCTCACCGCCGGCCTGCACCTGATCCGCGCCGAGGTCGCCGACGACGACCGAGAGCGCGAGATCGGCCTCATGCACCGCCCGAGCATGGCCGCCAACGACGGGATGGTCTTCGTGTTCCAGCAACCCGGTGTTCAGTGCTTCTGGATGCACAACACGCTGATTCCGCTGTCGGCCGCCTTCATCGACGACACCGGCACCATCGTCAACATCGAGGACATGAAGCCGCAGACGGACGACTCGCACTGCTCGAAGAAGCCGGTGCGGTTCGTGCTGGAGATGAACAAGGGGTGGTTCGACAAGCGCGGGCTGAAGGCGGACAGCGTGCTCGGTGGCGCCTTGTTCAAGCCGGCCCGCTGAAGCGCCGCCCGCCATGAACCGCAACCTCTGGCTACTCGCCGCCGCGCAAGGGCTGTTCCTCACCAACAACGTCGCCTTCATCGCGATCAACGGGCTGGTCGGGCTGGCGCTCGCGCCGCTGGGCTGGATGGCGACGCTGCCGGTGATGGGCTACGTGCTGGGTGGGGCGATGTCCACGTCCCTCGTGGCCCGCACGCAGGCCCGCTTCGGCCGCAAGACCTCGTTCCAGATGGGCGCGGCGGTGGCGTTCGGCTCGGCGCTGCTGTGCGCGTGGGCGGCGGTGGGGCGGCATTTCGAGCTGCTGTGCCTGGCCACGGTGGTGGCCGGCTACTTCAACGCCAATGCGCAGCTCTACCGCTTCGCCGCCGCCGAACTGGCGGGCAGCACCGGGCCGGAGAAGGCGGTGTCGATGGTCATGGCGGGCGGGTTGATCGGTGCCATCGCCGGGCCGAACCTCGCGGCGCAGACCCGTGCGCTGACCGCCGTCCCCTTCGTCGGCGCCTACCTCGCGCTGGCCGGGGTGGCGCTGCTCTCGATGCTGGTGCTGGCGGCAATCGACTTTCCGCCGCCGCCCGCGAAGAAGGCGGTGGCCGGGGGTCGCTCGCTGGCCGAGATCGTGCGGCAGCCGGTGTTCGTCGTCGCGGCGCTGTGCAGCTCGCTGGGCTACGGCGTGATGAACCTGTTGATGGCGTCCACGCCGATCGCGATGGACCAGTGTGGGCTGCCGTTCTCGGACACCGCGCTGGTGCTGGAGTGGCACGTCATCGGCATGTTCGCGCCGGGCTTTTTCACCGGGCAGCTCATCAAGCGGTTCGGTGTGTTGCAGATCATGGCGGTCGGCGTGGCGCTGAACGCGCTGTGCATCGCGGTGGCGCTGACCGGCGTGGACCTGCACCGGTTCCTGGTCGCCCTGTTCCTGCTGGGCGTGGGCTGGAACTTCCTGTTCACGGGGGCGACCACGCTGTCGCTGCAGGCGTATGCGCCCGAGGAGAAGGACCGGGCGCAGGGGGCGTTGAACTTCTGCGTGTTCGCCACGCTAGCGGTGACGTCGTTCGCGTCGGGGCTGCTGGTGACGACGCAGGGGTGGACGCTGCTGAACCTCGGCTCGCTGGTGCCCGTGGCACTGACGGCAGCAGCCCTCCTGTGGTGGATGCGGCAGCGGCAGCCGCGCCCGGCCTGACACGGCGCCACGTCACAGATCGGCCTCGCGCGCCAGCACCCGCAGCACCTGCGCCGCCGCCATCGACAGCAGACTCTGCGGCTGGGCGCTCAGGCGGATCTCGCCCTTGATCTGCTCCGGATGGTCCGCCCGCGGCAACCCGGTCCCACCCGCCTCGGGCTGCAAGCGGACGTGGTACTGCGCCTGCACCGGACGCAGCCCGTGCGTGGAGTCGTCGCGTGTGGCGATCGGCCCGTCGTAGGCCGCGCTCAGCGCCACCATCTCGATGGCATCCACCGCCTGCTGCCCGATCTCGCTCAGCCGCGCCGACACCCGCTCGCGCCGGGCGTCGTCGGGGATGAACTGCCCGACCTGTCCCGCCCGCAAGCGCCACACCTCGGTTTCCGGCACGTAGGCACGCACGTCGTAGCGGTCGCCCGACACCACCCGGCCCAGCGCCAGGTGCCGATCGACCCAGCGCCCTGGCTGCAGGTCGGCGTCCACCTCGACGACACGGCCATCGAAGGGTGCGCGCACCTCCAGCCGCGCCTGCTGCTCGTCGAGCGACTGGAGCGTGCGCTGCTGCACCTGCCACTCGCGCACCAGCACCATCGATTGCGCCAGATCCCGCGGCGTGCCGGCCATGCGGTCCAGGCGTGCGCGGGCCGCGGCCAGCCGGGTCTGGGCTTGCGCGCGCTCCTGCGCCAGGGTCGGCGCCGACAGCCGCAACAGCAGTTGTCCGCTGCGCACGGCCTGTCCCTCGTGTACCAGCACCTCGTCGATGCGGGCCGCCACGTCGGCGTACAGCGGCACATCCAGCGTCGGCGCCAGCCAGGCCGGCAGGCGCACCCCCCGGTCCAGCGGCAGCACCCCCAGCAGCAGCACCCCGCCGAGTGCCGCCAACGACACCCAGGCCCGCGGCGAATGGCGCAGCACCTGCCGCCGCGCCCACCACTGTCGCAGCTCCGCCACCACCGGCCGCACGATGAACCAGCCGGCTTCGACCAGGAACATCGCCACGCCCATGGTCTTGAAGAACCAGTGGTAGACCGCCAGCGCGATGCCGGTGTACAGCCCCAGCCGGTAGATCCACACCGCCCAGGCATAGACCACCATGCCACGCTGCACCCGCGCCGACAGCGGCTCGGGCGGCGCCTCGCCCAGCCGCAGCAGGCTTTCCCGCAGGGCCCAGCGCGCCAGGGCAAACGCGCGCGGCTGCAGGTTGGGCAGGCCCACCGCGTCCGACAGCAGGTAGTAGCCATCGAAGCGCATGAACGGGTTGAGGTTGACCGCCAGCGACATCAACCAGCTCGACGTGGCCAGCACGAACACCGCACCCCGCACCCCGCCATCGGGTAGAAACGCCCACAGAAAGGTCGCCAGCACCGCCACCCCCAGCTCGGCCAGCATCCCCGCCGCGTCGATCCACAGGCGGGGTCCGCGCTGTGTCAGCCGCCAGGACGCGCTGGTGTCGGAGTACAGCATCGGCAAGCCCATCATCACCGCCACGCCCATGGTCGGCACGCGGCAGCCGAAGTGGGTGGCGGCGTAGGCATGGCCGAACTCGTGGGCCGTCTTCACCAGCACCGCGCAGGTCAGGTAGGCCAGCACGCCCTGCCAGGACAGGAATTCGGCGAAGGTGGACAGGTAGGCGTCCCACTGCCGGCTGACGAGGTAGACACCGGCCAACCCGACCAGGGCCAGCCCCACCCGCGCGGGCCGCGACCACAGCCGGCGCACCAGCGGCAGCGTGCGCTGCAGGAACGCCTCCGGCCGCAGCAGCGGGAACTTGAAGAACAGGTAGTGGTGGAGCAGCCAGGTCAGCCCGGTGGCGCGGCTGGCTTCTCGGCGGGCGGCCAGGCGCTCGGCGGTGCGGGCGGAGTCGATTTCCACCAGCCCGTTGTCCAGCAGGAACGTCAGCAAACGCTCCAGCTCCCCCTCGGTCAGCGCCACGCCACGCCGCTGCAGCGCGCCAGCCAGCGACTCCTGGGTGCCGCGCTTCCAGTGCGACAGGAGTTGCACCTCGCGGGCACCGAGCTGGAAGTAACGCTGCGCCAGCGGATCGGTCAGCGTCCAGCACGGTGCGCCGTCGAGCAGCGGCGCGGCGGGTTCGATGCGCAGGTCGTCGCGCAGACGCGGCAGCGGGGTCGCGGCCGTGGGAGCAGTCTTCGCCATCACACCCCCGTCCACTGCCGCAGCACCGCCAGCGGCCGCCGCAAGATCTTGTAGACCAGCGGCACCGATTCGCCGTAGACCTGCGCCGTGCCACGGGAGCCGATGCGCAGGCCGACTGCCTCCAGTGGCT
This sequence comes from Sphaerotilus sp., assembly GCF_013299175.1. Lineage (GTDB taxonomy): Bacteria > Pseudomonadota > Gammaproteobacteria > Burkholderiales > Burkholderiaceae_C > Sphaerotilus. Next base: position 32,399 of record NZ_JAAFKF010000020.1, read on the forward strand.
GCGCCACCAGCGTGAACGCGAGCACCTTCTCGGCGGTTGGCCGGGCCTGGTAGCCCGCGCGCACCAGCCGGGCGGTGATGGGGTGCAGCGGCGCGCTGTCGAGGTAGACCGTCACCTCGGCACCCTCGCGGATGACAAGGTTGTCGCGCACCGGCAGCTCGATGCGGAACTCGACCTTGCCGGGGTCGGCGATCTGCACGAGCTGCTGGCCGATCTCGACCGGATGGCCTTCGAGGTCACGCCGGTCGCTGTAGACCACCACGCCGTCCATCGGTGCCTTCATCCGGGTACGGGCCAGCGCATCGGTGGCGTACTCGACCTCGGCCTGCGCCAGGTCCAGCTCGGACTTGTTGATCGACACATCGTGGCTGGCCTCGGCCGAACCAAACGCCGCCTGGCTGGAGCGCAGGCTGCGCGCGCGCGCCACCTCCAGCCGCTGTCCGGCCAGCGCCAGCTCGTTGCGCAACCGGGTGTCGTCGAAGCTGATGACCGGGTCACCCGTCTTCACCGCCGTGCTGGGCGCCGGGTGAACACGCTCGATCACGCCCTGGATCGGCGCGGCCAGCACCGCCGGGCGCAGCGGCACCACCTCCACCGGTGCCAGCGCACTCAGCCGTACCGGCAGCGCCAGCACCCCGAGGCCCACCGCCACCCCCCCCGTACACCACCACCACCGCAAGCGCCCCTGCGGCAACCACCCCCGTGCCGCCCGCGGTTGCAGCGCCAGCCAGGCATGGGCATACGTGGCGCCGAGCCGCTGCGCGATCACCTCGTCGGCCTGCCGCCAGGGATGCGACGCCATCAGCAGCGCGCCGGCGAACACCGCGCCCGCCCGATCGGCCAGCGGCAGCCACAGCCCGTGTTCGAAGGGGTAATCGTCCAGTGCAGCGTAGGCCCTTGCATCCAGCCGGACGATCTGAGCCAACCCCGCATCGGCACGCAACCCGGCCGCGGTAGCCTGTGCCCAGCCGACCAGGGGGGATTCGGACTCCACCGTCGCCAGACTCGACACCGCCCGCACCTGCGGCGCCCCGCCGCTTGTGGCGGGTGGCACATCCAGCACAAAGGCCTGACGGAACGCCAGCACCCGCCGCATCTCGTTGGCCAGGTGAAACCGCAGTTCCACCAGCGTGGCCTGACGGCGGATCTCCGACTCGAATTGCAGCAGCGCCAGCGCCCCCGAGGGCACTGGCACCGGCGCCGGCACTGGCTGGCCCTGTTGTTCAATCGACGCATCAGCAGCGGCAGCAGTCATGGAAAACAGTCCTTTCTGACTCAGGAACGCTTGAATTCAGCCGTTCCGCTCATGCCCGGCAGCACGCTGGCACGCCCGGTCGGCAGCTTGGCCACGATCTTGACCGTCTGGCTGACCGGGTCCACCGACGCCCCCACCCGCAGCACCGCCGCCGTCACCGACTCGCCCGTCTCGTCGATGCGGAACGTGAACTGGGTGCCGCTGCGCAGCCACGACATCCACGCCGAGGGCACGATGAGTTGCAGCTCCAGGTCATCGGCGCCCTGGATGCGCAGCAGCGGCTGACCTTGCCCCGCGGTTTCGTGGGCCTGCGCCACGGCCTCGACCACGCGGCCGGCATACGGTGCGAACACCTGGCACTCGCGCAGCTCCACCTCCAGCGCCTGCACCTCGGCGGCGGCCTTCTCCATCTGGGCCTGGGTGACATCCACCTCCATCTTCCCGATGGCGCTGCTCTGGAGCAGCTCGCGCTGGACCTCGAAGGTTTTCTGGTGCGCCCGGAGGGCGGCGGCGGCGGCCTTGGACTGGGCACGCTGGCGCTCGCAGTCGAACGCCACCAGCAGCTCGCCCTTGCGGAAACTCTGCCCCTCGCGGAAGGGCATCTGGGTGATCTGGGCCGACAGCCGTGACGACAGCACCGCCACCTGCCGCGCCCGCACCACCCCCCGCACCGGTGCGTCTGCCTGACCCGGCAAAGCCACCAGCGACAACAGCAGCCCTGCCAGAGCGGCGCCGGAGCCTACGCGCCGGGCGCTCACCGGGCGCTCCCTGTCGCATCGCTGCGGGGCTGGTCGCGGCGTGTCCACAACTGTTCCAGCGAGGAGGCCAGTGCCGAAACGCTCTCCGCACCCGTCACATCCGGCCCGAAGGTGTCCATGCCCATGGCGGCATAGGTGTTGGCGCGGGCGTTCTGCAAATCGGCGAACACGATGTCGTGGCGGACCTCCTCGGCCAGCGTATTCATCTCCTCGCGGATCAGCGTCTGCTTGCTGACCGAACCGGCTTGGCTGCCAGCGCGAATCTTCTCCAGGATGCGGGACTGGACATCCAGACGCTCACCCGCAGTCTGCAGCTCGGCGCCAAGGTGGTTGAAGCGTGTGCGGCTCACATACACCTCGGTCATCACGGCCATGGTCAGCGCCAGCTCGCGCTGGTCGAGCAGCGCCTGCTGGTTCTCGACCGCCTTTTTGGCCAATGGGTAGCGGAAGGCACTGATCAGGTTCCAACTGGCGCGGGTGCCCACACCGACCCAGTCCTGCTTGTACAGGTAGGCATTCGAGTCGTAGTTCAGCCCGGCGAACAGCCGCAGATTGGGCATCGCCTTGAGCAACGCAGCGTCCAGTTCACGCCGATTGATGCGGGCGCGGTAGCGCACCTCGCGCAGCTCGGGTCGATAGTAGAGCGCGCTGGTGAGCATGTCGCCCGGCTCCATGTCGAGGCTCTGTGCCGTGGACTGTCGGGCCGGCAGCACCAGCGAGAACTCCTGGTCCGGCGGAACGTTCATCAGCGCACCGAGCTGCCGCTTGGACACCACCAGATCGCGCTGCAGGCGCTGCAGCTCGGCGCGGATCTGGATCAGCTCGCGCTGGAAGGTCAGCGCCGCCAGCGGCGAGGTCGTGCCGCGCCGCTCCAGTTGACGCGATTCTTCCAGCGCCACCTGTACGGTCGTCTCCAGCTCCTGCATCTTGCCCAGCAGCCGCTCGGCGCTGACCGCACGCCAATACGCCGTCCGCACGTCTTCGACGATGCGGTTGGCGATCTTGCGCCGTTGCTCCATGGCCCCGAGCGCCTCGTCGGCTTTCTGCTGGGCGCGCACATACGACAGGCCGAAATCGAGGATGTCCCACGACAGCGTCAGGTCGGAGTTGAAGATGCTCTTTTCGGTCGAGGTCGAAGGCTCCAGCGACTCCCGGCCGCTGATCAGGGAGCGGCTGCTGGAGCCGGCTTCCTTGTTGCGGCTGTTGTAGCCGGCGTTGGCCACGAGCTGGGGCAGCATGTCGTAGCGTGTCAGCTCGAACTCGCTGAGCCGCAGCGCCTGCGACATCAGCTCGACGCGGTAATCGAGGTTGTACTTGAGCGCGCGCGCCATCGCCTCGTACAAGCTGATGGACGCGGTGATCGGTTCCTGTTTGGACGCCACACGATCGACCGAGCTTTTCACGGCGGTTTGCAGCTCGGCATCGGCCAGCGGCACTGGCGTCACGGACGCGCAGCCGCCCAGGAAGGCGAGAGAGGCGGCCAGTGCCGTCCGGTGCAGGCGGGGAAACAGGGGGATGGTCATGGTGGGGGTGACACTTGCGGTCATGGTTTGGATCGGATGTAGGCTGAACTCAGTTCGCGGCCATGGCGGGCGCCTGGCGTTCGGCACTGCGCGCGGTGGTGCGGTGCTCCAGCTCCTTGCTCAACTTCCATGCGGCACTGGACTGGCGAGAGGTCGGCGCCTGCACCACGGGATCAGGCGCGGTCAGCAGGCGCACCGCGCCAGAAGAGACGTCGAGTTCCAGCCGTGCTTCGGTCATGGCACCGTTGGCATGCAATGCACGCACCATCAAGCCGACCCGCTCCAGGCCCGGCACACGGTTGATGGTGACGTGACCATGCGAATCTGCCCGCATCTGTGCAGGCAATGGCCGCCCCTCGGCGGTGAGGAATTGGTACTCGGCCACCCGGCCGTCCATCGAGGTGGCACGCCCTTGCCTTGGCCGGACCGACAGATGCAATGTTTCGTGCAGGACTTCGGTCTCGAACCGGAAGGATTCCTGCACCGGCCCTTGGCGGAAGGGCAACCGGAGCGAGGCCGAGGCGCCGGCGCCGGTGGACAGGGACAGGGCCTCCAGGAATGCTGCACCGGTCGGCCCGGCCCCCACGTCACAGCCATGCAGGAGTACGTCACACTGTTCGGACAGCGCAGCCTGGATCACCCGGAAGTCCGCGGCATACCGCCCCTGCAGCGTGGCCTGGTTCAGCACGGCCGTCCCCAGGTACAGCGCACCAGCACCGCCATGCGAAAGGATATGAACGGCATCGAGACCGTGGCGTGCAGCGAGCGTGCGGGCAATCTGGTCCACGCCGTCGCGGCCAGCATCGAGCAGCACCACCTCCACCGAGTGGTCCAGCTCCGCAATCAACCGCGAAGCTTCACGCAAGCCACCATCGACAAACGCGATCTCGCGCGAGATCGGCGCCAGCAAGGTACGCCCGGCGACTGCCAGCCCCGACATGGCCTCGGCCAGATCGATCACGGCCTGGGTCTCCTCTGCGAAATGGTCGCCGTGTGGCGTGCCATCGTGCGTCAAATCGAGTGCATCGACCGCCGCGGCCAGCGCGGCGCCGTCGAACATCATCCGCGCCTCCAGCGCGAGCAGGTGGTTGCGCACGCGGTCAGTGCGGCCCGCCTGCGGGGAAGCGGGGGTTGGCGGCTGGGAGCGGTTGGCGTGGTTCATGGGAGGCCATCAGGGAATATGTCCTCATGCTGACAGGCCCCCTTTGCACCTCAAGGGTGAAAAAACACCCCGACCAACCCTCCTTTTTCAGTCAAGAAATTGATTCTCAAGAAAAAGTCAACTGAAATATCAATGCGTTTTTGCGGCTATTTTCATCTTCAGCTCCGCCAGCATCGCCAGCGCCATCTCCCGCCCCGCCGCGATCGAGCGTTTGCGCGCTGCAAAATCTGCGCTGGAGATGCCGGTGAGCTTGGGCCGCAGCACGATGTCCGCCTCCTTCAGCTCGAAGTTGTTGATGCTGCGGCCCATGATGGAAAACGTCTGCAGCAGCATGCGCATCGCATCGCCCGTGGCCGCACCGTCCGGCGGCGACGAGATATCGACCGCGATGACGAACTCGGCGCCCATCTGCTTGGCGTAGCGCACCGGCACCGGCGCCACCAGCCCGCCGTCCACGTACTCGCGCTCGCCGATCTTCACCGGCTGGAACACGGCCGGCACCGAACTGGACGCCCGCACCGCCGTGCCCGTGTCGCCGCGCTGGAACAGGATGGGCTGCCCGTCGGCCAAATCAGTGGCGACGACGCCCAGCGGGATCTTCATCTGCTCGATGGGCTTGCCGCCCGTGTTCTTGCGGATGTAGGCCGCCAGCGCCTCGCCACGGATCGCACCCCGCAGCGGGAAGGCCCAGTCGGTGATGGACGATTCATCCATGCCGTCGGCCAGTGTCGCCAGTTGTGCGCCGGTGTTGCCCGCGGCGTAGAGCGCAGCCACGACGCTGCCCGCCGACGTGCCGACGACCAGATCCGGCCGGATGCCGTTTTCTTCCAGCACCTGGATCACGCCGATGTGCGCGAAGCCACGCGCCGCGCCACCGCCGAGCGCCAGGCCAATGCGCGGCAGACGCGGCGCCGGGCGTGGGGCGGTCGCTGGTTCGGGCGCGGCGGGTGCGCCGGTCTGCACCGGTCCGGTCGTGCCACAACCGGCCAGCGCCAGCACGGCCACGGTCCCGAGCACGGTCAACAGGCGACGGCGCCCTGTTTTAATGTCTGGATTCATATAAGCATCATCTGAAAATGTTGTTTGTCGGCATGACTGCAGCCACTAGAGTCGCACATCCTGATTTTGCTGCACTGCAAGGTACCTATTCATGCTCGACACCCTGGGTTTCACGATCGACTGGCTGGCCGTCGCTGCAGGCTTCGGCATCGGGCTGATCGTCGGGTTGACCGGTGTCGGTGGCGGCTCGCTGATGACGCCGCTGCTGATCTCGGTGTTCAATCTGGAAAAGGCCATTGCCATCGGCACCGACCTGTGGTTCGCCTGCCTGACCAAGGTATCGGGTTCGGTTGCGCACCACCGCCACGGCCATGTGGACTACAAGATCACCGGCCTGCTGCTGGCCGGCAGCATCCCTGCCTCCATCGCCACCGTCGCCTACATGCACATGGTCGGCCTGACCAAGAAGGCCGACAGCGCGCTGACCTTCGCGCTTGGCCTGGCGCTGGTGCTGACGGCCATCACGGTGATGATGCGCCCCGTGTGGTTCCGCGTCGGGCTGTGGCTCGAACGCTGGATCACGCCGGCCCGCCAGCCCTGGCTCACGGTGCTGTGCGGTCTGGTGCTGGGCGTGCTGGTGTCGCTGAGTTCGATCGGCGCGGGCGCGGTGGGCGCCACGCTGATCCTGCTGATGTACCCGCGCATGGAGATGCGCCGGCTGGTGGGCACCGACATCGCCCACGCCGTGCCGCTGACGCTGGTGGCGGGCATCGGCCACGCCACGCTGGGCAATGTCCACTGGATATTGCTGATCGAGCTGCTGATGGGTTCGCTGCCCGCCATCTGGCTCGGCGCCCACCTGACCAAGATGCTGCCCGACAAGTACACCCGCCTCGCGCTGTGCGCGTCGCTGCTGTTCGCCGCCAAGAAAATCCTGCTGACTGCCTGAACGCCTGACTGACAGACTGCCCGCCATGTACCAATACACCGACTTCGACCGCCAGTTCGTCCACGCCCGCGCGGCCCAGTTCCGCGACCAGCTCGACCGCCACTTCGCCGGCCAGCTCGACGGCGACGACTTCAAGGCCCTGCGCCTGCAGAACGGCTGGTACATCCAGCGCCACGCCCCGATGCTGCGCGTCGCCGTGCCCTACGGCTCGATCAGCAGCCGCCAGATCCGGGCGCTGGCCGAGATCGCCCGCGTCCACGACCGCGGCTACACCCACTTCACGACCCGCCAGAACGTCCAGTACAACTGGATTCCGCTGACGCAGGCGGCCGACGTGATGGACAAGCTGGCAGCGGTGGACATGCACGGCATCCAGACCAGCGGCAACTGCATCCGCAACACGACCACCGACGGGCTGGCCGGTGTCGCCCATGACCAGATCGTCGATCCGCGGCCCTACTGCGAGATCCTGCGCCAGTGGACCACGCTGCACCCCGAGTTCGCCTTCCTGCCGCGCAAGTTCAAGATCGCCGTCTCGGGCGCCGTGGAAGACCGGGCCGCGATCGGCTGGCATGACGTGGGCCTGCAACTGAAGAAGAACGCCGCGGGCGAGATCGGTTTCCGGGTCCAGGTCGGCGGGGGCATGGGCCGCACGCCGATCATCGGTTCGGTCATCAGCGAGTTCGTGCCGTGGCAGCAGATCCTCGTCTACATCGAGGCCATCGTGCGGGTCTACAACCGCTACGGCCGCCGCGACAACGCCTACAAGGCGCGCATCAAGATCCTGGTCAAGGCGGAAGGCCAGAAGTTCTTCGACGCCGTGAACGCCGAGTTCGCCAACATCCTGAGCCGCGACCTCGACGGCAGCGCCCACCTGATCACGCAGGCCGAGTTCGACCGTGTCGCCGCCAGCTTCACGCGGCCGGCCGAGGTGGCGCCGCTGCCAGAAGTCGGGCTGCCGGCCGATCTGCCGCTGGCGTACCAACGCTGGATTCAGCGCAATGTGCATGCGCACCTCGTGCCGGGCTGGCGCGGTGTCACGCTGTCGGTCAAGCGGGCGGGTCAGGCACCGGGCGACGTGACCGACGTGCAGATGGACCAGGCCGCCGACCTCGCCGACCGCTACAGCCACGGCGAGCTGCGCGTGACGCATGACCAGAACCTGTTGCTGCCATGGGTCAAGGCGAGCGACCTGCCGGAGGTCTACGCCGCCGCCAAGGCCGCCGGTTACGCCACGCCGAACATCGGCCTCGTCACCGACATGATTGCCTGCCCCGGCGGCGATTTCTGCGATCTCGCCAACGCCCGCTCCATCCCGGTCGCGGCGGAGCTGACCGAGCGGTTCGCCGACCTCGACGACGTGTTCGACCTCGGCGAGATCGACCTGCACATCAGCGGCTGCATCAACTCCTGCGGCCACCACCACAGCGGCCACATCGGCATCCTCGGCGTGGACAAGGACGGCAGCGAGTGGTACCAGGTCACCCTCGGCGGCTCGGACGGCTCGGCCCACGCGCCGCTGGCCGTGCCCGGCAAGGTGATCGGCCCGTCGTTCGCGGCCAGCGAGATCACCGACGCCGTGGAAGCCATCCTGGAGACCTACCGCAGCCACCGCGAGGCCGGCGAGAAGTTCATCGACGCACTGCACCGCCTGGGACTCGACCCGTTCAAGGCCGCCGCCAACGCCCAGCGCATCGCCACCGCCCGCGACCACACCCCCGCCTGAGCCTGAGACGGAAGAGATTCACCATGAAATTCATCGACACCCCTCACGACGCTTGGCACACCGTCGGCGGTGAAGACGGCCCCTCGCCGCACCCCGTCGCCCGCGACCACCAGTTGCTGACCCTGGCGCAGTGGCACGCCGTGCGCGAAACGTGGCCGGCCGGGCTGCTGACTGGCGTGATCGTGCCCAACAACGTGGACATCGAGACGCTGGAGACCGACCTGCCGCGCCTGTCGCTGGTCGTGCTGCACTTCCCCAAGTGGGTCGATGGCCGGGCCTACACGCAGGCACGGCTGCTGCGTTCGCGCTACCGCTTTGCCGGCGAGATCCGCGCCACGGGCGATGTGCTGGTGGACATGATGTCGCTGCTGCAGCGCACCGGCTTCAACGCCGTGGTGCTGCGCCGCGACCAGTCGCTCGACGCGGCCGACCGGGCGCTGACCTTCTTCCCCGGCCACTACCAGGGTGATGTGAACGAGCGCCGCCCCGTCTTCGCCCGCCCTGCCGACGAGGCCGGTCAGCGCGAATACCTGAACGCCGGAGCCGCGATATGAGCGCCATCGCCCTGTACGGCCGCAAGACCGCCGGCTTCGACGAGCGGCTGGCCGCGACGGTCCAGATCCTGAAGGACGCCGCCGCCAACCACCCCGGCACGGTCCTCCAGTCCACCAGCCTCGGCGCCGAGGACATGGTCGTCACCGACCTGATCGCCAAGCTCGGCCTGCCGATCCAGCTTGCGACGCTGGAAACCGGCGCGCTGCACCCCGAAACCGTCGCCCTGATCCCGCGCATCACCGAACGCTATGGTCTGGCGGTCGAGGTGTACCGGCCGGTGGAGGAATCGGTGGTGCAGTTCGTGCGCACCAACGGCGAGAAGGCGATGTACGAGAGCCTCGCGCTGCGCAAGGCGTGCTGCGGCATCCGCAAGATGGAACCGCTCGGCCGGATGCTCGCCGGGCGCACCGCATGGGTGACGGGGCTGCGCCGCGAGCAGTCGAATGCGCGCGGTGAAGTTCTGGCGGTCGAGGCCGATGACCAGGGGCGTGCGAAAATCAACCCTTTGGTCGATTGGAGCTGGAACGACGTGTGGCATTTCATCGCGACCAACGATGTGCCGTACAACCCGCTGCACGACCAGTTCATGCCCAGCATCGGCTGCGCCCCTTGCACCCGCGCCATCGCGGTCGGGCAGGAGTTCCGCGCTGGCCGCTGGTGGTGGGAAGACGAATCGGCCAAGGAATGTGGCCTGCACGTCAAGTCGTCCACCGTGTGAACCCCCTGCCGACCCGACCCGAATGAACGCCCCGACCACCATGACCCAACTGCTCCCCGACGTGGACCACCGCCACCTCGACGCGCTGGAAGAAGAAGCGATCTTCATCCTGCGCGAAGTGGCCGGCGCCTTCGAGCGGCCCGGCCTGCTGTTCTCCAGCGGCAAGGACTCCTGCGTGGTGCTGCACCTCGCCGAAAAAGCCTTCAAGCAGAAGCTGTCGAAGCCCGGCGAGCGCCCGGTGTTCGCCGGCAAGCTGCCCTTCCCGCTGGTGCATGTCGATACCGGCCACAACTTCCCCGAGGTCATCGAGTTCCGTGACGCCCGCATCCAGGAAATGGGCGAGCGGCTGATCGTCGGGCACCTCGAAGACTCGATGAAGCGCGGCACGATCCGGCTGGCCCACCCGCTGGAGTCGCGCAACGGCCACCAGACGGTGACGCTGCTGGAGACGATCGAGGAGCACCGCTTCGACTGCATGATCGGCGGCGCCCGGCGTGACGAGGAGAAGGCGCGCGCCAAGGAACGCATCTTTTCGCACCGCGACAGCTTCGGCCAGTGGCAGCCCAAGGAGCAGCGCCCGGAACTCTGGAACCTGTTCAACACCCGCATCAAGCCGGGCGAGCACTTCCGCGCCTTCCCGATCAGCAACTGGACCGAACTCGACGTCTGGCTCTACATCGAGCGCGAGAAGATCCCGTTGCCGCACATCTACTACACCCACAAGCGCGAGATCTACCGCCGCAAGGGCCTGCTGGTGCCGGTGACGGACGTGACGCCGCCGGACGCGAGCGACACGATCGAGACGGTGGACGTGCGCTTCCGCACCGTGGGCGACATGACCTGCACCTGCCCGGTGGAGAGCGACGCCGCCACCAACGCCGACATCGTGGCCGAGACGCTGCAGGTGACGGTCTCCGAGCGTGGCGCGACCCGCATGGACGACCGCACCTCCGAGGCGTCGATGGAACGCCGCAAGAAGGAAGGGTATTTCTGATGAGCACCGTGGAACACATCGACGCCGGGGAAGAACTGGCGCACAAGGCCCTGCGTTTCCTGACCGCCGGCAGCGTGGACGACGGCAAGAGCACGCTGATCGGGCGCCTGCTGTTCGACAGCCGCGGCATCCTGGCCGACAAGCTCGACGCGCTGGAAAAGCGCGCTGCCGGTGCGCCGATCGACCTGTCGCTGCTGACCGACGGCCTGGAGGCCGAGCGCGAACAGGGCATCACGATCGACGTGGCGTACCAATACTTCACCACCAAGACGCGCAAGTTCATCATCGCCGATGCCCCCGGCCACGAGCAGTACACCCGCAACATGGTGACGGCCGCCGCTGGTTCCGACGCCGCAGTCGTGCTGGTGGACATCACCAAGCTCGACACGGCGGTGGACGACGTGGTGCTGCTGCCGCAGACCCGCCGCCACAGCCTGCTGGCCCGCCTGCTGCGCGTGCCGAGCATCGTGTTCGCGATCAACAAGCTCGACGCGATCGAGGTCGGCACGCAAGCCGCCTATGACGCCGTGTCGAAGGCGCTGACCAAGTTCGCCGAGGAAGCCGGCATCACCGTGCGCGGCATCGTGCCGGTGTCCGCCCTGCGCGGCGACAACGTGGCCACGCCGTCGGCGAACTGGGACTGGTACACCGGCCCGACGCTGCTGCAACTGCTCGAAACGCTGCCCGTCGCCGACGAGGCGCACGACGGCAACCTGCTCGTGCCGGTCCAGTACGTCGCCCGCGACGAAGGCCACGGCACCGGCCACCAGCACCGCGTCATGTGGGGCCGCATCGCCCACGGCTCGGTGAAGGCCGGCGACACCGTGCAGATCTTCCCGAGTGGCGAGACCGCCATCGTCGCGTCGGTGCGCCACGCCGGCAGCGTGGTGGATGTCTGCACCGCAGGACAATCCGCCGGCATCGTGCTCGATCGTCAGGTCGATGTGTCCCGCGGCGACTGGGTGTTCACGCCCGGCAGCGCCCCGACGCAGCAGACCTTCAGCGGCACGCTGGCCTGGCTCGACACCGAACCCGCCGTGCTCGGCCGCAAATACTGGGTGCGCCACGGCAACCGCTGGGTGCAGGCGCGCATCACCGCGATCGACCACCGGCTCGACATCAACACGCTCGACAAGGTGGACGCGCACGAGCTGGCGGTCAACGAGATCGGCCGCGTGCAGATCCAGACGCAGCAAGCCCTGCCAGTCGAAGCCTATGCGGACAACCGCGTCGGCGGCGCGCTGATCGTCGTCGATCCGACCACCAACCGCACCAGCGGTGCGCTGCTGGTCGGCGCCTGAACCGGTGGCGCAGCGCATGGACACCGCAGAGGTCCGCGTCGTCTTCATCGGCGCCGGACCCGGCTCGGCCGACCTGATCACCGTGCGCGGCCTGAACCGGCTGCGGGCGGCGGAGGTCGTGCTGGCCGATGCGCTGACCGACCCGGCCTTGCGTGCAGAAG
>NZ_JAAFKF010000200.1 GCF_013299175.1 Sphaerotilus sp.
TGCTGCCGTTCCTGGCGCAACAGCCAGCCGAACTGGTGATCGCCAACCGCACGGCGGAGAAGGCCACCGCGCTGGCCGCGGTATTCGCCGGGCGCGGGCGCATCACCGGCTGTGGCCTGGGCGATCTGGCTGGCGAGCGGTTCGACGTGGTGCTCAACGCGACCTCCGCCAGCCTCAAGGCGGAGCTGCCCGCCGTGCCCGCTTCGGTCTTCACGGACGCGGCGCTGGCTTACGAACTGGTCTACGGCAAGGGGCTGACGCCGTTCCTGCGGCTGGCGCAGAACGCGGGCGTGCAGCGGCTGGCCGATGGCGTCGGGATGCTGGTGGAGCAGGCGGCCGAAGCGTTCGTGTGGTGGCGCGGGGTGCGGCCCGAGACCGCGCCCGTGATTGCGCGGATGACGGTGCCGCTGGTGTGAGGTGATCGAGTGTGCGATGAAAGAGAGTGAGGTATAGACTCGCAATAATCGCAACCTCCGTTTGCCAATGCCATGCCAAAAGCTTTGTCATCCCCGCGTGCAGTCAGCCGTGGTCACCTTGAGATGCACACCGTCACCTTGCAGCGTGCAGCCATCTCCCGCGAGTCACTCCCGGACATCCGGGAGATTCGGCTGGTGGTCGGAGCCGAGGCGTGGGCGGCGATCACCGAGGCGGTGATGCAGGGGGGCGCGGTGACGCAGTCGCTGTCCTCGGATGGGCAGGCACTGGTCGATCGCCTGCCCATCCGCCGTCACGATCCAGTCGCGCAGCGCCTGAAGCAGCGTGCGGCGGACGTGATCCTGAACGGCACGTCTTGGCTGACCTCGCGCGAGGTGGGGGTTCGGGCTGATCCCGCTGCCGCCAATCCGCATTCGCTCACCAGTCGATGGTTGAGCCAAGGGCGTGTTTTTGCCATCGAGCACCGCGGGCAAAAGGTCTTTCCTGACTATGCCTTCGACCTGCTGGGACACCCGGTCGTTGAACTGCGCGAGGTGTTGAAGATCCTGAGCGGCTGCTCGGCGTTGCGCATCGCATCGTGGTTCGAGTCACGCAGTTCGCGATTGGATGGTCGCAAGCCGCGTGAACTGCTCGCCAGCCAGCCCGGTGTGGTCATCGACGCAGCCCGTGCCCACATGGCTGGTCCCTTGCATGGCTGACCTGCCTTTTCCGCCACCGACCAAGCCCTTCAAGGCCAAGGCATTTCCCGGAGGAACCTGGTACCGCATGCATCGTTTCGACCGGTCTTCCGGGCAGTATCCACCCACCGCGTTCAACGACACGCCCCATGGAAACGCCCGGTTCAGCCCGCTCATCGATCCCGCGACCGGTCGTGTGGTGCCGACGCTTTATGCTGCACAGACGCCCCGTGGTGCCATCGCGGAAGTGGTGCTGCACGATGTGCCCACGCCTTCGACTGGACATCTGCACGACTGGGAGCAGGACAAGGCGGGTTCGCTCCATCTGAGCGAGATCGTTTTGCCGGCGCTGGCGCTGGTGAATCTCACGAGCGTCGGACTGCGCGCTGCCGGCCTCAAGGTCGCGGATCTGTTCGGCACGGAGCAGCCCGACTATCCCCGCACGCGCCAGTGGGCCTTGCACGTCTGGCAGCGTGTGCCGACCGCGCACGGGCTGTACTGGATGTCGGTACGGGAGAACACCTGCCCAGTGGTGATGCTGTTCGGTGATCGGGTGCCGGCTGGGGCGATCCGTGATGTGGGCCGCACGCAGCCCATTGCCGCCGTCGAGTCCGAAGTGTTTCAACTGCTGGACGAACTGGGCTGCGGGCTGGCCATCGGGTGACAGCCCGCCCGTCGGAGGTCAGCCGCCGAGCTTGTCCTGCGTCTTCGTCTCGAAGTCGCTGGCGTCATGCCGCTCGTGCAACTGACTGGCCGGATCGCCCATGACGCGGTTGACCTTGCGCCCGCGCTGCACCGCCGGCCGTGCCATCACCTGGTCGGTCCACCGCTGGATGTTCTTGTAGTCCTGGACCTGCAGGAACTCGCCCGCACCATACGCCAGTCCCTTGGCCAGCGCGCCGTACCACGGCCAGATCGCCATGTCCGCGATCGTGTAGTCCTCGCCCGCGATGTAGGGATGCTCGGCCAGTTGCCGGTCGAGCACGTCGAGCTGGCGCTTGACCTCCATCGCGTAGCGGTCGATGGCGTATTCGATCTTGAACGGCGCGTAGGCGTAGAAATGCCCGAAGCCGCCGCCGAGGAAGGGCGCGCTGCCCATCTGCCAGAACAGCCACGACAGGCACTCGGCGCGCTGGGCCGGCTCAGTGGGCAGGAAGGCGCTGCCGAACTTCTCGGCCAGATACATCAGGATCGCACCAGACTCGAACACGCGGATCGGCTTCGGGCCGCTGTGGTCCATCAGTGCGGGGATCTTGGAGTTCGGGTTGGCCGCGACGAAGCCGCTGCCGAACTGGTCGCCGTCGCCGATCTTGATCAGCCAGGCGTCGTACTCGGCGCCCGTGTGGCCGAGGGCGAGCAGCTCTTCCAGCAGGATCGTCACCTTCACGCCGTTGGGCGTTGCCAGCGAGTAGAGCTGCAGCGGGTGGCGGCCGACCGGCAGCGGCTTGTCGTGCGTCGGGCCGGCGATGGGGCGGTTGATGCTGGCGAACTGGCCGCCGTTGGCCTTGTTCCAGGTCCAGATCTTGGGCGGGGTGTAGGGGGTGGGGTCGGTCATGGGGTGGCTCCGGCTGTGGTCAAGGTTGACGAAGACTCTACGGGAAACGCC
>NZ_JAAFKF010000201.1 GCF_013299175.1 Sphaerotilus sp.
GTGGCTCTCGTCCAGGAACATCACCGCGTCCGGCGGCATGTAGTCCACCATCGTCGGCGGCGGATCGCCCGGCTTCGCGCCCGACAGGTGGCGCGTGTAGTTCTCGATGCCCTTGCAGTGGCCGACCTCCTGCAGCATCTCCAGGTCGAACCGCGTGCGCTGCTCCAGCCGCTGCGCCTCGACGAGTTTTCCTTGCGAGACGTACTCGGCCAGCCGCTCGCGCAGCTCGGCCTTGATGCCGTCCATCGCCGCCAGCACGCGCTCGCGGGGCGTGACGTAGTGGCTCGCCGGGTAGATGGTGAAGCGCGGCACCTTCTGGCGAATCCGGCCGGTGAGCGGATCGAACAGTTGCAGCGTCTCCACCTCGTCGTCGAACAGCTCCAGCCGCACCGCCAGCTCCGAGTGCTCGGCCGGGAACACGTCGATCGTGTCGCCGCGCACGCGGAAGGTGCCGCGGGTGAAGTCGGTCTCGTTGCGCGTGTACTGCATTCGGATCAGTTGCGCGATCACGTCCCGCTGCCCGATCTGGTCACCGACGCGCACCATGAAACGCATCTGCGCGTAGTCCTCGGGCTTGCCGATGCCGTAGATGGCGCTGACCGAGGCGACGATGATGGTGTCGCGCCGCTCCAGCACGCTTTTGGTCGCGGACAGGCGCATCTGCTCGATGTGCTCGTTGATCGCGCTGTCCTTCTCGATGAACAGGTCGCGCTGCGGCACGTAGGCCTCGGGCTGGTAGTAGTCGTAGTAGCTGACGAAGTACTCGACCGCGTTCTTCGGAAAGAACTCGCGGAACTCGGCGTAGAGCTGCGCGGCGAGCGTCTTGTTCGGCGCGAAGACGATCGCCGGGCGGCCAAGGCGGGCGATGACGTTGGCCATCGTGAAGGTCTTGCCCGAGCCAGTGACGCCGAGCAGGGTCTGGAAGGTCAGGCCGTCCTGGATGCCTTCCACGAGCTGGTCGATCGCCGTCGGCTGGTCCCCGGCGGGCAGGTAGGGCTGGAAAAGCTGGAAAGGCGAGTCCGGAAACGACACGAACTGCCCCTCGGTCGCTGGCGGTTTACTCTCGATGGGGTCAATGTGGCTCATGGATTTCCCGACCCGCCGTAAAATCGGCGCAACCGCCCAGCCTACCTGAAGGCAGCGGCTCTTTCCACAACACGTCCCGCCGGACCCCCCGTCATGTCCCTCTTCTCTGCCGTCGAAATGGCCCCGCGCGACCCGATCCTGGGTCTCAACGAACAATTTGGTGCCGACACCAACCCCGCCAAGGTCAACCTGGGCGTGGGCGTCTACTACGACGACAACGGCAAGCTGCCCCTGCTGAAGTGCGTCGTCGAAGCCGAACGCGAGATGCTCGAAGCGCCGAAGGCCCGCGGCTACCTGCCCATCGACGGCATCGCCGCGTATGACAAGGCGGTGCAAGGGCTGGTGTTCGGTGCGGACAGCGCCGTCGTCACGGGTGGCCGTGTCGCCACGGTGCAGGCCATCGGTGGGACCGGTGGCCTGAAGATCGGCGCCGATTTCCTGAAGAAGGTGAACCCGAACGCCACCGTGCTGATCTCGGACCCGAGCTGGGAAAACCACCGTGCGCTGTTCACCAACGCGGGATTCCCGGTCGGCACCTACCCGTACTACGACGCCGAGAACCGCGGCATCAATTTCGCCGGCATGATCGCCGCGATCGACGCCGCCCCGGCTGGCACGGTCATCCTGCTGCACGCCTGCTGCCACAACCCGACCGGCTACGACATCACCGCCGCGCAGTGGGACCAGGTCATCGCGTCGATCAAGGCGCGTGACCTCGTGGCCTTCCTGGACATGGCCTACCAGGGCTTCGGTGACGGCATCGCGGAAGACGGCGCCGTGATCGGCAAGTTCGTGGCGGCGGGACTCGACTTCTTCGTCTCCACGTCGTTCTCGAAGAGCTTCTCGCTGTACGGCGAGCGGGTCGGCGCGCTGTCGGTGGTCTGCGCGAGCAAGGAAGAAACGGGCCGCGTGCTGTCGCAACTGAAGATCGCGATCCGCACCAACTACTCGAACCCGCCGATCCACGGCGCGCAAATCGTCGCGACCGTGCTGTCCACACCGACCCTGCGGGCGATGTGGGAAGGCGAACTGGCGGCCATGCGTGTGCGGATCAAGGAAATGCGCACGCTGCTGGTCGAGAAGCTGACCGCTGCGGGCGTGCAGGGCGACCTGAGTTACATCGTCCGCCAGAAGGGCATGTTCAGCTACTCGGGTCTGAACAAGGATCAGATGGTGCGCCTGCGCGGTGAGTTCGGTGTCTACGGTGTCGATTCGGGCCGCATCTGCGTGGCCGCACTGAACACGAAGAACATCGGCTATGTCACCGATGCGATCGTCAAAGTGATGTGACGCGGTCGCGGGATTCGCGACTTTCGATTACGACGAAGCGCCTTTCGGGGCGCTTTTTCATGCCCGGATGAGATGCGAATGGCGTTCGAATTGAAATCGCTGCCCCAAAGCAAAAACCCCTCTGATCGATGAGGATCAGAGGGGTTTTCTAATAGAAGCCTGACGATGACCTACTTTCACACGCGCGGTGCGCACTATCATCGGCGCTGAGTCGTTT
>NZ_JAAFKF010000021.1 GCF_013299175.1 Sphaerotilus sp.
CGCCCAGAACGGCTGGCTAGACCACGACGCGGTGATGATGGAATCGCTGCTGGCCTTCAAGCGCGCCGGGGCCGACGGCGTGCTCACCTACTTCGCGCTCGACGCCGCCCGACTGATCCGCCAGGGTTGAGGTGGACGCGGCCATGCGGGTCTTCCTGATCGACGACCGCTGCACCGAGCTGCCCGAGTTGCCGCAGGTTCTGCCCGAGCGCGGCTTCCTGTGGATCGCCTCGGCGCGGCGCGAATTCGAGGTGCGCGCAGGCGAAGTGCAGGCCGTGTTGCAGCAGTGCGCGGGCGGACAGCTCGTGGACCTGCACCTCTCTGACCTGCTCAGCAACCAGCTCCCGTCGCACTTCGACTACACCTCGTGGTATGACCTGTTGGTGTTCCGCCGTCTGGCCGCCGCTCCAGGCAGCGATGGACTGTTCCTCGACAACGAACATGGCACGGTGTCCACCGCACGGCAGGCACTTGCCTCGATCGACACCAGCCCGGTCGGTTTCGCGGTGTTCGACCGGGTACTGCTGACCGTGCATCCCGCCGATTGCCTGGTGCGCGAGTTCTTCGCAACACGGCTGGCGCAGATGACTGTCAACGGCAACGGCGCCAGCCGAATGCCCCCGAGTGCAGCCGACCTCATGCTGCGCATCGTCAACCACATGGTGGACGGCTACCTGGAGTTGCGCCGCTTGCTCACGCGCCAGCTCACCACGCTGCAGCAGACCTTGCTCGGTCCGCGCAGCCGCCGGGTGGACTGGACCGCGCTGCTGGAGTCGCGCAACACGCTGCACCAACTGGAGGACATCTGCGAGGACCAGCGCAGCGCCATCCAGGAATGGATCGACGGACTCGACGAATGGCCCAGCACCGAGGACACCACCGCCCGGCGTGACCGCGAACTGCTGCGGGTGCGCTCGCGCGACGTGCTGGAACACATCGAGCGGGTGCTGGGACATGTGCGGCGGCTGGAGTCGTCGATCGAGAGCGCCGTGCAGATGCACTTTTCAGCGGTCGGCCAGCGCACCAACGACATCATGCGCACGCTGACCGTGCTGACCGCGATCTTCCTGCCGCTGAACCTCATCACCGGCTTCTTCGGCATGAACTTCGACGCCCTGCCGCTCATCCATTCGTCCACCGGGTTCTGGGTGGCCGTGGGGCTGATGCTGCTGCTGGGCCTCGGGCTGAGCGCCTTCTTCTGGCGCAAACGCTACCTGGGCACCACGCACGGCTGAATCGGGGTCACAGCACGTCGCGCAGCACCTGCACCGTCTCGCTCAGCCGCGGCAGCAGCCGCAGCACTGCGTCATCGCGGCTGGCCGGCGCCACGGGCATCGGCATGGTCGTGCCAATGGCGCCGACGCACTCGCCCTTGCGGTCCTTCACGGGCATGGCGATGCCGCGCAGCCCTGGGGTGAGCTGCTGTTCGGTGCTCCAGTAGCCCAGCGCGCGGGCGCTGTGGACATCGCGCAGGAAGGTGATCGGATCGGTGGTGGTGCGGGGCGTGAAGGCGCTGAACTCGTGCTGCGCCACCCACTCGGCCAGCCGCGGCTCGCTGAAGGTGGACAGGATCGCCGGCCCCGGTGTCACCACATGCGCCGGCACCCGCGCTCCCACCGGAAAACCGATCGACACCATGCGCGTGCTGTTGCTGCGCGCCACGTAGACGACCATGTGGCCGTCGAGCACGCTGAAGTTGAAGTTCTCGCCACACTCCATCGCCAGCCGCTGCACGAAGGGCTGCACCAGCCGCGGCAGCCGTGCCGCTTCGAGATAGCTCTGTCCCAGCCGCAGCACCTTGGGCGCGAGCCAGAAGCGTTTGCCGTCCGTGTTCGCGTAACCGAAGTGGACGAGGCTGAGCAGGTAGCGGCGTGCCGCCGTGCGGGTCAGGCCGGTGTGGGCGGCGGTCTCCGAGGCGGTCAGGCGCGGGTGCTCCTCGTCGAAGGCTTCGATGACGCGCAGGCCGTTGCCCAGGCCGTCGATGATGTCCTTGCGGTCGATGTCCATGCAGCGGTGTACTCCGGCGTTCCTGTGGGGCAGGGAAATCCCGATAAAGGAACGGTGATCGCCCCATGTGCGCGATTATCGCGCAATCATGGCCAGCATCGCTTGTCGGCGTGGCGGCAGATCCCTATCGTCCGCACCCATGCACATCCACGGCCACACCCGCGTTTTCCTGGTCCTCGGCCACCCGGTCGGGCAGGTGCGTGCGCCCGAAGTCTTCAACCCCTTGTTCCAGGCGCATGGCGTCGAGGCCGTGCTCGTGCCGGCCGACGTGGCTCCGGCGCGGCTCGGGGACTTCGTGCGCGGGGTGTTCGGCGCAGCCAACATCGGCGGGCTGTGGCTGACGATTCCGCACAAGGCGGCCGTGCTGGACCTGCTCGACCGCGTGGACCCGCTGGGCACACGGGCCGGCGCCGTCAACGCCGTGCGTCGGCAATCGGATGGTTCGCTGGGCGGCGGTCTCTTCGACGGCATCGGCCTGGTCAAGGCGCTTGACCACCTGGACGTGGCCACCGCCGGTCGGCGTGTGCTGCTGGTCGGCACGGGCGGCGCGGGCATGGCGATCGCCGTGTCCCTGGCCGAACGGGCGCTGGGCACGCTGACGCTGTTCGACACCGTTCCCGGCCGTGCCGCCGCACTGGCGCAGCGCCTGCAGGCCCACGCCGCCTGCCCGGTGGTCGCCGCGGCCTCGGGCGATCCTGCCGGCCACGACCTCATCGTCCACGCCACGCCGCTGGGCCTGAACGCGGACGATCCGCTGCCCTTCGACGTGGCGCGGCTGGACGCCTCGGCCACCGTCATCGACATCCTGATGAAGCCGCAGGCCACGCCGCTGCAACGCGCCTGCGACGCCCGCGGCATCGTCTGCCACCCCGGTTTCGAGATGCTGGCCCAGCAGGTGCCCGACTACCTGCAGTTCTTTGGCTACCCCGAGATCGCCGCCGCGGTGCAGGGTGATCTGGACCCTGTGCGCCGCAGCCTGCGGGCATTGGCCTGACTTCCGATGACCGCGATCCGACCGCTATCCTTGACACCCTCGCAACACCACACCGGAGACAACCGATGACCCATACCCGCCACACCTTCCTCGCGCTGGCCACCCTGATCGCCCTCGGTGCCACCAGCGCCGCCCAGGCCCAGGCCATCAAGCTGGCCAACATCGTCGAGCTGTCGGGCGCAGGCGCTTCGGCCGGCACCAACTTCAAGAACGGCGTCGAGCTGGCCGTCAAGGAAATCAACGCCGCGGGCGGCATCCTCGGCAAGAAGATCGAGACCACCACGCTCGACACGCAAAGCAACCCCGGCGTGGCCAAGGGTCTGACGCAGAAGGCCATCGACGACGGCGTGTTCGCCGTGTTCGGCCCGGTGTTCTCCGGCTCGATCATGGTCAGCATGGCCGAGACCCAGCGCGCCGAAGTGCCCAACTTCACCGGCGGCGAGGCGGCGGCCATCACCCAGAAGGGCAACCCCTACATCTTCCGCACCAGCTTCACGCAGACCACGGCCATGCCGAAGGTGGCGCGCTACATCGCCAATGGCCTGAAAGCGAAGACCGTGGCGGTGATGTACGTCAACAACGACTTCGGCAAGGGTGGCCGCGACGCCATCACCAAGGCACTGGAAGCCAGCGGCGTGAAGGTGGTGGCCGACATCTCGACCGACTCTGGCCAGATCGACTTCTCGGCGCCGGTGCTCAAGGCGAAGTCGGCCAATGCGGACGCGCTGTTCGTCTACACCAACGAAGAAGAGTCGGCCCGCGCGCTGCGCGAACTGCGCAAGCAGGGCTACACCAAGCCCATCGTCGGCGAGACGACGCTGACGGGCCAGAAGGTGATCGAGCTGGCCGGTGAAGCCGCCAACGGCGCAGTGGCCCACGTCGGCCTGACGGTGGATGCGCCCAACCCGCTGATGCTGAAGTTCAAGGCCAAGTTCTACCAGGACTACAAGTACATCAGCGACCACAACGGCATCAAGGGCTACACCGGCGTCTACCTGATGAAGGCCGCGATCGAGAAGGTCGGCAAGGTCGATCGCGTCGAAGTCGCCAAGGCCCTGCACGGCCTGAAGGTGTCGGCGGCCAAGAACCCCGGCGTGCTGATGGACGTGGCGATGGACAACAACGGCGACCTCGACCGCGAGAGCTTCATCGTCGAAGTGAAGAACGGCAAGCAGGAAGTCAAGGAAGTCCTGCCCGCGCTGAACGCTGGCAAGTAAGCCCCACGGCGTCCCTGTCTCCGCTTGCGTCCGCTCCCCCGGTGATCCGGTCGGGGCGGGCCGCAGGCTTGCGGTTTGACCGCGCTGTTCGCCCTCGACCCGTTTCGAGAGGAGTCCCCTTCCCATGACCGACTTCTTCCAACTGCTGTTCTCCGGTGTCGCCACCGGCAGCATCTACGCGCTGGCCGCGCTGGGCTTCACGCTGCTGTGGCAGGCGTCGGGCACCATCAACTTCGCCCAGGGCGAGTTCGTGATGCTGCCCGCGTTCACGATGCTGGCGTTCTCGGCGTTCGGTTTTCCGCTGCCGATCGCCTTCATCGTCACCTGCGTGGTCGGTGTGGTCGTGCTGGGCTGGGGCTTCAAGCGCGGCATCGCCGATCCGCTGCTGCGCCACGGGCTGATGCCGATCGTGGTCGCCACCATCGGCCTGTCGATCGCGATGCGCAACGGCGTGCGCGCCGGCTACTCGGCCGAAGCCCACCCCTTCCCCGGCCTGTTCGGCGAGGCGCTGTTCAACATCGCCGGCGTGACCATCACCGCCGCCGACGTGGGCACGCTGGTCGTCGCGCTGGCGCTCGTGCTCGGCACCCAGGCATTCCTCGGCAAGACCGTCACCGGCCGCGCCATGCAGGCCGTCGCGCAGAACACCGAGAGCGCCACCGTGCTCGGCATCAACGTGCCGCGCATGGTGTTCTATACCTTCGCCGTGAACGCGCTGCTGGCCTGCGCCGCGGCGCTGCTGGTGACGCCGACCTACCTCGCCAAGTTCGACATGGGCGAAGGGCTGGGCAACAAGGCGTTCTTCGCGGCCATCATCGGCGGTTTCAACAACTCGCGGGGTGCGCTGCTCGGCGGGGTCATCGTCGGCGTGGCGGAAAACCTCGCCGCCGCCTACGTCTCGCCGGCCTACAAGGACGCCGTGGCACTCGTGCTGTTCATGGCCGTGATCCTGTTCAAGCCCGAGGGACTCATGGGCAAGAAGGAAATGCGCAAGGTCTGATGCCTCACCGGCCCCACCTCTGCCCAAGGACACCCCCACCATGAAAACACTCCACAAGCTCGGCGCGCTGGCCATTCTGGCCGTGCTGCTCGCCGCTCCGCCCATGCTCAAGAGCTACGGCGTCTACCTCTTCACCACCTGGCTCATCTTCATCATCGCCACGATGGGCCTGAACCTGACCGTCGGCTACGCCGGTCAGAAATCGCTCGGCCACGCCGCCTTCTTCGGCATCGGCGCCTACACGGTGGCGATCCTGCTGCAGCACGGCGTGAGCTTCTGGATCGGGCTGCCCAGCGCGATGGTGCTGTGCTTCGTCATCGGCGTGCTGCTGGGCTTCCCGGCGCTGCGGGTGCAGGCGATCTACCTCGCCTTCGCAACGCTGGGCTTCAACACCGCCGTCTGGCTGGTGATGCGCAACGAGGAATGGCTGACTGGCGGCACCTTCGGCATCAACGGCATCACGCGGCCGAGCCTGTTCGGCTATTCGCTGGACGGCGCCCTGCCCTACTACTACTTCGTGCTGGCGGTGGCGGTGATCCTCGCCGGGCTGCTGTGGGGCCTGCTGCGCTCGCCGTGGGGCAAGGCGTTCACGGCGCTGCGCGACAACCCGATCCGCGCGGAAAGCCTGGGCATCGACATCCAGCGTTACACCCTGCTGGCGTTCGCGATCGGCGCGGTCTATGCCGGCGTGGCGGGCGCGTTGTTCGGCTCGCTGGTGCAGTTCATCGAGCCGGCGCCGTTCACCGTGGGCGCGTCGATCATGATGTACCTGATGGTGGTGGTCGGCGGGCCGGGGTACTTCTTCGGGCCGGTGCTCGGCTCGGCGGTGGGCGTGCTGCTGCCGGAGTGGCTGCGGTTCGCGCAGGCGTGGTACCTGTTCGTCTTCGGTGCGCTGGTCGTGCTGCTGATGCTGTGGCTGCCGGACGGCCTGCTGAGCATCCCCGATCGGCTCAAGGCACGTCGCCAGGCGCGTGAAGCGTCGGCTGCCCGTGCGGCGTCCGCCGCAGCGGCGGAACAAGCTGAACAAGCTGCCAAGAAAGGCCAATGAACCATGACGGCTCCCCTGCTCAAGGTCACGGACCTGAAAAAAGCCTACGGCGCCATCCAGGCGGTCGCGGGCGTGTCATTCGAGGTGATGCCCGGCGAGATCTTCGGCGTCATCGGCCCCAACGGCTCCGGCAAGACGACGATGTTCAACAGCGTGCTCGGCCAGATCACGCCGGACGCCGGCCAGATCGAACTCAACGGCCGCGACATCACCCAGCTCAGCCCGCTCGAACTCAACCAGCGCGGCGTCGGAAGAACCTTCCAGACGCTGCAGGTCTTCGGCAAGATGACCGTGCGCGACAACCTGATCGTCGCCGCGCAGGAACACCAGGGCACGATGTTCAGCCGCATGTTCGCGCCCGGTGACTCGGGCCTCGGCAAGAAGGCCGACGAGCTGATCGACCTGTTCCGCATCCGCCATGTCGCCGACAAGAAGGCCGGTGAGCTGAGCTACGGCCAGCAGAAGCTGGTGGACATCGCGATGGCGTTCATGAGCGAGCCGGACCTGGTGCTGCTCGACGAGCCTTGCGCGGGCGTGAACCCAAGCCTGGTCGGCGGCATCAGCACCCTGCTCAAGCAGCTCAACCAGAAGGGCCGCACGGGCGGCAAGGTCAGCAGCTTCGTCGTCATCGAGCACAACATGGACTTCGTGATGGACCTGTGCCACCGCATCCTCGTCATGGTCGAAGGCCGTGTGATGGCCATCGGCACACCGGCCGAGATCCGCGCCAACAAGCAGGTGCTGGACGCCTACCTCGGGAGCTGAGCCATGTCTGGACAAGCCAACACGAACACGCACGCCATCGAATTCGAGAACGTGCTCGCCGGCTACGGCGATTTCATGATCCTCAACAACCTGAGCTTCAAGGCCCGGCGCGGCGCGATCACGCTGCTGATCGGCCCGAACGGCGCGGGCAAGTCCACGGTGCTGAAGACGCTGTTCGGCCTGCTCAAGGTGCGCAACGGCCACATCCGCCTCGACGGGCAGGACATCACCGGGGCGAACGCCAAGGATCTGCTGGTCCAGCACGGCATCGCCTTCGTGCCGCAGGGCCGCAACCTGTTCGGCCAGCTCACCGTCTGGCAGAACCTGGAACTCGGCGGCATCACGCTGGGCATGAAGACCACGCACGAGCGCATCCCCGAGGTGCTCAAGCGGTTTCCCCGCGTCGCCGAGCGGCTACACAGCCAGGCGTCGGCGCTCTCCGGCGGCGAGCAGAAACAGCTCGAAATCGGCCGTGCGTTGCTGATCCGCCCGAAGGTGCTGCTGATCGACGAGCCGTCGATCGGGCTGTCGCCGCTGGTGGTGGCCGACGTGTTCAAGCTGCTGCGCGGGCTGGCCGACCAGGGCACGACCGTGCTGATGGTCGAGCAGAACGTCAAGAGCGCGCTGAAGATCTCGGACGAGGCGATCGCGCTGGAGTCGGGGCGGCGCGTGCTGCAGAAGCCGGCGGGCGAGCTGCTGGCGGACCCGAACATCGAGCGGCTGTTCCTCGGCGGCGCACACGCCGCTGCAGCCAAGACCTGAGCTGCGCTGATCTCCTGCGAGACGCGCATGCCCGCGCACATCGGTGTTCAAGGCGGCGTCCAGCGTGGACTTGGCCATCCCGGTCTTCACCATCGTCTTCGCCTGCACGTTCCCGACGAAGATGGCCGTGTTGCGTTCGACCAGCGCGCAGGTCGAACCCGCTGAAGAACTCGCGCCGCTCCCGGATCGCACGGGAACTCGTCGCATTGCAGCAGTTCCACATGCCGTTCACCCCACGCGCCATCAAGGACAGCACACCCACGTGCTGGTCCTTGATGCGCAGCTTGAGGGTCTTCACAGCCTCCATGGCAAGCCGTTCCGGCTTGATCGCTCGACCCCAGGCGGAACCCCGGGGCTTGTCGCTGCGTACTGGTCAGTTCTGTACAATGATCCTGTCCAACTCAATTGCACTGCGCAGGCCCTCAGATGACCATCGAAACCACCTACAGCCAAGCACGCGAGCAGCTCAAGTCGCTCATGGACCGCGCCGTGGACGACCGCGAGGTGATCGTGGTGCGCCGACGCTCGGGCGGCGATGTGGCCATGATCGCGGCAGACGAGCTGGGCAGCCTGATCGAAACCGCCCACCTGCTGCGCTCGCCACGCAACGCCGAGCGGCTGCTGGCGGCACTGTCGCGGGCGCGGGCCGATGACACCCCGCTGGCGCCCACGTCGCTGGACGAACTGCAACGCCGGATGAACCTGGATGCGTGAGGGCGACCGAACCGCGGTGTGCCACCCGGAATTCCTGCAGGATCTGCAGCACTGGGCAGAGACCGACCGCCGCACCGCACGGCGGCTGCTGGAGCTGATGCGCGCCACGCTGCGTGATCCGTTCGACGGCATCGGCAAGCCCGAACCACTCAAGTACCTCGGCCCGGATGTCTGGTCACGCCGCCTCACGCAGGAACACCGCTGTGTCTACCTGGTGAAGGCCGATCGTGTCGAGTTCATGCAGGGCCGCTACCACTACTGAACTGAACCCGAACACGCCGAACACCCGTGTCCAAACGCCTGCTCGACCTGCTGCTGTCCGGCCTCGGTCGGAGGTGCCGCGCCATGTGGCGCTGTACCCGGCCAAGCTGGCGCTGCAAACGCAGTACGTGGACAAGGCGGACGTCTGGACCGACCTGAAGCTGATCGGGCGGACACTTTCGGCGATCATCGCCCGCTGACCGCACCCGCTCGCCCCATGACCTGGCACCACCTCGACACCCTCCTCACCCGCATCCGCCCGCACCGCGAGCCGCTGGCGCTCGTTCTCGACGCGCTGATGGTCGCCGCGTGCTGGAACATCACCTACCTGTTCCGCCTCGGCTTCGAACGCTGGCAGAACGCCCGGCCCGACTACGACGGCTGGGTGCTGGCCGCCGTGCTGGCGGTGTACCTGGGCGTGTTCGTGCTGCTGAAGGTGCCCAAGGGGATGTGGCGCTTCTCGGGCTTCGGCGAGGTGCAGCGGCTGACGGTGGCGTGTGCAGTGGCGGGGATGGTGACGGCGGTGGGCGTGCTGATGGCGCAGCTCGCGCAGGTGCCGCGCGCCGTGCTGGCCCTGCACCCGGTGATCACGCTGATGGGGCTGGCGATGGTCCGCATCGGCTACCGGATGCTTTACGAACACATGCGCGGGCGGATTTCCGGCTCGATGCACGAGACCCGCCGCGCCCTCGTCATGGGCGCGGGCGACGCCGCCAAGCTGCTGATCGCCGGCATCCAGCACCACGGCTGGGTGGTGGTCGGCCTGCTCGACGACGACGCCCGCAAGCACGGCGCCCGCATCGGCAACGTCCCCGTGCTCGGCCCGCTCGACAGCGCGGCGCGCTGGAGCGAGGTCCACGGCATCACCCACCTCATCGTCGCCATGCCGTCCGCCGCGCCGGAGCGCCGCCGCCGCGCGCTCGATCTGGCCGCCGCAACCGCGCTGCCCGTCGTCACCGTGCCGACTGCTGCCGAGTTGCGCGACGGGCAGGCGGTGGCGCAGGTGCGCGAGATCGAGCCGGACGACCTGCTCGGCCGCGCCCCGGTGCAGCTCGACGAGGGCGGCATCAGCGAGTGCCTGTCGGGCAAGGTGGTGCTGATCACGGGCGCAGGCGGCTCGATCGGCTCGGAGCTGTGCCGGCAGGTGGCGCGTTACGGGCCGCTGCGGCTGGTGCTGTACGAGCTGAGCGAGTTCGCGCTCTACCGCATCGAGCAGGAGCTGACCGAGGCGTTCCCGCACATTCCGCTGGTGCGGCTGGTCGGCGACGTGCGCGACCCGGAACACCTGCGCGCCACCTTCGCCCGCGTGCGCCCCCAGGTCGTGTTCCACGCCGCGGCCTACAAGCATGTGCCGCTGATGGAGGACGACAACGCCTTCGCCGCGGTGCGCAACAACACGCTGGGCACCTGGCGGGCGGCCAGCGCAGCGGCGGCGGCGGGGGTCGAACGCTTCGTGCTGATCTCGACCGACAAGGCCGTGAACCCGACCAACGTGATGGGTGCCACCAAGCGCGCCGCCGAGATGGTGATTGCCAAGCTCGCTGCGCAGATGGCGGAACAGGCCGAGACGGGCACACGCACGCGCTTCATGGCGGTGCGCTTCGGCAATGTGCTCGGCTCATCGGGCAGCGTGATCCCCAAGTTCAAGGAGCAGATCGCCCGCGGCGGCCCGGTGACGGTGACGCACCCGGACATCACGCGCTTCTTCATGACCATCCCCGAGGCGGCGCGGCTGGTGGTGCAGGCCGGGGCGATCGGCGAAGGCGGGCAGGTGTTCGTGCTGGACATGGGCGAACCGGTGAAGATCGTCGATCTGGCGCGTGACCTGATCCGCCTGAGCGGACACACGCTGGCGGAGATTCCGATCGCCTTCAGCGGACTGCGGCCGGGGGAGAAGCTCTACGAGGAGCTGCTTGCAGACGCCGATGCCACGCTGCCGACCCGCTTCGAGCGGCTGCGCATCGCCCGGCTGGACGACCGCTCGGCGGATGTGCAGGCGCTGCTCGACTGGGCCGCGGCGCGCTCGGTGGCCAGCGACGACGAGGTGCGCGAGCGGCTGGCACGGCTGGTGGGCGAATACCAGCCAGCGCGGCCAATTCCCCCCGCCACGCCGCGCACCACGCCGTTCAGCACAGACCGCTGACCACCGCCAGCGGCGCGCCCCGCACCAGCAAGGCCCGCAGCGCCAGCGGCTCCAGCGCAGCGCTGCAGAGAAACCCCTGCGCCATCTCGCAACCACAGGCCCGCAGCACGGCGCGCTGCTGCTCGGTCTCCACCCCTTCGGCCAGCGTCCGCATGCCCATGGTGCGCGCCAGTTGCACGATCAGCCGCACGATGGCCTCGGCCTGCCCGCTCCCCTCGCGGCCGAGCGCGGCGACGAAGCTGCGGTCGATCTTCAGCGTGTCCACGGGCAGCGTGGCGAGCTGGGCCAGTGACGAGTAGCCGGTGCCGAAGTCGTCGAGCGCGATGCCCAGACCGAGCGACCGCAGCGACTGCACGCAGGCCAGCGCCCGGTCCGGGTCGTCCATCAGCGCCGTCTCGGTGATCTCCAGTTCAAGCCGCGGGCCGGGCAGACCGCTCTCGGACAGCACGGTCTGCACCAGCGCCTCCAGCCCGGCGCGCCCCAGTTGCGCCGCCGACAGATTGACCGCCAGCCGCACCGCCGCCGGCCAGCCCGTCGCCTCGGCACACGCCTGCCGCAACACCCATTCGCCCAGCGGCACGATCAGGCCGGTCTCCTCGGCCAGCGGGATGAACTCGCTCGGCTCGATCCAGCCGTGGCGCGGGTGCTGCCAGCGCAGCAGCGCCTCCGCCCCCACCAGCCGACCATCGCACAGGCTGAACTGCGGCTGGTAATGCACGGCCAGCCGCCCCGCCGTGGGGTGGTGCGCGTCGGGGGCGGCCAGCAGCAGGCCGATGTCGCGGATCACGCCGGCGCGGCGGTGCATCCGGCCGCGCATGGCGGCGTCGAACACGCAGATCTGGTTGCGCCCGCCGTCCTTGGCTTCGTAGAGGGCCAGGTCGGCGTTCTGGAACAGGCGGTCGGCGTCGGGCGTGCCCGCTTCGCTGGTGGCCACGCCGATGCTGGCCCGCACCTCCACCCGCAGCGACTCCGCCTCCCAGGCCGGCTGCAGCACCGCCAGCAGCGAACCCACCAGCGCCTCGCGCAGGGCGGGGGTCAAGGGCTGGTCGATCAGCAAGGCGAACTCGTCCCCGCCCAGCCGCGCCAGCACGACCGCCTCGGGGCGCGGCCAGCCTGCCACGCACAGGGTCAGGCGGCGGGCGATCTCCTGCAGCAGCCGGTCGCCGACCGCGTGGCCGAGGGTGTCGTTGACGGTCTTGAAGTGGTCCAGGTCGATCAGGCACAGCGTCAGCGAGGAGCGTGTCTCCGCGCACCGCTGCTGCAGCACATGCCGGTTGGACAGGCCGGTCAGCATGTCGGTGCGCGCCAGGCGGTGCAGCTCGCGCGCCTGTTCGCGCACCAGCGTGACATCGCGCACCAGCCCGCGCCAGCCCGCCGGCACACCGTCGCTGTCGAACACCGGCACGCCGCTGAGGCTCCAGATGCACGGTGTGCCTTGCGGGTGGTGGGGCGACAGCGTCAGCTCCAGGCCGCGGAACGGCTTCGGGCCGCGCAGGTGGTCGGTCAGTGCCGACACCGCCGTGCGGACCCCCAGCACCTCGGCCAGCCGGATGCCGATCAACCGGTCGCCGTCGTCGAAGCCGAGCGCCCGCGCCATCGGCAGCGAGACATGCTGCAGCCGTCCGCCCGCGTCGGTCTCCCAGAGCCAGTCGTCGGCCTGCGTCTCGAAGTCGCGCAGCAGCAGATCCAGCGACTGCCGACCCCGCAGCGCCGCCGTCTCCGCCCGCAGCCGCGCGATCACGCCGGAGCTGATCGACTGCAGCGAGGCCAGCAGCATCACGTTCGACACCAGCAGCAGCGCGCAGGTGATGTTGCGGACAAACGGTTCGAGCGAGAGCACCCCGATGAACACCCCCGTGGACGTGATCAGCAGCCACACCCGCGCCACGCTGCCCACCGGCGCCAGCGACATCGTGCCGATCGGGATCAGCCCGCTGGCCATCATCCCGAGCAGGAAGCGGCGATCCGGGTTGACCACCGGGAACAGGAACACCGCCACCCCGGAAAACATCAGCGCCACCAGCGAGACGTACACCATCAGCCGCCGGCGCACCGCCGGGTGCGCCAGCTCCTCCAGCGGCCGTCCCAGTTGGGCCAGGCTGTCGATCCCGTAGCAGACCGCCACCACCGACAGCCCCAGCGGCCAGACCATGTGGACGCCCCAGCCAAGCTCCGGGTACACCAGCCACGCTGCCAGCAGGCCAAGCCCGAAGTCCACCAGCGCCGCCATCGGCGTGATGCGCAGCAGCATCTGCATCAGGCGGGCGTCGTGGTGGCGGCGCTCGGTGGCGTCGGACCACCGGGATGTTTCGCCGTGGAGGCTGGAATCGGCGGAAAGGCTGCCCATGCTCATGCGCAGTTCACTCGGAAAGCAGGAAGAAAGTCATGGCAGCGCCGCAATCGGTACGGCGTCGATTATCGCGATTTGCACCCTTCAGGCGGTCATTTTGCGCGCTCGGATGACACGCTCCGCGGCATCCTGCGCAGTCATCGCCGCGGCGAACAGGTAGCCCTGCACCTGCAGACAGCCGTGCCGACGCAGCGTGTCGAGCTGCTCGGCGGTCTCGACGCCTTCGGCCAGCGTCTTCATGCCCAGCCCCTGGCCGAGCTGGATGATGGTGCGCAGGATCATGTCGGCCTGCGCGCCTGCGGCCAGACCGGTGATGAAGCTGCGGTCGATCTTGAGCGTGTTGATCGGGTAGGTGCGCAGGTAGGCGAGCGATGAATAGCCGGTGCCGAAGTCGTCCAGCCCCAGCCCGATGCCCAGCGAGCGCAGCGACTGCATCCGCGTGCGCGCCGCGGCCGGGTCGGCGAGCACGGCGGTTTCGGTCACTTCCAGCTCCAGCCGCTGCGGCGGCAGCCGCGTCTCGGCAAGCACCTGCGCGACCATGCGGACCAGGTGCCGGCTGGCGAGCTGCACGCCGGAGACGTTGACCGCGATCTTGCCGTCCCCGCCCCAGCCCACCGCGTCGCGGCACGCCTGGCGCAGCACCCACTCGCCCAGCGCCACCACCAGCCCGGTTTCCTCGGCCACCGGGATGAATTGCGCCGGCGAGATCCAGCCCCGCTGCGGGTGGCGCCAGCGCACCAGCGCCTCGAAGCCAGTGAGTCGCCCGTCGGCCACATCGTGCTGCGGCTGGTAATGCACGCTCAGCCGGCCGCAGGGCAGCGCGGGTTCGGGTCGATCCGGATGCGCCAGCGCCCGCTGTGCCGACGCCAGCGCCTGACCGAGTTCGTGGATGACCAGGTGGCGCTCGGCCATGCGCTCGCCCATCGCCGCGTCGAACAGCCGCACCAGGTCGCGCCCGGCGGCCTTGGCTTCGTAGAGCGCGATGTCGGCCTGCTGCAGCAGCAAGGACGCGGTGTGCGCCGGACCCGTCCACGCCGCCACGCCCAGGCTGGCACGCACCTCGATGCACAGGTCCTCCGGCGTCCACGGCTCGCGCAGCGTCGCCAGCAGCGCCAGCGCCAGCGCCTCGCGCTCGACGGTGTGCAGGGGCTGCTCGACCAGCAGCGCGAACTCGTCCCCGCCCAGCCGTGCCAGCACGCCGCCATGCGGACGGGCATCGAGGCAGTCCTGCAGCCGCCGCGCCACCTCCTGCAGCAGCCGGTCGCCGACGAGGTGGCCGAAGTGGTCGTTGACGGACTTGAAGTTGTCCAGGTCGAGCAGGTAGAGCGACAGGGGGCTGAGCGTGTCCTCGTCCTCGCCGTCCGCCACCATCGCCGCGGCCATGACGGCTTCGGGCGCATGGGACAGCGCAGCCACGGCCTGCTCGGCGCGCGACTGCAGCACATGCCGGTTGGCCAGCCCGGTGAGCGAGTCCTCGTGCGCCAGCCGCTCCAGCGCGCGCGACTGCTGGTGCAGCGTCGTCACATCGCGCACCACGCCGCGCCAGCCGACGTGCAGGCCGATCTCGTCGCGGACCGGCACCCCGCTGACCGACCACCACAGCGTGCGCCGTGCGGGACTGGACACCTGCACCTCGACGCCCCGGAAGGCCACCCGACCCGCCAGACAACCCATCAGCCAGACGTGGTCCGGCGGCATCTGCGGCGACGGCGCATCGCGGAAGCCCTGCTGCATCGCCAGCGACGGGCCACCCTCGCCAAAGCGCAGCAACTGCAGCAGCGAGGCCCCGAGCAGCGGCTCCGGCGACGCGGCGCCCAATTCGCGGGCCATGCGCTCGGCGGCGTGCGTCAGGCGGCCCTCGCGGTCGGCGGCCCAGCTCCAGGCGTCGGACTGGGTCTCGAAGTCGTGCAGCAGTTGGGCGGCGGTATCCGGGTGGCGGGTGGCGGCCGGGTGCGCGCGCTGCGGCCCCTGGAGGAGGGGGGGCAGGCGTCGGAACAGGCGGTGGAACAGACTCGGTGGCGCAGGCATGTAACCAGTGTCACAACTCCACCGCCTTGGCGACCCCCTGCGGACAAGGGGGACAGGCGCCGGCGCCAGTGGACAAACGGTGAGCGCGTGAAGTGGGTCCGAGAGTGCGTCCACTCTCTGCGACTGCACCGCGTGGCGCCAATTAACATCCTCGGACACTCGCCAGTGCATGGCGGGCACTGCTGGGAAGACCACACCGATGAGATACCTCGACAGCATGGAGCGCAGCACGGACGTGCTGCGCCAGGCGTTGCAGCTCATGAAACGCCACGGCAGTGCCCTGCATCCCGTGAACTACACGCTCTGGTACGAGTACGTGCGGGGCGAAAACCCGGCGCTGCGGGCGGCCATGGACCGCTACCTGAGCCAGCACCTGCAGCTCGACGCGCCCATGGCCGAGGCGCTCTACAAACGCTTCGTCACCGGCAATGGTCTGGACGCCACCCTGATCGAGCGCACCGCGGAAGGCGTCTCCACCGTCCTGACCGGCATGGCCGAATCGGCTGCCCGCGCGGGCGACCAGACGGCGCAGTACGGCACCTCGCTGTCCCGGCTCAGCCAGGAACTCGCCGGCAGCACCCACTCCCCGGCGGTGGAGGAAATGCTCCAGACGACGCGCCAGATGCAGATCGCCGTGGCCGAGATGCAGCAGCGTCTGTCCGACAACCAGAACGAGATCGGCCAATTGCGCATCGAGCTGCGCCGGGTCCACGAGGAATCGCGCATGGACAGCCTGACCGGGCTGGCGAACCGCCGCGCCTTCGATCAGCACCTGGCCACCTGTCTGGCCGAGGCGAACACGCCCGCCCGGCGTTACCAGCGGCCGTGCCTGCTGATCGCCGACATCGACCATTTCAAGCGCATCAACGACACCTATGGCCACCCGCACGGCGACGAGGTGCTGCGGGCCATCGGCGCCATCCTGAAAGATGCCACCCCCGAGGACTGTCGGGCCGCCCGCATCGGCGGTGAGGAATTCGCCGTGCTGGTGCCCACGCGCAGCCTCTCCGAAGCCCGCATCCTGGCCGAAACCCTGCGCGTGCGCGTCGCGGCGGCCCGCGTGCCACGCCAGACGCCGGACGCGGCCACCACGCGCGTCACCCTCTCCCTGGGGTTGACCCTGTTCCAGCCGGGCGAAACCGGTGCGGCGTTCATGGAGCGTGCCGACCAGGCCCTCTACACCTCCAAGGACAGCGGGCGGGACCGGGTCACGGTGCTGGCCGGATAACTTCGACGCCCGACGACAGCGCGGCCCTCACGTCACAGCACGGTGTGCGGACCGCGCATCCGTCAGCGCGGTGAAGCCGAAGTGCCGGTAGAAGGCTTCGGCGGCATCAATCCCGCAGTGCATCACAAAAATGCACCATCAGAAGAAAGAGCCAAGGAAGCTGACTGGCCTGCAGACACAGAACGTTGACAGGCGGATGTCCTGAGGGCCACGCCACCAACGCCCCAAGGTCAGAAATCGCGTAGTTTTGGTCCGCTGGATCGGCCACCCCTGGCGACACACAAGCCCGAATCAAGGCCACGCACACTTCGGTGAGGCACAGGTCCGAACCACCCAGGTACGTCCACCAATCCTTGCCAATGCGGATGGTCGCCGTGGCGCGGTGCGTCCCGAGGGCGAAGCCGCAGTCCCAGCGTTGATCGGGTGGCTGGATCACATGGTCGGCCGGCAGCTTGGCCGCGATCTTGCGCAGGATGTGCCAGTCCTTCTTGTTCGACTGCGCACGGGTTCCGTAGAGCACGCCGTAGGTGAACTCCAGTTGCGCAGCACCATTCTCTTGCAGCCAAGCCGGCCCGTGCTGGACGACGTTGTCGGCGAAGTTCTCGCTCATCTCGTCGTTGAGGCACCGCGGACCACTCTTGAGCGTCACGGCCTTGAGCACAGCACCGTGCAGGCACTTGCCGTCCAACGCCGAGTTGGCGGTGTGCATCCCGCTGGGAACGGTCTGCCAGCCATACACGGGCAGCGCCACGTCTTCGATCATCCGGCCAGCAGACGTTTCGATCGACGAGAACAGCTTGGCGGCCGGGATGTGGCTCTCCAACTGGCTCAAGCGGGTGAACTGCTTCAGATGCGCGTAGATCAGCAGAACGAACGGGCTGGTGCTGAAGGCG
This sequence comes from Sphaerotilus sp., assembly GCF_013299175.1. Taxonomy (GTDB): domain Bacteria; phylum Pseudomonadota; class Gammaproteobacteria; order Burkholderiales; family Burkholderiaceae_C; genus Sphaerotilus. The sequence continues at coordinate 17,411 of NZ_JAAFKF010000021.1, forward strand.
CCCAGACGCGCATTGGTCAGCGGCAGCGAGGCGACGTGCGCTTGGACCCGTGTGCGGAATCCATTTTCCAGCGCCAGGATGCGGGCCTGCGACTGCGGGTCGCGGTCCACGGCGACCAGATCGGCCAGTACCTGCCGCTTGCTGAACACCGTCGGGGGAACCTTCTTCGGAAGGCCGGTATGCGAGGTGGCCATCGGTTCAGTGCTCCTGGGACAAGGTTGCGCGCAAGGTTCGGACGCGGTGCTGTGTCTTGGGTGCGGCGTAACGGGAATCGTCTCCTTCGTCGTCGCCCCAGATGATCGTCTTGCCGTCCTTGAACCACTTGCGGGTGCGGACGTGCGACTGCAGATAGACCAGTCGATAGCCTTCCCGCGCGTCCAGATACGGTGTCCAGCCACGCCGCTGGAGCTGGTCGAGCGCCCCGGCCACCACATCGCCCGCCACACGGCCCAGCCGTGTCGGAACCGCGTTGCCAATCTGCGTGTATTGCTCGGCCACCGATCCCTTGAAGACCCAGTTGTCCGGAAATTCCTGCACACGGGCGTACTCGCGCACCGACAGCGCACGGGTCTCGGTCGGGTGGCACAGCGAGGTGCTGGCGTGGTTGGGCAGCGTGACCAGCGTCGGACACGGCAACGCCATCGTCAGGCGTCGCCACCACCCGGATCGCCCCCCTTTGGCCAGCCATGCCTTGCCCATCGACGCTTGCTGGAGGTCTTCGGGCAGGCTGCGCCAGTTCGCACCGGGCGGCACCAGGGCGAGGAAAGACTTCTTGCGCTCGCTGAAATCCATGATGACGGGCTGAGGGTCATGCAGGTTGTCGAGCGCATCCCCAAGGGACTGCCACGGCAAGCCGGTCTCGGGTGCGCCGTCCTCCAGCAGGGAGCGTTGGGCAGGCTGAACATCGGCCTCGACATCGGCCGGGTTGTGGTGCGTCGGCGCCGGGAAATCGACCTGCGCGTTGTAGCGGTTGCCGATGAACAGGACACGCTCGCGGATCTGCGGCGCCCCGTAATTGACCGCGTTCACCTCGAAGGCATCCATGTGGTACGGCGTGCCCTCCAGCGCCTGCAGATCGCGGGCAAACATCTGGACCACCGAACCAGGCATTTCCTCCGGCTCCAGCGGCCTCAGCGCGCGTTCATTGATCGGACGGTGCTTGAGCGCCGCCGAGATCAGGCCGCGCACGTTCTCCATCACGAAGACCTTCGGGCGCATGACCTCGACGAAACGCAGGAACTGCCACAGCAGCGTGCCACGCGGGTCTTGTGTCGTGCCACGCTTGCCGGCCGTGCTGAAGGACTGGCACGGCGGTCCACCAACCAGCACATCCAGCTCCCCCGGTTGCAGGCCGACCGCACGCAAGATCTCCAGCGGATCCATGTTCGAAATGTCACCCTGGAAGACCTTCGTCTGGACGCTCAGCCGACCAGCCTGGATGTTGTGGCGCATGGTGTCGCAAAAGGCGGGGACTTTCTCCACGGCCGCCAGCAACTCGAACCGCCCGGTCATGTGCATCCCCAGGTCCAGTCCCATGCCGCCCGAAAAGAGTGAAATCGTCTTGTATTGCATCTTCACGCCGCCGTTTTCAGCATCCCCCGCAAGAACCGCCCCGTGTGGCTCCCCTCGCACGCCGCCACGTCCTCCGGCGTCCCCGCAATCAGCAGCAACCCACCGCCCGCCCCGCCCTCCGGCCCCATGTCGAGCAGCCAGTCCGCCGTCTTGATGACATCCAGGTTGTGCTCGATCACCACGATGGTGTTGCCCGCCTCGCAGAGCTGGTGCAGCACCTGCAGCAGCAACTGGATGTCGGCGAAGTGCAGCCCGGTGGTCGGCTCGTCGAGGATGTAGAGCGTGCGGCCGGTGTCGCGCTTGGACAGCTCTAGCGCCAGCTTCACCCGCTGCGCTTCGCCCCCCGAGAGCGTCGTCGCCGACTGGCCGAGCTTGATGTAGCCCAGGCCGACATCGAGCAGCGTCTGCAGCTTGCGCGCCAGCGCCGGCACCGCGCTGAAGAAGGCGTGCGCGTCCTCCACCGTCAGGCCGAGCACCTCGGTGATGTTCTTGCCCTTGTAGAGGACTTCCAGCGTCTCGCGGTTGTAGCGTTTGCCGTGGCAGGTGTCGCAGGGCACGTAGACATCCGGCAGGAAGTGCATCTCCACCTTGAGCACGCCGTCACCCTGGCACGCCTCGCAGCGCCCGCCCGCGACGTTGAAGCTGAAGCGGCCGGGTCCGTAGCCGCGCTCGCGGGCGGCCGGCATCTCGGCGAACAGCTCGCGGATCGGCGTGAACAGGCCGGTGTAGGTCGCGGGGTTGCTGCGCGGGGTGCGGCCGATGGGGCTTTGATCGACGTTGATGACCTTGTCGAAATGCTCCAGGCCCTCGATCTCGTCGTGGACCTCCGGCTCCTGGTGGCTCTGGTAGAGCTTGCGCGACACGGCGGCGTAGAGCGTGTCGTTGATCAGCGTGCTCTTGCCCGAGCCGGACACGCCCGTGACGCAGGTGAACAGCCCCACCGGGATCTCGGCCGTGACGCCCTTCAGGTTGTTGCCCCGCGCATTGACGACGCGCAGCACCCGCGGATCGGCCTGGTCCTGCAAGCGCCGCCGCTGTCCCGGCACCTCGATGCGCATCACCTGCGCGAGGTAGCGGCCGGTCGGTGAATCGGGGTTGGCGGCCACCTCGTCGGGCGTGCCCTGCGCCATCACGCGGCCGCCGTGGACGCCCGCGCCCGGCCCCATGTCCACGACGTGGTCGGCGGCGCGGATCATGTCCTCGTCGTGCTCGACCACCAGCACGCTGTTGCCGAGGTCGCGCAGGTGCCGGAGCGTGCCGATCAGGCGCTCGTTGTCGCGCTGGTGCAGGCCGATCGACGGCTCGTCCAGCACGTACATCACGCCCGACAGCCCCGAGCCGATCTGCGACGCCAGCCGGATGCGCTGCGCCTCGCCGCCGGAGAGCGTGTCGGCGCTGCGGTCCAGGCTCAGGTAGTTCAGGCCCACGTCGTTGAGGAACTTCAGCCGCGCCCGGATCTCGCGCACCACCTTGTCGGCGATCTCGGCCTTGGCGCCCTTGAGGTGCAGCGCCTCGAAGTAGGCGAGGCAGTCGGACAGCGTGGCGTGCTCGACCTCGAAGATCGCCTTCTGCGGCAGGCCGCCCGCGTCCGCCAGGAACACGTTGCGCGCCTCGCGCCGCAGCCGGGCGCCGCCGCACTCCGCGCACGGCTTGTTGGCCTGGTACCGCGCCAGATCCTCGCGCACGGCGGAGGAGTCGGTCTCGCGGTAGCGGCGCTCCAGGTTGGGGATGATTCCCTCGAAGGGGTGGGCGCGCTTGACGCTGCGCTTCTTGCCGCCTGCGCCCTCGGCGGCATAGACGAAGGTGATCTCCTCCTCGCCCGAACCGTAAAGCAGCACCTGCCGGTGCGCCGGCGCCAGCTCCTCGAACGGCTGGTCGAGGTCGAACTTGTAGTGCGCCGCCACGCTCTCCAGCGTGGAGAAGGTGTAGCCGTTGCGCCGGTCCCAGCCCTTGACCGCGCCGCTGCCCAGGCTCAGCGTCGGAAACGCCACCACCCGCTCCGGGTCGAACACGTTCACATGCCCCAGCCCGTCGCAGCTCGGGCAGGCGCCGACCGGCGAGTTGAACGAGAACAGCCGCGGCTCCAGCTCCGACAGCGAGTAGCTGCACACGGGACACGAGAACTTGCTCGAAAACAGGTGCTCGCGGCCCGTGTCCATCTCCAGCGCCAGGGCACGCCCTTCCGCGATGCGCAGCGCCGCCTCGAAACTCTCGGCCAGCCGCTGCTGCGCATCCGGGCGCACCTTCAGACGGTCGATCACCACGTCGATGTCATGCTTCTCGGTCTTCTTCAGCGGCGGCACGTCAGCCGCCTCGACGATCTGGCCATCGACCCGGAAGCGCACATAGCCCTGCGCCTGCATCCCCTCGAACAGCTCAACGAACTCGCCCTTGCGGTCGCGCACAACGGGCGCGAGCACCATCAGCTTCGTCTCTTCGGGCAGCGCCAGCGCGGCGTCCACCATCTGGCTGACGCTCTGCGCCTCCAGCGGCAGGCGGTGGTCGGGGCAGAACGGCGTGCCCGCGCGGGCGTAGAGCAGGCGCAGGTAGTCGTGGATCTCGGTGATCGTGCCGACAGTGGAGCGCGGGTTGTGGCTGGTCGCCTTCTGCTCGATGGAGATGGCAGGGGACAGCCCCTCGATCACGTCCACGTCCGGCTTGTCCATCAGTTGCAGGAACTGCCGGGCGTAGGCGCTCAGGCTCTCGACGTAGCGGCGCTGGCCCTCTGCGTACAGCGTGTCGAACGCGAGGCTCGACTTGCCCGACCCGGACAGCCCCGTGATCACGACCAGCGCGTGCTTGGGCAGGTCGAGGTCGATGTTCTTGAGGTTGTGGGTACGGGCACCACGGACGGAAATCAGCGACTGGCGAGCAGGCGCCGTGACGGGCGACTTGGAGGATTCGAGGGGCATGGCAGGCAGCTTCCGGCGGCGCGAGGGCAACCGGCCATGATACCGACCCCCCTCGCGCGGGTGCAGCCTCAGTGCAACGCGGACAGGAACTGCTGCAGCTCCGGTGTCTGCGGCGCGCCGAACAGCGCCTCGGGCGTGCCCGCCTCGTGGATGCGCCCGGCGTGCATGAACACCACCCGGTCGGCCACCTTGCGGGCGAAGCCCATCTCGTGCGTGACCATCAGCAGCGTCATGCCCTCGTCGGCCAGCCCCTCGACCACGCGCAGCACCTCGCCCACCAGCTCCGGGTCGAGCGCCGAGGTGATCTCGTCGCACAGCAGCACCTTCGGCTGCATCGCCAGCGCCCGCGCGATCGCCACCCGCTGCTGCTGCCCGCCCGAGAGCTGGTCCGGCCAGGCGTCGAACTTGTCGGCCAGCCCGACGCGCTGCAGCAGGTCACGCGCCTGCGCCTCACCCGCCGATGCATCGCGGGCCTGCACCAGCGACGGCGCCAGCATCACGTTGCGGCCGACGGTGAGGTGCGGGAACAGGTTGAAGCTCTGGAAGACCATGCCGACCTGCTGGCGCAGCCGGCGCATCGCCTCGGCGTTGCCGTGCTGCAGCGGTGCGCCCTGCACGGTCAGCGTGCCAGCCTGGAAGGCTTCGAGTCCGTTGATGCAGCGCAGCAGCGTGCTCTTGCCCGAGCCGCTGCGGCCGATCAGCGCGATGACCTCGCCCGGCGCCACGTCGAGGTCGATGCCCTTGAGCACCTCGTGGCGGTCATAGTATTTGTGCAGGCCGCGCAGGCGCACCAGCGTGGACGGGTCGGCCAACGCCGCAGGGTTCTCAGTGGGCACGTTGCAGTTTCCTCTCCAGCGCCCGGCTCCACAGCGACAGCGGGAAGCACAGCGCAAAGTACATCAACGCCACGCAGGCGTACACGGTGAAGGGACGGAAGGTGGCGTTGGTGATCATCGAGCCGGCCTTGGTCAGCTCGACGAAGCCGATGACCGAGGCCAGCGCCGTGCCCTTGATGACCTGCACCGCAAACCCCACCGTCGGCGCGATCGCCAGCCGCAGCGCCTGCGGGCCGATGACGTGGCGCAGCTTCTCGCCCAGGCTCAGCGCCAGGCTGTCGGCCGCTTCCCACTGACCGCGCGGGATGGCCATGAAACAGCCGCGCCAGATCTCGCACAGGAAGGCACTCGCGTACAGCGTCAGCGCCACGCTGGCCGCGCCCCACGCCGACACGTTCCAGCCCAGCAGCGCCAGCCCGAAGTACGCCAGGAACAACTGCATCAGCAGCGGCGTGCCCTGGAAAAGCTGCACGTAGCCCGACACGAACGCCGCCGCCCCCGGCCAGCGCGCCAGCCGCGCCAGCAGCAGCAGGCCGCCCACCAGCGCCCCGCCCACAAAGGCCACCAGCGACAGCCCCACCGTCCAGCGCGCCGCCAGCAGCAGGTTGCGCAGGATGTCCCACAAGGAAAAATCGACCAACTCAGTGCCCCCCGCCCGACCAGCCCAGCGACGCGACCCGGCCGAACACCCAGCGCGGCCCCAGCCAGTGCAGCGTCTGGCGCAGCGCGATCGACAGCAGCAGATAGGCGGCGGTGGCCAGGATCGTGGCCTCGAAAGCGCGGAAGTTGCGGCTGTGGATGAGGTTGGCGTAATAGCTCAGCTCGGCGGTGGCGATCTGGCCGCAGACCGCCGAGCCGAGCATCACGATGACGATCTGGCTCACCAGCGCCGGCCAGACCCGCCCCAGCGCGGGCGGCAACACCACGCGGGTGAAGACCTGCCAGTCGGTCATCGCCAGGCTGCGGGCGGCCTCGATCTGGCCCCGCGGCACACTCTCCAGCCCCGAGCGCACGATCTCGCCCGCATAGGCCCCCAGGTTGATCACCATCGCCAGCACCGACGCCACCTCCGGCGACAGCCGCACCCCCAGCCCCGGCAGCCCGAAGTACAGAAAAAAGAGCTGCACGATGAACGGCGTGTTGCGGATCAGCTCCACATAGCCCCCCGCCACGGCGCGCAGGAGCGGGCGGCCATGCAGACGCGCCCAGGCACAGGCAACGCCCAGCGCCGCCCCCAGCACGGCGGCCACCACGGTCAGCCCGATCGTCATCCCCACGCCGCGCAGCAGCAGCGGCCACTCCACCAGCACGGCACCGAAATCGAGCGTGACCATGGCCCGCGCCTCACTGCGGCAGATCGCCCGCCGGCCGACCCAGCCAGCGCACGGCCATCTTGTCGAGGTCGCCCGAGGCCTTGGCCTGCGCCAGGATCTCGTTGACCTTCAGCCGCAGCTTGTCCTCGCCCTTGGCCACGCCGATGAAGTTGGGCGAGTCCTTGAGCACGAACTTGAACTCGGTGCCCAGTTGCGGGTTGCGCACCATCAGGTTGCCGGCCACCGAGGCGCCGGTGGCGATCACCTGCACCTGGCCCGAGACGAAGGCCGAGACGGTGGCGTTGTTGTCCTCGAAGCGCTTGATGTCGGCGCTGGCGGGGGCGATCTTGGTGAGTTCCATGTCCTCGATCGCGCCACGGGTCACGGCCACGCTCTTGCCGGCCAGATCGGCGGCGGACTTGATCGCCACGCCCTTGGCCGCGAACACCGCCTGGAAGAACGGCGAGTAGGCGGCGGTGAAGTCGATCACCTTCTCGCGCTCGGCGTTCTTGCCCAGCGTCGAGATGACGAGATCGGCCTTCTTGGTCTGCAGGTAGGGGATGCGGTTGGCGCTGGTCACGGGCACCAGCTCGGCCTTCACGCCGAGCTTGGCGGCGATGTAGTTCGCCATGTCGATGTCCAGGCCCTGCGGCTTCAGGTCGGTGCTGACGAAGCCGTAGGGCGGAAAGTCGGTCGGGATGGCAATATTGATCTGCTTGCGGGCGGTGATGTCGTCCAGCGCCGACTGGGCGTTCGACACGGCGGGGGCCAGGGCAGCGAGCAACCAGGACAAGGCGAGGATGTGGCGTCGGAACATGGGGGCGTCTCCAGCGGTGTATGCAAAACAAAACCAAAACAAGCGTGTTGCAAATTGCACGCCACCCTGTTCCACCGCCTCCGCGCACCGCACCTGTGCGCCCCGCACGCGTCAGCCCTGCACGGGTCCGGACACGCCATACTCCACCCCGTGTCCGAACGTTCCTGATCCGAGACCGCCCGCCCATGGTCCAGCCCATCCCGCTCTACCCCCAGCACGCAGCACCCGGTCCCTACAACCCGCAAGCCCAGGTCTGCGCGAGCTGCGGGGTGCGCCAGTTCGCGCTGTTCGGCGCGCTCGACGAGGCGGCGCTGGCCCAGATCCACTACCGCATCGCCGACCTGACGCTCGAACCCGGCCAGCGGCTCTACGCCGCGCAGGACAGCGGCAACGCGGTGTTCACCGTGCGCAGCGGCGTGCTGCGGCTGGAGCGCACCAGCGAGGCCGGCGAGCGCCGCATCCTCCGGCTGGCCGGGCGCACCGACCTGCTCGGGCTGGAGTCGATCCTGCACCAGACCTATGCGGCCGACGCGGTGGCGTGTACCGAGGTGCAGGTCTGCCGGATTCCGCGGGCGCTGATCGACGAACTCTCCGCCACTCACCCGGAAATCACCCTGGACCTGATGAAACGCTGGCAGCGGGCGCTCGACGACGCCGACGAGTGGCTGACCGAACTCGCCCGCGGCCCGGCGCGCCACCGGATGCTGCGGCTGCTGCTCAAGCTCAGCGAGTTCGGCGAGGCGCAGGGGCGGATCTGGATGCCGACGCGCCAGGAAATGGGCGCGATGCTGGACATGACCTTCGAGACCGCCAGCCGGCTGGTGTCGGCGCTGCGGCGCGAGGGGGTGCTGCATGCCGTCGATGCGCGCCATGCGCGGCTGGACATGGACGTGCTGATGCAGGCGCTCAAGGACGACAGCGCGGGGCGTTGAACACCTCGCCGCCCGCCCGCCCTCACTTCACTTCACTTCGTCGCAGGCGGCAACGGCGGCTCCACGTACTTCTCCACCACCGCACCGTCGATCGTGTAGCCGCTGACCCCCATGTCGGTGTCGCCGCGCTCGGTGCGCATCGTGCCCGTGACCCAGACAGTGTCCATGCTGCGCAGCCCCTTGGCGGGGATTGCCGCCTTCACGCGCACGATCTGGTTGGCCGGCGGCGGCGGCGAGTGGACGCAGGCGCCGAAGTACGGCACGACCAGGAACTCCTTCCACTCGCCGCTCTGGCCTTCGAGCGGGACGAGGTAGCCGGGGAGCTTGACCTTCTGGCCGGCGAGTTCGGGCCGGGTCGGCGCGTTGTCCCAGACCTCGCGGACCTCGCGCATCAGCGCGGAGGTCTTGGGATCGCCATCCTGCAGCCGGTTGAGGTCGCCTTTGCTCTTGAGCGTCTTGGTCGGATCCCAGCCGGGCGGGACCAGTTCTTCCCACTTGATCTCGCGGACACCGCCCGGCTTCACGGCCTTGGTGGGTGTCGCGGCCTGGACCAGCAGCGGTGCCGCCAGCAGGACGCCCAGGAGCAGACGGCGGTTCAGCGCATTCGACATGGTGCGGTTCCTCAAATCCTCGGAGACAGCCCGTCGGCCAGCGACAGGCGATACGCACGATAGCCCGGAACGAGGCTCGCCAGCCAGCCCCCCATCAGCAAGCCGCAAAGGAGCAGCCACTCCCCTGGCCCCGGCCAGCCGAGCCGCAGCGACACCCCCCAGTGCAACCCGGCCCAGTCACCCAGCGCCGCGATCAGCCCGTAGCAGACCACCGCACCGAGCACCACGCCGCAGCCCGTCACCAGCGCGCCCTCCACCGCCAGCAGCCCCAGCATCTGCCACGGCCCCGCGCCCACCGAGCGCAGGATCGCCAGTTCACGCCGGCGTTCGTTCAAGCCGGCCAGGATCACCGCCACCAGCCCCGCCAGACTCACCACCGACACCAGCACGCTCACCGCCAGCAGCGCCCGCTCGCCCGCGCCGACCACCGTCCACAGCTCGTCCAGCGCCACGCCGGGCAGCACGGCCATCAGCGCCTCGTCGCCGTACCCCGCCACCCAGCGTTGCACCGAAAACACCGCGGCGCGGTTCTTCAAGCCGACCAGCGCGGCGGTGACGCTGCGGGGCGTGAGGTCATGGTCATGGGGGTCGTGGTCGTGGTCATGCTCCTGCGCCGGGGCGCCCTGGGCGTGCGGCATCCGCATCCCGGCCACCCAGTCCCCATGCACCGACTCGACCCCGCCCAGCGGGATGTGGACCGAGCGATCGACCGGCGTGCCCGTGGGCTGCAGCACGCCGACCACGGTGAAGGGATCGTCGGTGTGGTCGTTGTCGGCGAAGGCGCCGTCACCGTGGCTCAGCACCAGCCGCTGCCCGAGCGTGAGGCCCAGCCGCCGCGCCACCTCGGCGCCGACCACCGCGTCGTGGACCTGCACGGCGGCGTCCGTGAACGCCCTGCCCTGCGCCAGCGCCAGCGACTGCTGTTCGCCGTGGCGGAAGTGGACAAAGTAGTCCGCCGTGGTGCCGACCACCGGGAAGCCCCGGTGCGTGTCACCCAGCGAAATCGGCACGACCCAGGCCACCTGCCGCTGTTGCGCCAGCGCCTGCACGCTGTCCCAGCGGATGTTCTGCGTGCCGCCACCGAGGTGGAAGACGGCGTACAGCAGCAACTGCACGGACCCCGTGCGCGGCCCGACGATCAGGTCCGTCCCGGAAACGGCCTGTGCAAAGTTGTGCCGCACGTCCTGCCGCACCCGCTCGATGCCCAGCAGCAAGAAGGTGGACAGCGCGATCGACGCCACCACCAGCCCGAGCACGAAGCGCCGGTTCCACGCACTGCGGGCGGCCAGGGACAACAGCGCGTTCATGCGGCACTCCCGGTGTGGGGTTTCACGTCCGGGCCGTGGCCTAGGTCCAAGTGCCGCTCGAAATGCACCGCCAGCCGCGCATCGTGGCTGACCAGCACCAGTGCGCTGCCCGCGGCGCGGCACGCGCCCAGCAGCAGCGCCATGAAGCGGTCGCGCAGGGCTTCGTCGAGCGCGGAGGTCGGCTCGTCGGCGATGACCAGCGCCGGCTGGCCGATCAGCGCACGGGCACAGGCCACGCGCTGCTGCTGGCCGACGGAGAGCTGCGCGGCGGGGCGGGTCCACAGCGCCGGGTCCAGATCGAGCCGCTCCAGCAGCCGCTCGGCCTCGCCCGCCGGGCTGTGCGCCGCCCGCCGCCGCGAGAAGCGGCACGGCAGGCGCACGTTGTCCAGCACCGAGAGGTAGGGCAACAGGTTGAACTGCTGGAAGACGTAGCCGACGTGGTCCGCCCGCCGCCGGTCGCGCTGCGCGGCGGACAGCCCGCGCCAGTCCTGCCCCAGCAAGGCCACCTCGCCCCGATCGGCGACCAGCACCCCCGCCAGCAGCGACAGCAGCGTGCTCTTGCCGCAGCCGCTCGGGCCGCGCAGGAACAGCGATTCCCCGGCAACCAGCGCCAGCCGCGGCAAGTCCACCGCCTCGGCCGCCGCGCCCGGCCAGCGGTAGCCGAGCGCGTTCACCTGCAACAGGTTATGGGCGGTCGCGGTGTTCGGCTGCATGTTCATCGGGGCACGCCCTTCAGTCCGGCCAGCAGCGTTTGCGCGTTGTGGCGGAACAGCTTGAGGTAGGTGTCGGCCGCCGTGCCAGGGGCCGACAGCGCGTCGGAATACAGCGTGCCGCCGACGACAGCGCCCGACTCCTTGGCGATGCGCTGCATCAGGCGCGGGTCGGCGATGTTCTCGGCGAACAGCGCCGCCGCCCGCTGCTGGCGGAGCTGGCGGATGAGCCGCGCCACGTCGGCGGCGGACGGCTCGCTGTCGGTGCTCCAGCGTTGGGCGGCCAGGAATTCGATGCCGTAGGCCGCGGCGAAATAACCGAACGCATCGTGCGTGCTGACCACGCGGCGGCGGTCGGCGGGCAGCGCGGCGAAGTCGGCGCGGGTCTGGCGGTCGAGGGCGTCGAGCTGGGCGGTGTAGTCGGCGGCGCGGCGCCGCAGGGCCTCGGCTTGCGCGGGGCGGGCCTGCACCAGCGCGTCGCGGATGCGGGCGACGTAGTGGCGGGCGCTGGCGAGGTCTTGCCAGGCGTGGGGATCGGTGTCGCTGCCGAGGCGACGCGGGGTCAGGCCGTCGCTGCAGACCAGCACCGGCCCCTTGAACCCGGCGGTCTGCACCAGCCGCGTCAGCCAGCCTTCGTAATGCAGGCCGTTGACGACCACGAGGTCGGCTTGCGCGACGCGCTTCACGTCGGCGGGGGCGGGCTGGAAGACGTGGGCGTCGGCGTCGCGGCCGACCAGGGCGTGGACCTCGACCGCCGGGCCGCCGACGTTGGCGACCAGATCGGCCAGGATCGAGAAGCTGGCGACCACGCGCAACGGGCGGGTGCTGCTGTCCTGTGTCTGTGCCCATGCCAGCGGCCACGCCACCGCGGCGAGCCCCCCGACCAGACCGACCAGACCGTGTCGGCGCGTCGTCATGGCGTGGCCCGGCGCCGCAGCAAGCCATCCTGTCGCCCGAACAGCAGCGACACAGCGTAGAACCCACCCGCCACCAGCACGATCGCCGGCCCCGACGGCAACTCGGCATGGAACGACAGCAGCAGCCCGACCCAGCCCGACACCACCGCGATCACCGCCGCCAGCAGCGCGAGGTGCCCCAGGTCACGCACCCAGAAGCGCGCCGCGATGGCCGGCACCATCATCAGACCGACCGCCATCAGCGTGCCCATCGCCTGGAAGCCGCCGACGAGGTTCGCCACCGTCAGCACCAGCAGCACGTTGTGGCTCAGCGCACCGGGGCCACCCACCGAGCGCAGAAAGACCGCGTCGAAGCTCTCGACCACCAGCGGCCGGTACAGCAGTGCCAGCGCCAGCAGCGTCACGCTGGCGATGGCAGCGACCAGGATCAGCGCCGCGTCGTCCACCGCCAGCACGCTGCCGAACAGGACGTGGATCAGGTCGATGCTGCTGCCGTGGGTGGAGATGAGCAGCACGCCCAGCGCCAGCGCGATCAGGTAGAAAGCAGCAAAACTGGCGTCCTCGCGCTGGCCGGTGCGCCGCGTCACGGCGCCTGCGCCAAGGGCCACCAGCAGCGCCGCGATGAAGCCCCCAAGGCTCATCGCCGTGAGCGACAGCCCGGCCATCAGGTAGCCAACCGCCGCGCCGGGCAACAGCGCATGCGCCATCGCGTCGCCCACCAGACTCATCCGGCGCAGCACCAGCAGGCAGCCCAGCGGCGCCGCCCCCATCGCCAGCGCGACCACGGCCACCAGCGCCCGGCGCATGAAGCCGAATTCGACAAAGGGCTGGAACATCCCCTGGAACAGCAGGGCCGACCAGTCCCCCGGACCCGGCAGCGTCATGCGGTGGCCTCGTCGGCCGACAGCACCGCGTCGGTCGCCCCCCAGCCCAGCACCCGCTGCGACAGCCGCACGGTCTGGTCGAAGTGCGCCCGCACCTGCGCCATGTCGTGCAGCACGGCGACGATGCTGCGGCCCTGGGCGTGCCAGTGGTGGATGAGCGCCAGCAGGTCGGCGGTGGTGGCTTCGTCGATGGCGTTGAACGGCTCGTCGAGCAGGATCAGGTCGGCGTTCTGCAGCATCAGCCGGGCGAACAGCACCCGCTGGAACTGCCCCGCCGACAGGTCGGAGATGGCGCGGCGCTCACACCCCGCCAGCCCCACCGCCACCAGCGCCTCGGCCACCTCGCGGCGCAGGCCGCCACCGAGCGCCTTCCACAGGCCGATGCGCGACCACGCGCCCAGCGCCACCACGTCGCCGACGCGGATGGGGAAGCTGCGGTCGATGCGCGCACTCTGCGGCAGGTAGGCGACGGTCACGCCGGCGGCGCGGGTGAGGCGGCCTTGCTGCGGGGTGATCTGTCCCGCCAGCGTGTCGAGCAGCGTGCTCTTGCCAGCGCCGTTCGGGCCGACGATGGCCGTCATCGCACCACGCCGAATCACGCCGCTGACGCCTTCCAGCGCCCAGCGTTCCCCGCGCCGCACCCCCACGCCGTCGAGCGTCAACACCGCCGCGCTCATGCCGACAACCCCCAGCCCACCGCCAGCCACAGCAGCGCCACCAGCGCCAGCGCCCCCGCACACCGCACCGCCGCGCTCGCCATCAACATGCGGCACTCCCTGTGGCCGGGGCACTGCCGCAGTCGGCGCACAGGCCGTGCAGCGTCAGGTCATGGCGCTGGACCTGGAAACCGGGCGGCGCAAGTTCGGACATCGTGCCGGGACAGGCGTGGATGGGGAACACGCGGTCGCACTGGGTGCAGTGGAAATGGTGGTGGTGGTGGTCCTGCTCGCCGTGCGTGCCCACGCCGTGGTGGTGTTGCTCGCAGGCGGCCTCGTAGCGCGCCGACTGCCCTGGCAGATCCACCCGTGTCACCACGCCCAGCTCCTGCAGCGCGTTGAGCTGCCGGTAGACGGTGGAGAGGTTCAGCGTGGCGACCTGCTGCTGCGCCAGCTCGCACAGTTCGACCGGCGTCAGCGCGCGGGCGCTGCCTTGCAGGGCTTGCAGGAGCGCGTCGCGCTGGCGGGTCTGGCGTTCACGGGGTTCCATGCCCACATGCTAATGCAAAAGCATTTGCAACAGTGTCCGGGCGTAAAAAACCCCGAGGTGGACAAGCCAGCTCGGGGTGTTCGGGGTGGAAACCGCACACCAGCAGCGCCAGTGCGAGGTCATCCCGTCAAGCGTCAGCCCTGCACATCGACGCCAGAAGCGGCATCGGCATCGACCGCCGCCAGTGCTTCCTGCGCTTCCTGCATCGCGATGGCGCGGCGCTCGGTGTCGTCCATCGACTCCTTGGCCTTGCGCGCCTGGTGGAAGGCCAGACCCGTGCCAGCCGGGATCAGGCGACCCACGATGACGTTTTCCTTCAGGCCACGCAGCTCGTCGCGCTTGCCCATGATGGCCGCTTCGGTCAGCACGCGGGTGGTTTCCTGGAAGGACGCCGCGGAGATGAACGAGTCGGTGGACAGCGATGCCTTGGTGATGCCCAGCAGCACGTCCAGATACGTCGCCGGCAGCTTGCCTTCGCGTTGCAGGCGCTCGTTCGTGTTGAACAGCTCCGAACGCTCGACCTGCTCGCCGACGATGTACGTGGAGTCACCCGAGTTGGCGATCTGCACACGACGCAGCATCTGGCGAACGATCACCTCGATGTGCTTGTCGTTGATCTTCACGCCCTGCAGCCGGTACACGTCCTGCACTTCGTCGACGATGTAGCGCGCCAGCTCCTCGACGCCCAGCAGGCGCAGGATGTCCTGCGGATCGGCCGGGCCGTCCACGATCGACTCGCCCTTGTTGACCACCTGGCCTTCGTGGACCAGGATGTTCTTTTCCTTGGGCACGAGTTCCTCGGACACACGGCCTTCCGGGTCGGTGATCTGCAGGCGCACCTTGCCCTTGGTCTCCTTGCCGAACGACACCGTGCCGGTCATCTCGGCCAGCGTGCCCTTGTCCTTGGGCGTGCGGGCTTCGAACAGCTCGGCCACCCGCGGCAGACCGCCGGTGATGTCGCGTGTCTTCTGGCCTTCGACCGGGATGCGGGCCAGCACCTCGCCGGGCATCACGTCCTGGCCGTCGCGGACCTGGATCAGACAGCCGATGGGGAAGCCGATCGTCACCGAGTGGTCGGTGCCGGGGATCTTCACTTCCTGGCCGGCGAAGTCCAGCAGCTTGACCTGCGGACGCACGACCTTGATGGAGCCGCGGCGCTTCGGGTCGATGACCACCAGCGTCGACAGGCCCGTCACTTCGTCCACCTGCTTGGCCACGGTGACGCCTTCTTCGACGTTCTCGAAGCGCATCTTGCCGGCGAACTCGGTGATGATCGGGCGCGTCAGCGGATCCCAGTTGCCCAGGATCGTGCCGGCCTTGATCTGCTGGTCGGCCTTGATGTTCAAGGTCGCGCCATACGGCACCTTGTGGCGCTCGCGCTCGCGGCCGTGCGGGTCGGAGATGATGATTTCGCCGGAACGCGAGATCACCACCAGCTCGCCCTTGGCGTTGGTCACGTAGCGCATCGTGCTGTTGAAGCCGATGCGGCCTTCGGACTTGGCCTCGACGCTCGACGCAATGGCCGCACGCGACGCGGCACCACCGATGTGGAAGGTCCGCATCGTGAGCTGCGTGCCCGGCTCGCCGATCGACTGCGCGGCGATCACGCCGATCGCTTCGCCGATGTTGATCAGGCCGCCGCGGCCGAGGTCGCGGCCGTAGCACTTGGCGCAGATGCCGAAGCGCGTGCCGCAGGTCAGCGCGGTGCGGACCTTGACTTCGTCGGCGCCCACGGATTCGAGCACGTCGAGGAGATCCTCGTCGAGCATCTTGCCGCGGGTGACCAGCACTTCCTGGGTCTCGGGGTGCAGCACGTCGATCGCGGTGACGCGGCCGAGGATGCGGTCACGCAAGCTTTCGATGACTTCGCCGCCTTCGACCAGGGCACGCATCGCCATGCCGTTGTCGGTGCCGCAATCGTCCTCGATGACCACCAGATCCTGCGTCACGTCCACCAGACGGCGCGTGAGGTAGCCCGAGTTCGCGGTCTTCAGCGCCGTGTCCGCCAGGCCCTTGCGGGCGCCGTGGGTGGAGATGAAGTACTGCAGAACGTTCAGACCCTCGCGGAAATTCGCGGTGATCGGCGTCTCGATGATCGAGCCGTCCGGCTTGGCCATCAGGCCGCGCATGCCGGCGAGCTGTCGGATCTGGGCGGCGGAACCCCGTGCGCCCGAGTCGGCCATCATGTAGATGGAGTTGAACGACTCCTGATCGACTTCCTTGCCGTGGCGGTCGATGGTCTTCTGCTTGGAGAGCTGGGCCATCATGACCTTGCCCACCTCGTCACCCGTCTTGCCCCAGATGTCCACGACCTTGTTGTAGCGTTCGCCGGAGGTCACCAGGCCCGAGACGTACTGCTGCTCGATTTCCTTGACTTCCTTTTCGGCGCGCTCCAGCAGCTTGACCTTCTCCTTCGGCACCAGCATGTCGTCGATGGCGATCGAGATGCCGGCGCGCGTGGCGAGCCGGAAACCGGCCTGCAGCAGCTTGTCGGCGAACACGACCGTCGCCTTCAGACCGCACTTGCGGAACGAGGTGTTGATCAGCTTCGAGATTTCCTTCTTCTTGAGCGCCTTGTTCAGGTTGGTGAACGGCAGGCCCTTCGGCAGGATCTCGGACAGCAGGCCGCGACCGACGGTGGTTTCCACCAGCTTGGTCTCGGGCACCCAGGGGGCGTCGGCCGAGGCGCGGCTGTACTCGGTCAGGCGCACATTGATCTTGGCGGTGATCTCGACCACACCGTTGTCCAGCGCGCGCTGGAGTTCGATGGTGTCGGAGAAGATCATGCCTTCGCCCTTGGCATTGATGCGGTCGCGGGTCGCGTAGTACAGACCCAGCACCACGTCCTGCGACGGCACGATCGACGGCTCGCCCGAGGCCGGGAACAGCACGTTGTTGGAGGCCAGCATCAGCGTGCGGGCTTCCATCTGCGCTTCGATCGACAGCGGGATGTGGACGGCCATCTGGTCGCCGTCGAAGTCGGCGTTGAAGGCCGAGCAGACGAGCGGGTGGAGCTGGATCGCCTTGCCTTCGATCAGCACCGGCTCAAAGGCTTGAATGCCCAGGCGGTGCAGCGTCGGCGCACGGTTCAGCATGATCGGGTGTTCCTTGATGACTTCTTCAAGGATGTCCCACACCACCGGCGTGCCCGATTCCACTTCCTTCTTGGCCTGCTTGATCGTGGACGCAATGCCCATCGCCTCCAAGCGCGAGAAGATGAACGGCTTGAACAGCTCCAGCGCCATCAGCTTGGGCAGGCCGCACTGGTGCAGCTTGAGCGTCGGGCCCACCACGATGACCGAACGGCCCGAGTAGTCCACCCGCTTGCCCAGCAGATTCTGGCGGAAGCGACCCGACTTGCCCTTGATCATGTCGGCCAGCGACTTGAGCGCGCGCTTGTTCGCACCCGTCATCGCCTTGCCGCGGCGGCCGTTGTCCAGCAGCGAGTCGACGGCTTCCTGCAGCATGCGCTTTTCGTTGCGCACGATGATTTCAGGGGCCTTCAGCTCCAGCAGACGCGCCAGGCGGTTGTTGCGGTTGATGACGCGGCGGTACAGGTCGTTCAGGTCGGAGGTCGCGAAACGACCGCCGTCCAGCGGCACCAGCGGACGCAGGTCCGGCGGCAGCACCGGCAGCACCTGCATGATCATCCAGTGCGGCTTGATGCCCGACTTCTTGAAGGCTTCCATCACCTTGAGGCGCTTGGAGTTCTTCTTGACCTTCAGCTCGGAGCCGGTCATGTCGCCGCGCAGCTTCTCGATCTCGACGTCGAGATCCATCTCTTCGAGCAGCTGCTTGATGCCTTCGGCGCCCATCAGCGCGGTGAACTCGTCACCGTATTCGCGCTTCTTGGTGTCGTAGTCGTCCTCGGACATGATGCTGAACTTCTTCAGCGGGGTCATGCCCGAATCCACCACCACATAGGCTTCGAAGTACAGCACGCGCTCGATGTCGCGCAGTGTCATGTCGAGCACCATGCCCAGACGCGACGGCAGCGACTTCAGGAACCAGATGTGCGCACACGGGGCCGCCAGGTCGATGTGGCCCATGCGGTCACGGCGGACCTTGGTCTGCGTCACTTCGACGCCGCACTTCTCGCAGATCACGCCGCGGTGCTTCAGGCGCTTGTACTTGCCGCACAGGCACTCGTAGTCCTTGATGGGACCGAAGATCTTGGCGCAGAACAGGCCGTCGCGTTCCGGCTTGAAGGTGCGGTAGTTGATCGTCTCGGGCTTCTTCACCTCGCCGAACGACCACGAGCGGATCTTTTCCGGGCTGGCCAGCCCGATCTTGATCGCGTCGAAGTGTTCATCCGGGGTGAACTGCTTGAAAAGGTCGAGTAATCCCTTCATGCATCTTCTCCTTAGTTGCGCTCAAGCTCGATGTCGATACCGAGCGAGCGAATTTCCTTGACCAGCACGTTGAACGATTCCGGCATGCCGGCTTCGATCGAATGCTCACCCTTGACGATGCTCTCGTAGACCTTGGTGCGGCCGTTCACGTCGTCGGACTTGACCGTCAGCATTTCCTGCAGCACGTAAGCCGCGCCGTAGGCTTCCAGCGCCCAGACTTCCATTTCGCCGAAACGCTGGCCGCCGAACTGCGCCTTGCCGCCCAGCGGCTGCTGGGTGACGAGCGAGTACGGACCGGTCGAACGGGCGTGCATCTTGTCGTCCACCAGGTGGTGCAGCTTCAGGACGTGCATGTAGCCGATGGTGGTCGGACGCTCGAACTGGTCGCCGGTGCGGCCGTCGTACAGGTAAGCCTGCGTGCGGGTCGGGGTCAGGCCCTTCTTCGCCGCGATGTCGTCCGGGTACGCGAGCTTGAGCATCGCGCGGATCTCGGATTCCTTCGCCCCGTCGAACACCGGCGTCGCGAATGGCACGCCGTTGGTCAGGTTGCGGGCCATCTCGACGACTTCGTCATCGGTCAGTTCCTCGATCTGCTCCGGACGGCCGCCGGAGTGGTTGTACAGCTCATCGAAGAACTTGCGCAGCTCGGCCACGCGGGCCTCTTGCTGCAGCATGTCGCCGATGCGCTGGCCAATGCCCTTGCCGGCCCAGCCCAGGTGGACTTCCAGCACCTGACCCACGTTCATCCGCGACGGCACGCCGAGCGGGTTGAGCACGATGTCGGCGGGGGTACCGTCGGCCATGTAGGGCATGTCTTCGATCGGGACGATCTTGGACACGACACCCTTGTTGCCGTGGCGGCCGGCCATCTTGTCACCCGGCTGCAGGCGGCGCTTGACGGCCAGGTACACCTTGACCATCTTCAGCACGCCAGCGGGCAGCTCGTCGCCCTGCGTGAGCTTCTTGCGCTTCTCTTCGAACATCAGGTCGAAGCTGTGGCGCGTCTGCTCCAGCGAGTTCTTGATCGATTCGAGCTGGTTGGCCGCTTCGTCTTCCGCCGGGCGGATGTCGAACCAGTGGTACTTCTCGACCTCGGTCAGGTAGGCCTTGTCGATGACCGTGCCCTTGGCGATCTTGCGCGGACCACCGTTGGCGACCTTGCCGGTCAGCAGCTTCTCGATCCGGTCGAAGGCGTCGGCCTCGACGATGCGGAGCTGGTCGTTCAGGTCCAGGCGGAAACGCTTCAGCTCGTCGTCGATGATCTGCTGGGCGCGCTTGTCGCGCTGGATGCCTTCGCGGGTGAAGACCTGCACGTCGATGACGGTGCCCATCGTGCCCTGGTCCACGCGCAGCGAGGTGTCCTTCACGTCGGACGCCTTCTCGCCGAAGATCGCGCGCAGCAGCTTCTCTTCCGGCGTCAGCGTGGTCTCGCCCTTCGGCGTGACCTTGCCGACCAGCACGTCGCCCGGGTTCACTTCGGCGCCCACGTAGACGATGCCGGACTCGTCCAGACGCGACAGTTGCGCCTCGGACAGGTTCGGGATGTCGCGGGTGATGTCCTCAGGCCCGAGCTTCGTGTCACGCGCCATGACCACCAGTTCCTCGATGTGGATCGAGGTGTAGCGGTCTTCGGCCACCACGCGTTCGGAGATCAGGATCGAATCTTCGAAGTTGTAGCCGTTCCACGGCATGAACGCGACCAGCATGTTCTGACCCAGGGCGAGTTCGCCCAGGTCGGTCGATGCACCGTCCGCGATCACGTCGCCACAGCCGACCAGATGGCCGCGGCTGACGATGGGACGCTGGTGGATGTTGGTGTTCTGGTTCGAGCGGTGGTACTTGATCAGGTTGTAGATGTCGACGCCGACTTCACCGGCCACCGTTTCCGCGTCGTTCACGCGGATCACGATGCGGTTGGTGTCCACGTAGTCCACGATGCCGCCACGGCGTGCCGTCACGACGGTGCCCGAGTCCACCGCCGCCACACGCTCGACGCCCGTGCCGACCAGCGCCTTTTCAGGACGCAGGGTCGGCACAGCCTGACGCTGCATGTTGGCGCCCATCAGTGCGCGGTTCGCGTCGTCGTGCTCCAGGAAAGGCACGAGCGAAGCGGCGACCGACACGATCTGCGTCGGGGCCACGTCCATGTACTGGATGCGCTCCGGACCGGTCAGGACCGAGTCACCCTTTTCACGGGCCGAGACCAGCTCGTCGGACAGGCGGTTGTTCTCGTCGAGCGAGGCGTTGGCCTGCGCGATGATGTACTTGCCTTCCTCGATGGCCGACAGGTAGTCGATCTGCAGGGAGGCGATGCCGTCCTTGACGCGCCGGTACGGCGTTTCCAGGAAGCCGTACTCGTTCAGCCGTGCGAACAGGGCCAGCGAGTTGATCAGGCCGATGTTCGGGCCTTCCGGCGTCTCGATCGGGCAGACACGGCCGTAGTGCGTCGGATGCACGTCGCGGACTTCGAAGCCGGCGCGCTCGCGGGTCAGACCGCCCGGGCCCAGGGCGGAGACACGGCGCTTGTGCGTGATCTCCGACAGGGGGTTGGTCTGGTCCATGAACTGCGAGAGCTGCGACGCCCCGAAGAACTCCTTGAGCGCCGCGGAAATCGGCTTGGAGTTGATCAGGTCGTGCGGCATCAGGGCTTCGGTCTCGGCCTGGCCGAGGCGTTCCTTGACGGCCTTCTCGATCCGGGCGAGGCCCGAGCGGTACTGGTTTTCGGCCAGTTCGCCCACGCAGCGCACGCGGCGGTTGCCGAGGTGGTCGATGTCGTCCACTTCGCCATTGCCGTTGCGCAGGTCCACGAGGATCTTGACCACGTCAAGGATGTCCTCGTTGGTCAGCGTCATCGGACCTTCGGAGCCATCGCGGCCCACGCGGGCGTTGAACTTCATGCGACCCACGCGCGACAGGTCGTAGGTGTCACCGCTGTAGAACAGGCGGTGGAACAACGCTTCGACCGCGTCTTCCGTCGGCGGCTCGCCGGGACGCATCATGCGGTAGATGGCGACACGGGCAGCGAGCTGGTCCGCGGTTTCATCGGCCGCCAGGGTCTGGCTGATGAAGGCGCCCTGGTTCAGCTCGTTGGTGAACAGGCACTGCACGTCGCGGATGCCGGCCGAGCGCAGCTTCTTCAGCAGCGTTTCGGTGACTTCCTCGTTCGCCTTCGCCACGATCTCGCCGGTGTCGGCATCGACCATGTTGCGGGCGATGACACGGCCCACCAGGAAGTCTTCCGGCACGCTGATGAACTGCGTCTCGGACGCGGTGATCTGGCGCAGGTGCTTCGCGGTGATCCGCTTGTCCTTCTCGACGACGACGACACCGTTCTTGTCGGTGATGTCGAAGCGGGCGATTTCACCCTTCAGACGATCCGCCACGAATTCGAGCTGCGCGCCCGAGTCCATCAGGCGGAAATTGTCGAAGTCGAAGAAGTGCGCGAGGATCTGCTCGGGGTTCAGGCCGATGGCCTTGAGCAGGATCGTGACCGGCATCTTGCGGCGGCGGTCCACGCGGAAGAACAGGATGTCCTTCGGGTCGAACTCGTAGTCGAGCCACGAGCCACGGTACGGAATGATCCGCGCCGAGAACAGCAGCTTGCCGGACGAGTGGGTCTTGCCCTTGTCGTGCTCGAAGAACACGCCGGGCGAACGGTGGAGCTGCGACACGATGACGCGCTCCGTGCCGTTGACGATGAACGAGCCGTAGTCCGTCATGAGCGGTACTTCGCCCATGTAGACCTCTTGCTCCTTGATCTCCTTGACCACCTTCGACTGGTTGGTCGAGTTCTCGCGGTCGTAGATGATCATCTGCAAGCGCGCCCGCACGGCGGCAGCGAACGTGAGACCACGCTGCTGACACTCGCGCACGTCGAACGGCGGCTTGGCAATGTTGAATTCGAGGAACTTCATCTCCACGAACCCGTTGTGCGAAACAATCGGGAACGCCGAGAGGAACGCGGCTTGCAAACCTTCTGGTTTGCGTTTCAGCGGGGGGACATCCTTTTGCAGGAAAGCGACGTAGCTGTCCTTCTGCATGGTGAGCAGATAGGGAACGTTCAGCACGCTCGCGCGCTTGCCGAAGCTCTTGCGGATTCGCTTGCGCTCGGTGTAGCTATAGGGGGTTGCTTGCGCCATCAATCACTCCGTGTCGAAGTCCGCCGCCAGGCCAAGGCAGCAGTTCATTCGGCCGAAAATCGGGACGACTGGCACCAGGCCTTGCGCCTGAAGCTTGGTGGCTGGCCACTACCAGCCGCTGGCGGACAACCAGGGCATTGCACCCTGGTCCGACCAAACCGGTTCTCTGCAGTCGGTTCAGAGAACACTTGAAAAAGCCTTCCAGAATACCCCGGACGGCTTTTTCAGGTGATCTCTAAGGATTAACCCGCAATCCCAAGAGAAGCACAAAAAGGCTGGCCCTGTCGGACCAGCCTGCTGTGATTCAGATGCGCTTGTGGCGCACGCTGAATTACTTGACTTCGGCTTGGGCGCCAGCGTCGACCAGCTTCTTGACAGCGGCGTCTGCGTCGGCCTTGGGGATGGCTTCCTTGACGTTCTTCGGGGCGCCGTCCACCAGGTCCTTGGCTTCCTTCAGGCCGAGGCCCGTCAGTTCGCGCACGGCCTTGATGACCTGCACCTTTTGAGCGCCGGCTGCGAGCAGCACGACGTTGAATTCGGTCTTCTCTTCAACGACCGCAGCAGCAGCAGCACCACCGCCGCCACCGGCGACCGCCATGGCGGCAGCCGACACGCCAAACTTGACTTCAACCGCCTTGACCAGGGTGTTGAGTTCCAGAACGGTCATGCCGTCCAGGTCGGACAGGAATTTTTCTTGATCGAATGCCATTTGGGGCTCCTAAATACAGTGAATTCGAGAAAACAGGTCGTGTGACCAGGGATCAGGCGGCGGGCGCTTCTTCAGCAGCCGCGGCTTCAGCGACAGGCGCTTCGGCGACGACATCACGCTGCTTGGCCACTTCGGCCAGCACACGGGCCAGACCGGACATCGGGCTTTGCAGCAGGCCCAGCAGTTGCGCCAGCAGGACTTCCTTGCTGGGCACGTTGGCCAGCGCCTTGACGCCTTCGACGTCCAGCACCTTGCCACCGTAGGCACCGCCCTTGATGACCAGCTTGTCGTTCGTCTTGGCGAAGTCGGAAACGACCTTCGCGGCTGCCACGGCATCTTCAGAGAAGCCATAGATCAGCGGTCCGACGAACAGGCTCTCGGCGACCTCAAACGGCGTTCCGGCAACAGCGCGGCGGGCCAGGGTGTTCTTCAGCACGTGAAGATACACACCCTTTTCGCGCGCGGTCTTGCGCAGAGCATCCAGATGAGCGACGGTGAGGCCACGGTACTCGGCCACGGTCAAGGTCTGTGATTTCGCCGCCTGGGCGATCACTTCCTCGACAACGGCTGCTTTCTCGTTGCGATTGAGACTCAAGGTCCACTCCTTAAAACATGCCCGTCGCGCTTGCACGCTCAGGGCACACCGGGTTCAGCGACCTTGCCGTTCAGGAGCCCGTGTCACCACGGGGTCAACCTTTGCGGCGGGTACGCCATCTGCGCTGGCCGGTTCTGGCCGGATCGGAATCCGGACCTCGCCAATTAAGAGCCACCCGCACCGGAGTTCCGGGGAGCGTCTCGCCAGCGGTCTTCGATGACCTGAGCGGCTTGCACCGTTCAGCCCACCAAATGCTTGCGGAGTGCCTGCGCCAGACTCGCGCAGGCTCCGGATCTTGCGATCAGATCAGTTCTGGCTGGTGCCCATGCCGGCGGTGACGCTGGCGATGTCCACGCGGACGCCCACGCCCATCGTCGACGAGACGGCAACCTTGCGCAGGTAAACGCCCTTGCTCGATGCCGGCTTGGCCTTGTTCAGCGCGTCCAGCAGCGCTTGCAGGTTGCCCTTGAGCTTGCCGTCTTCGAACGAGCGGCGACCGATGGTGCCGTGGATGATGCCGCCCTTGTCGACGCGGAACTGGACCTGACCGGCCTTGGCGTTGCGCACGGCGGTGGCCACGTCAGCGGTCACGGTGCCGACCTTCGGGTTAGGCATCAGGCCGCGCGGGCCGAGGATCTGGCCCAGTTGACCGACCACGCGCATCGCGTCCGGCGAGGCGATCACCACGTCGAAGTTGATGTTGCCAGCCCGGACTTCAGCCGCCAGGTCGTCCATGCCGACCACGTCCGCGCCAGCAGCACGGGCTTCGTCAGCCTTGGCGCCTTGCGTGAACACGGCGACGCGCTTGACCTTGCCGGTGCCGTTGGGCATCACGACGGCGCCACGCACCACTTGGTCCGACTTCTTGGCATCCACACCAAGCTGCACGGCCACGTCGATGGATTCATCGAACTTGGCAGTCGCGCAAGCCTTCAGCAGGCCCAGTGCATCGTCGATCGGGTACAGCTTGGTCGTCTCGATCTTGCCCTGCAACGCTTTTTCGCGCTTCGTCAGCTTTGCCATGGTCAGACCCCTTCCACGTTGATGCCCATCGAACGGGCCGAGCCCGCGATGGTCTTGACAGCGGCGTCCAGATTGGCAGCCGTCAGATCCTTGACCTTGATCTTGGCGATCTCTTCCAGTTGGGCACGGTTCAGCTTGCCGACCTTGTCAAGATGCGGACGGGCCGAGCCACGTTCGATCTTGGCAGCCTTCTTCAGGAGGGCCGTGGCCGGCGGGCTCTTGATGATGAAGGTGAACGACTTGTCGGCGAAGGCGGTGATGACCACCGGCAGCTTCATGCCGATTTCGAAGCCCTGCTGCGTCTGTGCGTTGAACGCCTTGCAGAACTCCATGATGTTCAGACCGCGCTGACCGAGAGCGGGGCCGATCGGGGGCGAAGGATTGGCCTTGCCTGCCGGAACTTGCAGCTTGATGAAGCCGACGATTTTCTTTGCCATGATGGCTCCTCGAGTTCAAGCGCCCGCCACTGAAGCAGGCTCCTCGTCATGTGAGATACGCGGGTACACCATGCACCCGCCACCCGATCCGCCGCCGTGAAGCGTCAGACTTTCTCGACTTGGTGAAAGTCGAGTTCCACTGGTGTCGCACGACCAAAGATCGTGACGGACACCCGCATCTTGTTCTTGTCGTAATTGACGTCTTCGATGGCACCGTTGAAATCGGTGAACGGACCATCCTTGACCCGAACGACTTCACCGACTACCCATTCCACCTTCGGACGGGGCTTCTCGGTACCTTCCTGCATCTGGGTCACGATCTTCATGACCTCGTCCTCGGAGATCGGCGAAGGACGGTTTTTGGCACCACCAACGAAGCCGGTGACTTTGCTGGTGTTCTTGACCAAGTGCCAGGACTCGTCGTCCATGACCATCTCGACCAGCACATAACCCGGAAAGAAACGGCGCTCAGTGACCGATTTCTTGCCATTTTTCATCTCGACCACTTCTTCGGTCGGTACCAAGATGCGGCCAAACTTGGCCTGCATGCCCGAACGATCGATGCGCTCACGCAGATTGCGCTCCACGGCTTTTTCCATGCCCGAATACGCATGGACAACATACCAGCGCATGGCCACAGCAGCAGGAGAAGTGGACTGGATATCGCTCATCTTGAACCCTTGTTGTACAGCGTCACACCGCGATCAGCGTTTCCAGCCGAGGATCAGGTCATACAACACCCACTCCAGGGTCTTGTCGGTCATCCACAGGAACAGGGCCATGACCACGACAAAGGCGAAGACATAGCCCGTCATCTGGCCCGCTTCCTTGCGGGTCGGCCAGACAACTTTGTAAAACTCTTTCACCGACTCGCGACCGTAGGCGATCAGCGCCTTGCCGGATTCAGAAGCAAAGAACACGGCAACAGCACCACCCAGCAGCAGCAGCAAGGCCGCCCACTGGGCATAAGACCCTTGCGCCGAGAGCAGATAGAACGCCACCAACCCCCCAAGCAGCAGCAAACCCGAAGCAATGAGCCGGGTCTTGTCAGCGTTGGTGGAAACAGTTTCGACTTGGGGAGCGTTCATCACATTCACTTGGTTCAGGGGTGGACAGACCACAACCATCGGGCCAAAAACCACCAAGACCCATGAGCAGGAAAGCCCGCCAGGGCGCTATACGTCCTGCGGGCTGCCGATCAGGCAACAAATCTTGATCGCTTGTCAGCGATTAGATTTGGCAGGGGCAGAGGGAATCGAACCCCCAACCTTCGGTTTTGGAGACCGACGCTCTGCCAATTGAGCTATGCCCCTGCGGCCTGATTGATGCGTTTGGCGAAGCTCAGGCGATGATCTTGCCGACGACGCCGGCGCCGACGGTGCGACCGCCTTCACGGATGGCGAAGCGCAGACCTTCTTCCATGGCGATCGGGGCGATCAGCTTGACCGTGATCGACACGTTGTC